>JAQXZM010000075.1 GCA_029227215.1 Bifidobacteriaceae bacterium | reverse complement strand
CCCGGTGGAAGACACCCCGCTGCAAAGCGTCGACAGCCTCGACGAATCTGCCCCCGCCACCAGCATGTGGGCGGAGGCCTGGCGCACCCTGCGGCGCAACCCGCTGTTCATCATTGCCGCCGTGCTCATCGTTCTCGTGCTGCTCGTGGCGATCTTCCCCACGCTGTTCACCAAGGGCGACCCCACGTACTGCGACCTCGAGCATTCGCTCGACCCCAGCGGACCGGGCCACCCGTTCGGCTACGACCTGCAGGGCTGCGACGTGTACACGCGCACCATCTACGGCACGCGCGCCTCGCTCTCCGTCGGCGTGCTCACCACGTTGCTCGTCGTCGTCATCGGCGGCCTCATCGGCGCCATCGCCGGCTACTTCGGCGGCTGGGTGGACGCGGTCCTCAGTCGCATCACCGACATCTTCTACGCGATCCCGCTGCTGCTCGGCGCCATCGTGGTGCTCCAGATGTTCCGCACCTCCGAATCCATCTGGAAGGTCGTGCTCGTGCTCGCCCTCTTCGGCTGGGTGTCGGTGGCGCGCATCACGCGAAGCTCCGTCATGGAAGCGAAGAACCTCGAGTTCAACACCGCGTCCCGCGCCCTCGGCGCGTCCCGCGCCCGCAACCTGTTCCGCCACGTGATCCCCAACTCGCTCGCGCCGGTCATCGTCGTCGCCACCACGTCGCTGGGCACCTACATCGTCTCCGAGGCCACGCTGAGCTTCCTCGGCATCGGCCTGCCCAGCACCGTCGTCAGCTGGGGCGGCGACATCTCCGCCGCGCAGAACCTGCTGCGCGTGGACCCCGCCGTGCTCTTCTGGCCGTCCCTCGCGCTCGCCATCACCGTGCTGTCGTTCATCATGATGGGCGACGCGGTGCGCGACGCGCTCGACCCCAAGAGCCGCACGCGCTGAGCGCGGCGCAGGGCACAGGCAAGTCGCTGATAGGTTTTTGACGTTAAGGACATTTCATGACCGACACCACATCGCATAACGCCGCGGCAGGGCAGGCGCCCGAGCCGCTGCTGGAGGTCAAGGACCTCCAGGTCAAGTTCACCACAAGCGCCGGCACCGTGACTGCCGTGCGCGACTCCAGCTTCACCGTGTACCCGGGCCAATGGGTGGCCATCGTGGGCGAGTCCGGCTCGGGCAAGTCCACGTCCGCCATGTCCGTCATCGGCCTGCTGCCCGGCACCGGCCGCGTGACCGGCGGCACGATCCGGCTCCAGGGCGAAGACATCACCCATGCCAGCGCCAAGCAGCTCGAGCAGATCCGCGGCCGCCGCATCGGACTCGTGCCGCAGGACCCGATGAGCAACCTCAACCCGGTGTGGCGCATCGGCACCCAGGTGAAGGAGGCCATCGAGGCCAACGGCATGAGCGTCAAGCGCGAAAAGCGCTCCAAGCTCGTCGAAAGCCTCAACGCCGCCGAGAACGAGCCGGGCGCTGCGACACAGAACGCTGACGACGAGCTGTTCCTCGGCTCCGCGCAGCGCCCCGAGCTGATGGACGCCGCCCGCGCGGCGGTGCGCGCCGCCAACCCCGATGCCGCGGATGCCGACATCGACGCCATCATCGCGGGCTTCGACGCCGACTGGGTCGCCGGCTCCATCACCCGCGGCGCCATCGTGCGCGACCTCGAGCAGCATGGCGTGCCCGCCACGCGCGCCCAGGAAATCGGCGAGAAGTACGTGATCGGCGGCACGATGAACGACCGCATCGCCGGCCTGCTCACCGAAGCCGGCCTGCCCGACGCCGCGGTGCGTGCCCGCCAGTACCCGCACGAGTTCTCCGGCGGCATGCGCCAGCGCGTGCTCATCGCGATGGGCCTGGCCGGCAGGCCTGACCTGCTCATCGCCGACGAACCCACCTCCGCCCTCGACGTCACGGTGCAAAAGCGCATCCTCGACCACTTGAAGGACCTCACCGACTCGCTGGGCACCGCCGTGCTCTTCATCACCCACGACCTGGGCCTCGCCGCCGAGCGCGCCCAGCACATCGTCGTCATGTACAGGGGGCAGGTCGTCGAATCCGGCCCCAGCCTCGAAGTGCTCCAGCACCCCCGCCACCCATACACCAAGCGCCTCGTCGCCGCCGCGCCGTCCCTCGCTTCGCAGCGCATCATCTCCGCCAAGAGCAGGGGAGACGCTGCCGCCGCCGACGCATCGATGGACCATGAGGCGAAGGATGCCGCGCAGCTCAAGGCCGCCCGCCCCGTCATCGAGGTCAAGCACCTCGTCAAGGAATTCCGTCTGCCCCGCCGCAAGGAGATGTTCCGCGCGGTCGACGACGTGTCGTTCACCGTGCGCCGCGGCACCACCTGCGCCATCGTGGGCGAGTCCGGCTCGGGCAAGTCCACCGTCGCCAACATGGTGCTCCACCTGCTCGACCCCACGAGCGGCACCGTGCTCTACGAAGGCGACGACATCTCCGGTTTCGACAAGAAGCGGCTGCTTGCGTTCCGCCGCCATGTGCAGCCGGTGTTCCAGAATCCCTACGGCTCCCTCGACCCGATGTACTCGATCTACCGGTCCATCGAGGAGCCGCTGCGCATCCACCACATCGGCGACAAGAAGTCCCGCATGGCGCGCGTCAAGGAGCTGCTCGACATGGTGCAGCTGCCGCAGTCCACGATGAGCAGGTACCCCAATGAGCTTTCCGGCGGCCAGCGCCAGCGCATCGCCATCGCCCGCGCCATGGCGCTCAACCCGGACGTCATCGTGTGCGACGAGGCGGTCTCCGCGCTCGACGTGCTCGTGCAGGACCAGGTGCTGCGCCTGCTCAACGACCTGCAGGCGGAGCAGGGGCTGAGCTACCTGTTCATCACCCACGACCTCGCCGTCGTGCGGCAGATCGCCGACGACGTGGTGGTCATGCAGCATGGCAGGCTTGTGGAGCACGCCACCACCGACGAGGTGTTCCAGCACCCCAAGACCGCGTACACGCGCGCCTTGCTCGACGCCATCCCCGGTGGCAAGCTGAAGCTGGGGCTCGACTAGGCCGCGTGGCCGAGGCGCCGCACCCTCGCAGGTGCGCGCACGGCCTGCCCGGCCGCACGGACCGCGCTGCCCGCGCCGGCCGCACCAGCCGCACCAATCAAGGAGGCACCATGATCGACATCACCACGTCCAATCTCAATGGCATCCGCGCCGCACGCCGCAAAGGCTTCGAAACCTGGGCGAGCGAGCACACGCCCGACGTGTGGTGCATGCAGGAGGTGCGCGCCCCGCAAAGCGAGATCGACCCGATCTTCGACGCCCTCGCCGCGGACTACGCCGAGGCCGGCAAGATCGAGGCACCCGCTCAGCTCGAACGCATGGACGAGGTGTGCCGCATCAAGGGCCGCGCCGGCGTGGGGTTGCTCACCACGCTGCCCGTCACCGCCCGCCGCTATGGCCTGCCCGGCCTCGAGGAGGACGTGGACTCCGGCCGCTGGATCGAGGAGGACGTCACCACTCCGCAGGGCTACACGATCACCGTGGTATGCGTGTACGTGCACGCCGGCCAGGCCGAGGACGAGACGAAGATGACGCAGAAATACCGCTTCCTCGACACCATGCTCACCCGCATGGCGCAGCTGCGCGACGAAGCGGCGCACGGAGGACGGCAGTGCGTGCTGTGCGGCGATTTCAACATCGCCCACACCGAGCTCGACATCGCCCGCCCCAAGGCCAACATCGACCACTCCGGCTTCCTGCCCGCCGAGCGCGCCTATGTGGACAAGTGGCTGGGCGAGCTCGAGTTCGTGGACGTGATGCGCTCCCTCGCCGGCGACATCCAGGGGCCCTACACGTGGTGGAGCCAGCGAGGCAAGGCATTCGACAACAACGTGGGCTGGCGCATCGACTACCAGTTCGCCACACCCGAGCTCGCCGAGCAGGCGCGTGGCTTCCGCATCGACCGCGCCGAAAGCTACGACGCCCGGTGGTCCGACCACGCGCCTCTCACGATCCGCTACGACGTGTGACGCATGCATGCGGCGCGCACGCATGCGTGGATGCGCTTGTGTGGATGCGCGCGTTGAATCCACACGAGTGGATGCGCGTGACAATGCGCCGAGGGCGCAACCTTTCCGAACGCCGTGGCTCCTGCCGCGGCGTTCAGGATTATGTGGCACAATAGCTGTGGCCGCCGCGCCATGAGGCCGCGGCAGAAGACATCGCTCCATGCAAAGGAATGACAATGGGACTTTTCGGTTTCGGAAAGAAGAAGCACAAGGCAAGCGACGAGGATGCCGCTGCGAAGCAATCCGAGGAGGCACAGGCCGCGAGCGCCGACGCTGATGCCGCCGATGCCGCAGCCGCCACCGATGAGACCGCTACCGATGAGACCGCCACCCAGGCCGCCGAGGCTGCTGACGCCGAGATCGACGAGGCCGAGGAGAGCGCCGAGGATGCCGAGCTCCGGGAAGCCGCGGACGAGGAAGCCGCCGATGCCGACGAGGATGCGGATGGTGAAGACGCGGACGACGACGAGATCGACCTCACGCAGGGCCCTTGGGATTACGAGGACGAGGGCATCGACCCCGATGACGATGACCGCTACATCTCGTTCGGCTCCCTGTTCCTGCCGCTCGTCGAAGGTCTGACGATCCGCGCCAAGCGCTCGACGAACCCGCAGTCCCCCAGCCCGCTCGAATCCATCACCGTGCAGCTGGGCGACGGCGCCATCGAGATCGTGCCTCTCGCCGCCCCCAAGACGATGGGTCTGTGGGACGAGCTGTCGGATGAGATTCTCGAGATGCACAAGGAAGCGAAGATCGAGGAAGGCCGCTTCGGCGACGAGGTCATGCTGCCCGTCAAGGTCAAGGGCAAGACGATGATGACGCGCATCGTGGGCGTGGACGGTCCGCGCTGGCTGCTGCGCGGCGTGTTCTCCGGGGATGCCGCCGAAGGCGAGGGCGGCAACAAGCAGGCCCTCGACGATTACTTCGCGCAGATCATCGTGCGCCGCGGCGAGGAGCCACTCGCCCCGCGCGACGTCATCCCGATTCTGCCGCCGAAGACCGCCGCCCAGCGCCGCGCCGAGGCCGCGGCCGCCGCCGATGCCGCGAAGAAGAAGGCCGCTCCGAAGGACGACACGGACGTGCCGCAGAGCTACGACCAGACGCACAAGGTGCAGACCACGTTGCGCCGCGGCCCGATGTTCTCCGAGATGCGCTGAGCGCAGCCCGCGCACCACGTCGCCCGCACCGCAGTTCGCGCACCGCGCGAGACATTCGACCAATCGCAAGACATCAAACCGCGACATCAGAACCGCGACATCAGAACCGCGAGATAAGAATCGCAGGACCCAGCGCATGGCACCTGAACCCCAGCATTACGAATCCACCGCCACGCCGCATGACGCGGCGCCGGATACCTCGGCCACGCCCGCACAGCCGGCGCGTCGTTCCGGCATCGCGTCCCTTGCCGCCGATGACTTCAGCGTCATCGAATCCATCGGCGGCGTGCGCGGCGTCATCGAATCCGTGCTGCCGGGGCTCGTGTTCCTCGTGATGTTCCTCATCACCCGCGATTTGACGCTCACCGTCCGGGTATGCGGCGCCCTGTGCGCGGTCGAGGTGCTCGCACGCCTCGTCCAACGCCAGACGGTCACGGGGGCGCTCTCCGGCGTCGTCATGATGCTCATCTGCCTGTACGCCGCCTATAAGAGCAACGATGCACGCAACTACTACCTTCCCGGCTGCATCATCAATGCCGTGTGGGTGGTCGCGCTGCTCGCGAGCCAGGCGTGCAAGGCGCCGGGCATCGGGCTCGTCGTCGAATTCGTGCGGCGCCCGCCCGCCGACGGCTTGCGCGAGTGGTACCGCGCATGGCATGACGATGCCGCGCTGGTGCGCGCCTATGCGATCGCCACATGGGTGTGGATCGCGATGTTCGTGGTGCGCGACGCCTTCCAGGTGCCGCTGTACCTGGGCGGCAACGTGGGCGTGCTCGGCGCCGTGACCCTCGTGCTCGGTGTGCCGCTGTTCGCAGTGGTGTGCTGGGTGTCGTACCTTATCATCGGCACGCCTCTCCACGAGCACCGCGAGCGGGAGAAAGCGGCTGCCGACGGTCGGTAATCCACGGCGCAAGTCAACATTCATCGGAACTATTCACAAAACTATGTGCGCAAGGCAATGCGCACACAGAAATTCGCACAGAACGAAGGACGGAGCATTCGCATGGACGTCGAGATGACCATTGAACGCTATGCAGACCAAGGCCGGTGCGTGGGCCATGTGGATGGGCGCGTCGTGTTCGTGCGTTTCGCGCTGCCGGGGGAGAAGGTGCGCGTCACGCTTGACGAGCCGCATGACCGCGCCGACCGTTTCTGGACGGGCGAGGTGAGCGAGGTACTCGAGGCAAGCCCCGACCGCGTCGAACCAGTGTGGCCTCTCGCCGGGCCCGTCGCCCAAGGCGGTGGCGTGGGCGGCGCCGACCTCATCCATGTGAGCCTGCCTGGCCAGCTCGCGTGGAAGAAATCCGTCATCGACGACCAGATGAAGCGCATGGGGCACGTCGACACCGACGTCGATGTCGTGCGCGCGCCTGGCGACGAGGCACCAGGCGACGCAGCGGACAAGGGCGGCAAGGCCGGCCTGCATTGGCGCACCCGCATCGAGCTCATCGCCGACGACGAGGGCATGCCGTCCATGCGCCGGCGCGGCAGCCATGTGCGTGTGCCCATCAGCGACATGCCGCTCGCCACGGAGCGCGTGCTCGACGTTGCGGCGCAGACCCGCCTGTGGGAGGGCGGTTTTGAACCCGGCAGCCAGATTCGCGTCGTGGCGCCCGAACCGCGCGGCAACGCAGCCCGGCCGTTCGATGCGAAGGCGACGGCGAATGCTCATCGCACCGATGCCGACGCCCCGGACTATGCCCTCATGATCGACGGCAGGCAGTGCGACGGACGCCGACTGCTCACCGAGGACGTGGACGTGACGCTGCCCGGCACCGGCGAGCTCATGCGTTTCAGCTATTGCGTGGATTGCGCAGGCTTCTGGCAGGTGCACCGCCTGGCACCGAACCTCCTCGTGCAGCATGTGCTTGATCTCACCGCGCAGGTGCTGCGCGGCACCGGGTCCGCCTGCATCTGGGATCTGTTCTCCGGATCCGGCCTGTTCACGCTGCCCCTGGCGCTCACCGCCGCGCCGCGCGTGCGCATGCTCAGCGTCGAGGGCGCCGCCAACGCGGTGCGCAATGCCCAACGCAACCTTGACCGTTATCATGTGCGTGGCGTGGACGCCTATGTGGGCGATGTGGCCCGCACGCTGCGCACCGTGCCTTCCCGCGTGGCGCATCCCGACCTGGTGGTGCTCGATCCGCCGCGAGCCGGCGCCCGCGCCGAGGTGTGCCGCCGCGTCATGGCGGCGGGTCCGCGCGGCATCATCTACGTGGCATGCGACCCCACGAGCCTCGCCCGCGACACGGCGACGCTCACCTCGGGCGGCTACCGGCTCGCGCACATCCGCGCCTACGACATCTACCCCATGACCCACCACGTGGAGACCATCGCCCTGTTCACCCGCTGAACGAAGCCCCGCACAACGCCCTTGCGGGGCTAATGATCTTGGTAATGGCCTCCGCACTGGATGACGATGACCTGAAAATCATTGACTTGGAAGATAAGTCTGTTTTTCTGGTCGATTCGTACGCTGGCGAATCCAGAGAAATCGCCTTTACTTGTGTGGTGGAATCTTAAGTCTCAAGAAGCCCGTGGTGAATGAGATTGCCATGGTGCACGTCGGCGATGCGGCGTTTGAGCTCGGCGGATTCCTGTGGGGTGAAGCCGTTTTCGTCGCGCAACGAGAAGCTCATGCTTTGGTCCCGCACCGCCTGCTTGACGAGTGCGAGCGTCGCGGAAGACATGGTGAGACCCAGCGAGTCGCAGAGCGCGCTGTAGGCATCGCGCGTTTTCTTATCCATCTTGAAAGTGAAATTCGTCATCTCTGTCGTCGTTGTCATGATCGTGCCTCCTTGGTGATATCTTATACCGGAAATGAGTGCAAAACAAGTGCAATTGACGTGCATTTTATGTACTGAAGATGTGAAGTATGTGCCCAGGGCTTCACCAAGGTCTCATGTGTCCGATCGCGCCAGGACTGCGGGGTATGCCCATACACGGTAGAATGTCGTCGTATGCCGCGAGCCAGAGGATGACGGCGGCCGTGTGGAAGGAAGCCCATGAAAGTCGCGATCATCACGCACTCCTCGACGTTCGAGGCGCGTGCGCATGCCATCGGCGAGTTCTTCCAACGCCGTGGCGACGAGGTGACGTGGTATTTCTCGGATTTCGACCATCGCACGAAGAAGACGGTGGAACGCAGCGCACCCGACCACGTCTACGTACACCTGGCGCCGTTCACCCGCAACCTGTCGATCCGCCGCATGCGTTCCATAGGCCGGTTCGCCAAGGATGTGGAGCGGCAGCTGGACGAGCGCATGCGCACCGACCCGTTCGATGTGCTGTGGTTCCTGCTTCCCGCCAATTCGCTCGCCCCTGCCGCCGACCGGTTGCACACACGGTACGGCGTGCCCATCGTGTTCGACATAATCGACCTATGGCCCGAATCCCTTCCGGTCAAAGGCCTGGCACATACGTTGCCCGCACGTTTATGGGGCAGGCTGCGCGATGCCCATCTTGGGAGCGCCTGCCTCATCACCACTGAATGCGACCGCTATCGCAGCGTGATCGGCCTGCCTGCTGATCACACGCGCACGTTGTACTGGTACAAGGATCGCCCGCACGGCGACCCTGGCACGCTGGGCCTCGACCCGGGCGCCGCATGGCGCACCGTGGGCAGCGACACTGCGGCGCCGATCCCCGTCGCATACCTGGGCGCGGTGAACAACATCATCGACATCGCCCTCATCACACAGTTGCTCACGGCCATGAACGCGATCCGCCCCGTGCACCTGAACATCGTGGGCACGGGGGAGAGCCTGGAGCGCTTCGTCGAGCAAGCGCGCGATGCCGTGAGCCGCGTCACCTACCACGGCGCCGTGTACGACGATGTGCGCAAGAGCGCGATCTTGGGCTCGTGCGCCTACGGACTCAACATCATGAAGCCCACCGTCAAGGTGGGGCTGAGCATGAAGTCCATCGACTACCTGTATTGCGGTCTGCCCCTGCTCAATGCCATCGGCGGCGACAGCACCGAGTTCGTCGAACGCGAGGGGATCGGCGTGCAGATCGACCCTTCCGACATCGAGGGCACGGCGCGGCGTGCGGTGGCGATCGCCACCGACCCCACGGCCGCCGACCGCATGCACCGGGCGGCGCGTGCCTGTTACGAGGCGCATTTCACCCAGGAGTGCTTCGACGCGGCATTGGAGGGCGCCGTCACGCAGTTCGTGATACCCGCGCTGCAGGGAGAAGCCCCGCTTCCGCAAACGGAATTCTCGCAATCTACGCCTGCACAATCTACACCCTCGGAAGGAGCGGACGCATGATCGACATCTGCCTTGCCACCTACAACGGCGAGCGCTACCTTGCCGAGCAGCTCGATTCGCTGCTCGCCCAGACGGCGCCCGACGTGCGCATCCTCGTGCGCGACGACGGATCCACCGACGCCACCCTCGCCATCCTGCATGACTATGCCGCTCGCCACCCGCGCACAATCACGCTCATCGAGGACGATGTGCATTGCGGCGCCCCCGCGCCCAACTTCATGGAGATCATGAAGCATTCCACCGCGGACTACGTGATGTTCAGCGACCAGGACGACTACTGGTACCCCTCGAAGGCAGAGCACATGCTCGCCGTCACCCGCGAGCAGGAGCGGCTCGCCGGCGGCTCACAGGTGCCGGTGCTCGCGTTCGGCGACTACCGGGTCGTCGATGCCGACTTGCAACCCATCGACGTGCCCGAGGGGCATCTGCAGATCAGTGCGTTCCATCTCTCGCTCAATCGGCTGCTCGTGCAGAACTACGTGACCGGCTGCACGATGATGATCAACCGCGCCGCATGCGAATTGGCGGGGGACTGGGAGCCGGCGATTCTCATGCACGACTGGTGGCTCGCCTTGTGCTGCGCGGCGATGGGCCGCATCGTGCACGACCCGACAGTGCTCATGGACTACCGCCAGCATGGCGACAACGACGTGGGCGCCAAGGACGTGAAGAGCTGGCGGTACCGTTTCGACCGCCTGCGCGACCCCGCGTCCCGCACATCGTCGGTCGACTACTTCCGCCAGGCGCAGGCCCTGGAGGAACGCCATGCGGCCCACATGCCGCCGCAGGCGCGGCGCACGCTCGAACGCTTCCTCGCCATCCCTGGCATGGGCAAGCTCGGCCGCATGCGCATGCTGCTCGCCGGGCGGTACCTGAAATCCGACCTCGTGCGCAACATCGGGTTCCTGTTGTGGATCTGAACGGCGCGTGCGATTGTGCGGCGGCGGCTGGATGAGACGCGCCAGCCGTGGTTGCATGAAATAGTTGGTCGCAACTACCATAGTGCCGTTGCGTGGGGCTTTGCCGTTGCCGGAATTCCGCCCGCGTGAGTACCGTTAGGCGCAAAGCCGTCGGATGATTGGAGGAATGGAGGACCTATGTCGGACCTAGCGAAGCGTGCATTGGCGCAATCCCTCGTCACGCTGCTGCAGACCACCCCGGTCAACCGGATCACGGTGGGTGACCTCACGGACATGTGCGGCGTGAGCCGTTCGACGTTCTACTACCACTACCACGACATCTACGAGCTCGTGGAACAGGTCGCCTACGCGCGCTTCGGCAAGGTGCTGGGCGAGAACCGCGGCAAGGACTCATGGCCCGAGGGGCTGCGCAGCCTCATGGAGGAGCTCAAACGCGACCAGGCCTTCATCGTCAACGTCTATGCCGGCATCAACCACGACAAGCTGCGCACCTACCTCGTCGACACCACCGAGGGCCTGCTCTACGACGTGGCACACGAGGAACTCGAAAGCCAGGGCGTGGCGGACGGCGTGCTCCACGAGATCTCCCGCAGCTACTCCTACATCTTCGTGGAAACCGTGATGGAATGGGTGGAGGACGGCATGCGCCGCAGCATCGACGCGATCGTCGATGCCCTTTCCGCCACGCTGTGCGGCTGCTTCGCCCACTCGCTCGCCCAGTGGAAGGCACGTGGCCTCGCCTAGGCCGCCATGCCGCTTGGGCGCCATGACACGGGGCGCGCTCACGCACGTGCCTGCGCTTGCGCACGCCACCGGGCCGACACCCCTTGCCCACACCAAACAGCGAATAGCCGAGAAGATGCACATCGGATATGTGCTGTGCAAAGGTCAGGGTTTGTCGGAACTTGGGTCGATTTACGTGGATACGTTGAAGAAGTACGCTCCGCAACATCCATAGGCAAAGACTGTGCACAAGCATATAAAATAAGTATTACCTATAAATCTCTATTCGCGGTATGAATGGTCTCAACGCCATGCACATACCACGAAAGGAGATTCCACCATGCCAGGATACGTGTTGACCAACTTTTTCATCTATGCAATCGTGAACGCGTTCACGCCAGGGCCGGGCAACATACTGGCGCTCAATACAGTGACCAATTACGGGTGGAAGAAGGGCAGACCGCTCTTTTGGGGAATATTCGCAGGGTATTACGTAGTTCAGATCATCTGCGCGGTATTCGTGTATGGAGTGGGCGCGTTCCTTCCCCGAGCCTTGCAGGTCATGAAATACATCGGAGCCGCCTACATCCTGTGGCTGGCAATACACATTGCCATGAGTAGCCCCGAAGCCAGCGACGGGCGGGGGTCGGCCTCTTTCGCCAAGGGATACCTGCTGCAGTTCGTCAACGTCAAAATCTATATGTTCGGAATCACGGCATTGACAGGATTCATCACCGCCTACAGCCAGTCACTGTGGATTCTGGTCGGATTCGAACTTCTGATTGCCACCATCGGGACGATTGCGACGTCAACCTGGATCGGTGCCGGGCTTCTGATACAGAAATTCTATGTAAGGCATTACCAGGTCATCAATATCGTGCTGGCAGCAACCCTGCTGGAATGCATATGGAGCATGCTGCGCGTGTAGAACCCCGGCAGATGCCGCAGGTCGGGATTCTACACGCGCCACGGGTGTCGGTTGAAGCGGGCGCGGCAGCAGGCCTGCGTGCCGTTCGTGGAATCGAACGAATGTCTGCGTCCTGCCCAGCGAGTGCAGCAGCGGGATTGCTGCGCTCGCGGAAGCTGCCGCGCGTCACGCCCGTCAGTCGTCTTTAAGCACCCGCAGGCCCCTCACGTGGAGTCCGCCTTCGGTGGAGAACGCTCCGATGCGACGGTTCCTGTGGTTGCACATCCGGAAGCCGAAAGCGGTGTCTTTGTTGACGTAGAGCAGGTCGAGGGTTCCCTGGATGTAGATTTCGATGTCGATCGTCTCGTGTTTATGTTCACTTGGATGTGGACGGTTTCGTCACTATTTCTGAACAGTCGTGGCGTTCATTTTGGACGGTGTGGTCGGTTGCGGGATAAGGCATCGATGCCGTCCGGTTTCCCGATAGATTCCCGGGTGCCGGTAACCGTTTTCGAGGTTCCCGGGAGGGAAGGGAGTGACGACATCGATGCCTGTGCGACAGCGTATCAGGCAGTAAAAACCGCGATTTTCCAACGAAAACACATTGTTGTGCCGTTGTGGGGCGGGGTGGGTGTAATAAACCAGGATGCAGGGTAAACCCGCTAAACTTGCCGGTTAGTCGATTTGCGCAATGCAAACGAACGCTATATTCTCGTATTTATGCTTGGGAATAACTGGGTTCAGCGCCCCCTGATGACGTGAAAAGTTCACCGATGAAGGGGTAAGAACGGGGACGATGACATTCAGTACATAGAGATATTTGAGGAGCATGAAACGATGAGGCATCAGGTGGAACGGCCGAAGCACGTAGCGCCGAAGCACGGGGTAAAACCGGTCTGTGCGCTCACCGCAGCCCTCGTCGCCGTCGCCATGGTGGCCGCCATGGCGGTTACCTCCCTCACTCCTTCTCGTAACGCTAACGCTGCAAATGAAAATAGCGGGGCGGGTATTTACACGCCAAAGTCCGTGAGCTTAGGGACAGACACCGGCGATGGAACGGAAGATACTGGCATCGCTACGTATGTAGGCGGCGATATGTATGTAGGCCAGAAGGTTTCTGGCACCATGAATAACACTGAAGGTCCAAGCGGATCGTATGCTGCCGAGGCCGAAGGCCTGACCGCCGTTAAAGGCAAGCTGCTGCTGCACCCGCTCAAGGGCGTGTGGGCCACGTACTATACGAATGCAGATGGCGCAATGAATGGTCGCGTGAAGGACTATCGCGGTTTCCGCTTCGGTATCGTGGGCTTCGGCGGTCAGTACCGTCCGAAGGACGGCTCGTCCGTTTTGGAAGTCAAGGGTGCTAGTTTGAATTCAGCTATCGACTGGGTAGGCGGTGCTCAGGCTTGGGGTAATGCCGGCTGGATTGGGAAGAACAGCGACAAGGAACCGTCCTACAAGGCGCATATTTTCGGCAAGGAAACTAAGGTATACGGTGGATCTTCGAATTCGGTTCCGTCAAATGGATATCCGAATCCGAATCAGTACGACTCTAGGCAGTCCGTATATGATCCATTTAGCGGAGGAAGCGTCAGCTGGAACCAGAAGGTTGACAAGATCGGTTCCACCAATGAGACGTTTGATAGTTTCAAGTCGTATATCAGCAATTTGTCGACGGATTTGTTCAGCCTGAAGAATTCCAGCAGCGTATATGCTGCCGATGCGCAGGATGCTACAAATTCCGGCACGTATTCGTCGCAGCCCAGCAACTTGGAGCGTAGCAAGTACGACGGTAAATACACCTTTAAGATTCAATATGATGTCAACGAAAAGGTGATTCTGTTCAAGGGCGATGGCAAGTCCTCCATGCAGGTGTTCAATCTTCCCGCAAGCATGCTGAATAATTCCTCCTCCTATTCTGGCGTGAGCTTCGCTTTCGAGAATATTCCGGACAGCTCCTCTGTGGTCATTAATGTGACCGGTGACGGTGCGCAGAACATAACGTTCCACAACGGTTGGCGTTTCTGGTGGAATAAGAGGGACTTGGGCGGTTCGTACATTGACCCTGACTACGCCAAGCGTGCTCAGCAGATCATGTGGAACTTCCCCCAGACCCTGAATCTGACGATTCAGGGTGGCCAGGGAACCGGTCCGATTACGATTAAGAGGATTTCTGCTGCTGAATCTGCTCAGGGAGTTTGGGGCGAATCAACCAGAGATACGGATACAAATGCAGTCAAGACGACGGATGATCCCGCCGCAGGCCTGCTCGGTAGTGTGCTTGTGCCGAACGGCAGCTTTGAATCACACGTGTCGACCAATGGTCGCGTGTGGGTCGGCAATGATTTTTCCATGTATAACCCGACTCCCGTGGGTGATAGTAACGGCTTGTTTGTCAATGTGGAGCGCAGCTACTCCGCTTCGGCTCTGGATATGGACCAGGAACGCCATAACCTGCCATGGAACGGCTCGTACTCCACGCAGGGCGCGGCTATCGCTTGGGATAAGGTCGATGCTTCCGACCCCAAGAAAGAATTGCCCAATACGACTTGGGCTGTGTACGCTTCGAAGAGCGATGCACAGAACCAAAGTAACGCACTTAAGACAGTTACGGATAACGCGTATGGTGACGATGACTCCAAGCAGGGCTCGTTCAGCATCGGCGGTTTGAACCCGAGCGCCATCTACTACATCCGTGAGGTTTCCGCCAATAACACGGACTACGACACGAACACCAACATCTACACCATTACAGCTGGTGGTGAGGGGTCTACGGCTCGCGTTGTCACGAATGTTTACGACTCAGAAGGTAATAAGATACCCGACTCCAACAAGGAGCTTCTTCCGAGCGCGGGCGACAATTCGACTAACGCTGAGATCGCAAATAAGAGGATTGGCACGCCCCTTGAGTGGTCGAAGGTCGATGGCACAGATAACGATGGCACAGATAACGGCAAGATGCTGTCCGGTTCGGAATGGAAATTGCAGAAGCAAGGTTCCAGCGAAGCATATCAAATCACCGATTCCACCAAAGCAGTGCAAAACGTAGAGATTCAGCACAATGGCGAATCTGCGTCTTCGGTTAATCTTGTATACAAGGTGCCCGTTGACTTGACAGCAACTGTTAAAGATTCGCAAGGCGCGACAGATGGCGTTCCCCAAGCCGTGAAATGGACCAGTTCCAATCCGGCTGTTGCATCGGTGAACGATGGCACGGTGCTCGGTTTGAAGAACGGTACCTCCACGATAACCGCATATTCCGTTGCGGATAGCACGAAGTATGCGACTGCAAATGTTACCGTCACCGATGCTCCTGCTGACACGAAGAACACCACCACGTTCTACTTCAAGGCCGACGGCTACACTTCCGGCAACACGAAGTTGCATTACACACTGGGAGACCCGACGGCTTCCGCTGGTTGGGCTGATACCGTAATGACCACTGCCAGCGGCTGCTCCAATTGGCTAACCGTTACCATTGATAATCCTGATCTTAAGGCAGTGACATATCTGTTCTATCAAGGCAGCAATTGGTACCATCAGGGCAGCAGCACCACTGCGAACTTCACGACAGACGCTAATCAAACCGTGGCGACCGTCGAGAACCATGCGGCCACTGCCACTGCCCCCACCGGCTGCAGCACGGGTGGTGGAAGCACTACTATCGGTTCGGTCACTATCAGCGGAGACCAGCGTGAGGTCGGACTCGGCAAGACCATCACATTGACGGCAACCGACACCGTCACGTGGTACAGCGGCAACACCACTGTCGCCAGTGTCACGAAGGGCCCCGCTACCACAACCACGATTACGGGTCTGAAGGCCGGCACAACCACCATCACGGCAAAGACCTCTTCCGGCGCGACCGCTTCCGTCACCATCACAGTGAAGGACGATTCCACGGGTCCCAGTACAACCAATGGAGCCTACTCCTGCGGTGACGCGCCCGACAAGTGCGATATGAATACCGAACCTGGTAAGTTCCGCGTGGTCGATCTTGCGGATGGCGAGTACACGCTGACTGAAACGGTCGCGCCGAACGGTTACACCGCTGGCGGTCCGTATACGGTGAAGATTGCGAATGGCACGGCTACGATCACCGATGCTTCGGGGAATCCGATTGCCGGCAACAAGATTCCGAATACTCGCAAGACCGGTACGGTCAAGTGGAACAAGGTGAGTTCTGAGCACGGCACCGAGTTCCTGGGTGGTGCCGAATGGAAGCTGACCCGTATCAAGAAGTTCTCTTGGAATAATGGCGTTGCTAAATACGTAGATGCGTCTGACGATTCCGGAACTGTCAAGGATTGCGTGAAAGGCGAAAGTGGTGTCTCTGACTGCTCCCCCCAGCCCGGTCAGTACGTTGATCTGAATGGTGAGAAGGGCAAGTTCGAGCTTCAGGGCTTGGCATGGGGCGAGTATCAGCTCGTTGAAACCACGGCTCCTGACGGATTCAATCTCGACAGCGCCCCGCACACGTTCCGCATTGGCCCCGCTGAAGGCTCCGATGTGATCGGCGACTGGTACAAGTCCAGCGTTTCCAATCCGGAAGCCACCGCCGCTTACAATAAGAATACCGCGTTCACCGTCGATTATGGACCCATTACCAACACCCCTGGTGTCGTCCTGCCTGACACGGGCGGCGAAGGGGTGAACAAGATGTACGCTGCGGGATTCCTCGCAGTGGCGATTGCCATGGTCGGTCTGGCCTTGAGCCTAAAGAGGCGGCAATCATGATTATCGACTCTGTGAGAGGGGAGGGCGGTCCGTAGCTATCCTATGAACGCCCTCTCCAAAAAGGCTGAAAACTTAACATCAGAGAAGATATAACCAACAAAGAAAAGGAAAAAGAATGAATAAGGTACTAAAAGGCCTTGTTGCCGTGGTCTCCGCCGCAGCAATGGCCATCGCCGGTTTCGCCGGCGCCGCCAGCGCCATGGCGGCAAATCCAACTGGTAGTATCACGGTCGCTGCCGAAGATACCCACACCTATTCTGTTTACCAGATCTTTACTGGTACGTACGGTACGGATGGTTCTCTTGGCAACGTTGAAGCTGGTAAGAACTTCAATACCGCGAACAAAGCTGGTACTAGTGGTGCTAACCTGACAGCCGCTGAAGCTGCTAAGGCTGTGTCTCAACTTGGTAGTGATGCTTCCGATTCGAAGAAGCTTGAAACTATCAACAAGTTCGTTAATTTGGACGGCGAAGTGTTCGGTACAGTATCGGCCACCAAGCCGCTGAACAGTGTTCCGGCTGGCTATTACCTCGCCAAGGATTCGACAACTGTAACCGGTGATGATGCAGCTACTCTGTACATCGTTCAGGTTATCGGTAACAAGGCAGTGAGCATCAACCGTAAGGTCGATAAGCCGACCTTCCAGAAGAAGGTCCAGGACATCAACGACTCCACTGACACCACCACCACCGGTTGGCAGGACTCCGCCGATTACGACATCGGCGACGATGTCCCGTTCCAGCTGAAGGCGACCCTGCCGAGCAACTACGCCGAGTACAAGACCTACTACCTCGCCTTCCACGATGTGGAGGAGACGAAGGGCCTGTCTTTCAACGATAAATCCGTCAAGGTCGCCGTCGATGGCACCCCAGTTGGTGCTGGGTACACGCTCAAGACCACCGGTCTCACTGACGGCTGCACCTTCGAGATTGTGTTCACCGATCTGAAGACCGCTGTTACCGCCGCCAAGGCCGGCTCCGAAATTACCGTCGAATACACCTCCAAGCTCACTGAGGGGGCCAACCTCGGCTACCAGGGCAATCTGAACCAGGCCAAGCTCCAGTTCTCCAACAACCCGAACTCCGAGCAGGGCGGCGAGAACACCCCGACCGGCGAGACCCCGTGGGACAACGTCATCGTCTTCACCTATAAGGTCGTCGTGAACAAGGTCGACGAAGGAAATCAATCCCTGCAGGGCGCCGCGTTCAAACTCGAAAAGAAGATTAAGGACGCCGGCAGCCGCCCCGTCAAGGAGTTCCCCGCCGGCACGGACACCTCCTTCACCTTCTCCGGTCTCGACGACGGCGACTACGTCCTGACTGAGACCACGACCCCGGCGGGCTACAACACCATCGAGCCGATCACCTTCACCGTGACCGCCGAGCACAAGATCGAGTGGACCACCACAGATCAGCGTACGGATGTCCTGACCAGCCTGAACGGCAACAAGGTCTCCGGCGATATTACCTTCACCGCTGACAAGAATGCCGGCTCTCTGACCGCCAACGTCGTCAACCACAAGGGCTCCTACCTGCCTGAAACCGGTGGCATGGGCACCAAGATCCTGTATGCTGCTGGCGTTGCCATCGTCCTGGTGGCCGCCTTCGGCATCGTCTTCGCTGTCCGTCGTCGCAACGCTCGCTGAGCGTAGCCACGGCCAACCAAGAAAATAAACGTGGGTCAAGCGCGATGCTTCAATAGTGGTCGTTCAATGGGTGAAGATTTGGGCCTGCTGTTGCGGCATCCGCTTGATTCCACCCCACGGCAAAAGCCAAAATAACTTAATACGCACATGACCCGGATCCGGCTACGCACCGGATCCGGCCGTCAGTGCCCAACCGCACCCAACTTCGCACAACAGACGTTGTGCCCAACCGCGTCGCCCAACACAACATATGTTGAGCCGTGTGTCCTGAACTTGTCCTTATGTTACGAATGGCCAGCAAACGCGCCGAACACGGTTGCCAGCTGTCCGCATCCTAAGGACCCTGACCAGGAAAAACCGGGGAACTTCCGACGAGGGGAAAGAAATGACAAGCCACAACGAGAGGGCAGAGATGAACAACAGAACGGCAAAGCACCGCATCATCATGGCGTTGTGCTGCATGTTCGCACTCATGCTCGCAACCATCGGCTTGAGCGCGCCCGCCGCCACCGCCGCCAACACCACGGCATCCGCCACAGCCGCGGAAGGCAGCCTCACCGTCACCTACCAATACCAGGAAGCCGCGCTCAACAACGACGACATCAACCTGTACCGCCTGGCCGACTGGTCCGCCACAGGCGGTTACACGCCCACCGGCGACTTCGCCAACCACACCGCATACCCGGTGGATTGGGATATTCTCAACGCTGACCAGCAAACTCTGCGCGACTTCGCCAACACCATGGCCGGCTACATCGCCGTAAACAAGCCCGCCGCAGCCAGCACCAAGCAGACCGACAGCGCCGGAGTCACCACCTTCAGCCAACTGAAGGACGGCCTCTACCTCGCGGTCGTCGCCCCCTACCAGGGCAAAGCGCTTACCTGTCAGACCGCCGCCATGCTCGTCGCCCTGCCGAACGTGCACAAGGATGCCGACGAACAGCGCACCCTTAGCATCGAACCGAAAGCCGACTGCGCGGTCCCGCCCACCACCACCGTCAGCGTCACCAAAGTGTGGAAAGACACGGATCAGTCCAAGCGCCCCGAAAGCGTGACGATGAACCTGCTGCAAGACGGCAAGATCTACGATTCCATCGTGCTCAACGCGGCCAATGGCTGGGAATACACGTGGAAGGGCTTGCAAGCCAAGCACGAATACACCGTGGTCGAAGCGAACGTGCCGGGCAACTACACCGCGCTCGTCGACCGTGAAAACAACGATTACACCGTTACCAACACCGCCAAGCCCGAACCGGCGAAAACCGGCGCGAACGTTGCCACCATCACCGTGATCGTAGCCGTACTGGCCGCCGCAGGCATCGCAATCACCGTCGTGGCACGCAAGAAGAACACCACGGAAAACGCTGCGACGCAAACCTCCCCGGACGATAGCGAGTGATGTTCGACTCGAATGAGAAACATACCGGCAAACGCCGGGAAGAACGCCAGATAACGGATAGCGATGCCGAAAGCGTCGCATCCGAAGGCGCGGTGAACCCCGAAACCGACGCAACAGCCTCGGAAACCGACGCGCGGCAATCGGAAACGATGACCCGCGCCGACCGTCGAAAAAAACGCAATAAAGACAACCTTGGCCTGAACATTCTGATCGGCTTCCTTGTCATCATGCTTATCGGCGGACTTGGCCTCATTGCCTACCCATCCGTGGCCGACTGGTGGAATCGTATGCACCAGTCCTACGCGGTGGCCGGTTATGTGGCCAAAACAAACGACATGAGTAAAGCAGAGAAGAAAAAACTCCTCGATGCCGCCCACGACTACAACCTCAAACTCGCCGCCAACAGCGACCGCTGGCACATGACCGACGAACAGAAGCGTGAATACAACGAGACGCTCGACGTGACCGGCACCGGCATCATGGGCTACGTGACCATTCCCCGCATCAAAGTGAAATTGCCGATCTACCACGGCACCGATGAAGGCGTGCTGCAGGTTGCCGCCGGGCATTTGGCGGGCACCTCACTGCCGGTCGGCGGGCCGACCACGCACGCGGTGATCTCCGGCCATACCGGCCTGCCGTCCGCGCGACTATTCACTGGCTTGGATGAGCTGGCAATAGGCGACACCTTCGCATTCCATGTGCTCGACGAAACCTACACGTACCAGGTCGATCAGATCAAAGTGGTCCTGCCAGACGACCTGAGCGCATTGGACATCAGCACTTCAGCGGACTTTGCCACTCTCATAACCTGCACGCCATACGGCGTGAACTCGCATCGACTGCTGGTGCGCGGGCATC
>JAQXZM010000074.1 GCA_029227215.1 Bifidobacteriaceae bacterium | reverse complement strand
CCAAGGCGATGGCGGCAGGATCTGGCACGGTGCAGATCGACGCGACGGTGACGCCCATGCAGACCAAGCAGACGAAGCGCCACACCGTCGTCGACCTGTCTGACCGCCTCCTGTATGCCTACGAGAACGACCAGGTCGTGCAGACCTTCCATGTCGTCATCGGCCGCGGCAACAATTCCGATGGCAGCTGCGGCGGCGACTTCTGCACGCCGGAAGGCGACTACAAGATCTTCCAGCGTGTTGAGAACCAGACGATGACCGGCAACGTGGTGCGTTCCGACGGCACCGTCGAGAAGTGGAGTGTGCCGAACGTCGGTTGGGCGAACTATTTCACCCACGACGGCTGCGCCATCCACCGCATCTCCGGCAGCCAGCAGCTCACCGACGCCGACCTCGCCACCTCCACCCGTTGGACCCACGGTTGCGTGGGCCTGGGCTGGGACGTCGCCGAATGGTATTACAACTGGGCCGACTACAACGAGACTGTGCACATCCAGCAGTAGCCTGTGGCGCCTAGCTGGGCTCGCGTAGTAAAAGGCCAGCACAGCAGGGCATCATGGCGGGCATGTGAGATGAATCACACGCCCACGAAAACCCGCATGAATTCCCAGAGTGTGTCCGAGGTTCGCTCTCAACGAAACTCGGACACACTCTTCACATAGGTGGCGGCAACTGTTAGGGTAGGCAAACGTGACGGCCCGGGCGAGCCCCGGGAGGCATGCGGCGGCGCCAAGACGCCCCCGTGCCGCGATAAATCAAGGAGGTGTCCATGTCGAACGACGCCGGCAAACAAGCCGCGGACGTGGAGATGAGCCAATACGTGGCTGACCGTGCCCGTGTGAACGAAGACAAGATCCGCCAGGACGACGAGATCATCAACGAGTTCGGCGATTACACCTACGGTTGGCATGATTCCGACGCAGCCGGCGAGGCCGCGAAAAAAGGCATCAGCGAAGACGTGGTGCGTGCGATTTCCGCAGACAAGGGCGAGCCCCAGTGGATGCTCGACTACCGACTTCAAGGCTACCGGGACTTCATCAAGCGCCCGATGCCGCAGTGGGGCGTGGACCTCACCGATTTCAACGCCGATGACTTCAAGTACTATGTGAAGCCGCTCGACAAGCAGGCGCAGACATGGGACGAGCTGCCCGCCGACATCAAGAACACCTACGACAAGCTGGGCATCCCCGAGGCCGAGAAGAAGCGCCTCGTCTCCGGTGTCGCCGCGCAATACGAGTCCGAGGTCATCTACAACTCCATCCAGGAGGACCTTCGCAAGCAGGGCGTCATCTTCGTCGACACCGACACCGCCGTGCGCGAATACCCCGACCTCGTGCGCAAGTACTTCGGCAAGTGCATTCCCAGCAACGACAACAAGTTCGCAGCGCTCAACACCGCGGCATGGTCCGGCGGCTCGTTCGTGTACGTGCCCAAGGGCGTGCATGTGAGCATCCCGCTCCAGGCGTACTTCCGCATCAACACCCCGAACATGGGCCAGTTCGAGCGCACGCTCATCATCGCGGACGAAGGCTCCTACGTGCACTATGTGGAAGGCTGCACCGCCCCGATCTACTCCACCGACTCCCTGCACTCGGGCGTCGTGGAGATCTTCGTGGAGCCGCATGCCCGCGTGCGCTACACGACCGTGCAGAACTGGTCCAACAACGTGTACAACCTCGTGACCCAGCGCGCCTATGTGCGCGAAGGCGGCACGATGGAATGGGTGGACGGCAACATCGGCTCCAAGGCGACGATGAAATACCCTGCGTGCATCCTCGCCGAACCGTACGCGAGCGCGTCCACGATGTCGCTGAGCTTCGCCTCCCAGGGCCAGTACCAAGACACAGGCGCCAAGATGATCCATCTGGCACCGCACACGAGCTCGCAGATCATCGCCAAGTCCATCTCCCGCGCCGGCGGACGCTCCGCCTACCGCGGCCTCGTCAAGATCATCGACGGGGCGGAGGGCTCCAGCTCCTCCGTGGTGTGCGACGCACTGCTCGTCGACGAATACTCCCGCTCCGACACGTACCCGCATGTGGACGTGCGCGAGGACGACGTGACGATGGCGCACGAGGCGACCGTCTCGAAGGTCTCGGAAGACCAATTGTTCTACCTGATGAGCCGCGGCCTCACTGAGGACGAGGCGATGGGCATGATCGTGCGCGGTTTCGTCGAGCCGATCTCGCGCGAGCTGCCGATGGAATACGCGCTCGAGCTCAACAGGCTCGTGGAACTGCAAATGGAAGGATCGGTGGGCTGATGACGAACGATACCCCGAACGACACCACCCAGCACAAGGACACGCAGGCATGGTCGGAGGTGCAGCTACCGACCGGTACCGGCGCCAAGGACCCGTATGCGATGCCGGCGCTCATGCCCTCGAGCGCAGACCGAGCGATCCGTTCGTTCAATGTCGCCGACCACACGGTGCCCACCCGCAAGCAGGAGGACTTCCGCTACACGCCCGTCGAGAGGCTTTCCGAATTCTTCGAACCCTTCGAGCCATCCGGCGCCACCGAGGTAAGCGTCGAACCGCTCGAAGGCGACGACCTGCCCGATGGCGTGGAGATCAGCGCCATCGACAAGGGTGAGGCGCCGATGGGCACGGTGGGCGAGCCCGCCGACCGCATCGAGGCCGTGGAATGGAACGCCGTCGAGGATGCGATGCTCGTCACACTTCGTGGCGAGGTTTCCGCGCCGGTGCTCATTTCCGTGCATGGCGTCGACGACCGTCTTGACGCGCTCCACTTGGTCATCGAGGCGGAGGAAGGCGCGCACGCCGACGTGGTCATCGACCACACGGGCGTGGCGCGGCTCGACGAATGCGTCGAGATCATCGCCGGCAAGGACAGCCGCCTGAACGTCACCTCGCTGCAGCAGTGGGATGCCGGCTCCAAACATGTGGGCGGCCACCGCATCAGCGTGGGCGAGGGCGCGGAACTGCGCCATAACGTCGTCACCCTGGGCGGCGACGTGGTGCGCCTGCGCATTGACCAGGACTTCGCCGGCCCCCAGGCCAAGTCCGAGATGCTTGGCATCTACTTCGTGGAACCAGACCAGCATCTGGAACACCGCACGATGATCGTGCACAACCAGCCGCAATGCACGAGCCGCGTCATCTACAAGGGCGCCCTCGCGGGCAAAGGCGCGCACAGCGCTTGGGTGGGCAACGCGCTCATCCTGCCGAACGCGCCCGGCACCGACTCCTACGAGCTCAACCGCAACCTGCTGCTCACCCGTGGCGCCATCGCAGATTCCGAGCCGAACCTCGAGATCGAGAACGGCAACATCGTGGGCGCCGGCCACGCCAGCTCCGTGGGCCGCTTCGACGACGAGCAGCTGTTCTACCTGCAGTCGCGCGGCATCCCCGAGAACGTGGCGCGACGCCTCGTGGTGCATGGCTTCTTCAGCGAACTCGTGGAGCAGATCGGCCTGCCGCAGATCTCGGCGGCCCTCATGGGCTCGCTCGACGCGCGCCTCGAAGGCGACGCGAAGGCCATCAAGGCAGCCGACCTGAAGCTCGTCGAACAGACCGAAGGCACCGATTTCGACGGTGCGGATCCCGACGATGCGGATCCCGACGACGCCGGATTCGGCAGCGAAGAACCCAGCAGCGACAACAACGAAGATTCCAACGAACCCCGTCATACGGAGGAGAACTGACATGTCAACACTTCAAATCATCGACCTGCGCGCCTCCGTGGAGACGAAGGAAGGCCGCAAGCAGATCCTCAACGGCGTGAACCTCACCATCAACTCCGGCGAGACCCACGCGATCATGGGCCCCAACGGTTCGGGCAAGTCCACGCTCGCCTACACGCTCGCCGGCCACCCCAAGTACCAGGTGGACGGCGGCCAGGTGCTGCTCGATGGCAAGAACCTGCTTGAGATGACCGCCGACGAACGCGCCAAGGCGGGCCTGTTCCTCGCCATGCAGTACCCGGTCGAGGTGCCGGGCGTCTCCATGACGAACTTCCTGCGCACCGCCGTGACCGCCGTGCAAGGCGAGGCGCCGTCCATCCGCACGTGGACGAAGGAGCTGAGCGAGGCGATGAAGCGTCTGCGCATGGATCCCAAGTTCGCCCAGCGTTCTGTGAACGACGGCTTCTCCGGCGGCGAGAAGAAGCGCGCCGAGGTGCTCCAGCTCGAACTGCTCAAGCCGAAGTTCGCCATCCTCGACGAGACCGACTCCGGCCTGGACGTGGATGCGTTGCGCATCGTGTCGGAGGGCGTCAACCGCGCCAAGGAGAACACCGGCCTGGGCATCATGATGGTGACGCACTACACGCGCATCTTGAAGTACATCAAGCCCGACGTCGTGCACGTGTTCGCGCATGGCGAGGTCGTCGAGACCGGCGGCCCCGACCTGGCGGACCGCCTCGAAGAGGAAGGCTACGACAAGTACCTGCCCGAAGGCGCCACCGAATCGGCGCTTGCCTAGGCCTGCTTTTCCCGGCGCCGTATAGATTGGCGCCGTACAGAACGGCGGCGTGCAGATTACCACCGCGCAGGCCAGCACCATGCATAACCGCCCACAAGCCGTTTCACAAGCCGTCTTCTCAGACGAAGGAAGCAATCGCATATGACGAGCACACAACAGACGCAGGAGCCCGCAGGCTCCGTGGATTTCGACGCGATCCGGGCACAGTTCCCGATCCTCGACCAGAAGATCCACGGCCACCCCTTCGTCTACTTGGATTCTGGCGCGACCGCGCAGAAGCCAGAGTGCGTGGTGAATGCGGAGAGCGAGTTCTACCGCACCATCAACGCCGGCGTGCATCGCGGCGCCCATGAGCTCGCCGCCCGCAGCACCGAGGCGTTCGAATACGCCCGCGCACAGGTAGCACGCCTTGTGAACGCGAACGCAGCGGAGGGCGAGGAAGAGATCGTCGTGACCGCCGGAGCCACCGGTGGCCTCAACGAACTCGCCATCGCCTTCGGCAACGCGAGCATGGGGCGCGGCGGGGAAGCGGCGAAGCGCTTCGCGCTGAAGCCCGGCGACGAGATCGTGGTCTCCAAGGCGGAGCACCATTCCGTGCTCCTGCCGTTCCAGGAGCTCGCCGCCCGCACCGGCGCCACGCTCAAGTGGCTTGACCTCACGCCAGACGGCCGCGTGCGCACCGACAATGTGAGCGACGTCATCACCGAGCGCACCAAGATCGTGGCGGTCACGCATATCTCGAACGTGACCGGCGCCATCACCGACGTGCCGACCCTGGTGCGCCGCGCGCATGAGGTGGGTGCGATTTTCGTGCTCGACGCGTGCCAGTCCGTGCCGCACATCAAGGTGGACGTCAAGGCCCTGGACGTGGACTTCGCCTGTTGGAGCGCCCACAAGATGTATGGGCCCACCGGCGTGGGCTTCCTCTACGGCAAGCGCGAGCTGCTCGAGGCCCTGCCGCCGGCGTTCTTTGGCGGCTCGATGGTGGAGCTCGCCTGGATGGACAAGCCCGCCCAGTACATGGAGCCCCCGGCGCGTTTCGAGGCGGGCACGCAGCCCGTGGCACAGGTCGTCGCGGCGGGGGTGGCGGCCGACTGGATGATGGCGATCGGCATGGAGAACATCGAGGCGCACGAGCGCACGCTCACGCACCGCCTGCTGTCGATCGGCGACATCCCGGGATTCCGCATCCTGGGGCCCACCGACGAAGCCGACCGCATCGGCACCGTGGCGTTCGATGTGGAGGGCGTGCATCCGCATGACGTGGGCCAGTTCGTGGACTCCCAAGGCATCGCGATCCGCGTGGGCCATCACTGCGCCCAGCCGGTGCACCGCCACTTCGGGCTCTATGCCTCCAACCGCGTTTCGTGCGGCGTGTACAACAACCTTGACGACGTGGAGCGCCTGCTCGACACGCTGGGCAAGGTGCGCGGGTTCTTCCTCGGCTGAATTGCCGCCCGAACGCTTGGGGCGGCGCGTGTGCCTCGGTAGAATGCTGCGATACAACTGCGGTGATACGACGAAGGATGTGAGATGACGATGTTTGGTGGGGGAATGCCTGGTTTTGGCGGCGGCTTTGGCGCCGGCGCAGGTTTCGGCGGTTTCGGCGCTGGGTTCGGCGGCGATGCCAGCGATGACGATTCCGATGGTCTCGAGCAGATGTACCAGGAAGTGATCCTGGAGGCATCCCGTGCACGGCATGGCAGCGCCCACTTCGCGCCGGACCTGGCGTCGGAGACGGCGGATTCGGCAACTGTTTCCCAGGCTGGCGGCGATGCTGCCGAGGGCGAGGCGTCGCTCCAGGCATCGCACGAGTATTGCGTGCCCGGCGAGGCGCATCAGTTCAACCCCACGTGCGGCGACGAAGTGACCGTGCGTGTGGAGCTCACCGACGGCAAGGACGGCAAGCCGGTCACCGTGAAGTCCCTGGCGTGGGACGGTCATGGTTGCTCGATTTCGCAGGCGAGCCTGTCGATCATGTACGATCTTGTGGCGGGCAAGACCCTCGACGAGGCGATGCACTTGGAAGACCTGTTCCACCAGCTCATGGAGTCGCGAGGCAAGGGCCTCGAGTCCGACGCTGACATGGACGAGCTCGAGGACGCGGTGGCGTTCCAAGGCGCGTCCAAGTACCCGATGCGCATCAAGTGCGCGCTGCTCGGCTGGGAGGGGCTCAAGGCCTCGGCAGCCCAGGCGTTGGCAAAGATCGATGCCTAGGTGCGTTACAGCGTAATACTTCAAGAATTTGTAATACTTCAAGAATTTACTGAACCGCAGCTTCGGCTCGCGGTTCGGTCCAACACACGTTACGACATGCAAGGAGGTGTGCGATGGCCGATGACAATCTGGTGCCCCCGTTGGGCAACCCCATTTTCGACGCCGTCAACAGCGCGATCGATGACCCGGCGACCGCGCAGAGTCTCGTGAGCAATCCAGCCGCCACCAAGCAGCTGCTGGATGCCGCCGAGCAGAAGAAAACGCAGCAGGCGAATGCCGCTGGTTCCGATACTGATGCCTCGGGCCAGGCTGCTTCCGCTGGCGATGGTAGCAAGTCCGCCAGCGCTGCGGATGCCGCAGAAGACATGATGGCGCAGGCACGCCGTATCGCCAAGGACCATCAGGAAGGCAAGGTCGACTTGAAGGCCGTGGATTCCATTGGCCGCGCCACAGCGGCGGACGTGCAGGAAGCGCTCCACCAGGTCATCGACCCCGAGCTGGGTGTCGACGTGATGGATCTCGGCCTGGTGTATGGCATCGAGATCGACGAGCTGGGGCGCGCCATCATCACGATGACGCTCACCACGCCCGCATGCCCGCTCACCTCGCTCATCGAGGATGAGTGTGCCACCGTGCTCGCCGGCCTCGTGGAGGAGTTCCGCATCGACTGGACGTGGACCCCGCCGTGGAACGTCGACATGATGACGCCGGAAGGCGCCGAGCAGATGGCTGCGCTGGGCTTCAACGCCGGCAACCTGCCGCAATACGGGCAGGCATAGAACAGGCATAAAGGGCGGTGGCGAAAATTAAGTGCTGCGGCAGAAATTCCGGTGCAGATTATCCGTGCAGTGGATTCGCCAAGCCCTACAAGCTATTCATGGGGGTGGCGATTGCTTTGCCCAATCGCAACCCCATTGTTTTTCCTCGCCTGTACTCTTACAGATGCCGCACAGCGGCTTGCACAGGGAGAAGAAAGGGGAGGAGTAATCCAGTGGAGTAATGAACAGAGGAGAAGCGAACAGGGGAAGATGCTGCGGTTCGGCTGTTGTCAGTCCATCTGCGTGGCGTAGAACGCCACGGCGGTGCTCGCCGCCACATTGAGCGAATCCACGCCGTGATACATGGGGATTTTCACGGTGAGGTCGGTGTGCGCGATCGTGCGGTGCTTGAGGCCATCGCCTTCGGTGCCGAAGATGAGCGCGAGCTTGTTGATGTGCTGGGCGTCCTCGGCGGGCAGATGCAGCCGCCTCGTGAGCTCCTGCATCGAGATGGAATCGTCGGTGAGCGCCATCGCCACCGTGGTGAAGCCCAGGCCATTGAGCTCGGCGAGTC
The DNA here is from genome assembly GCA_029227215.1 of Bifidobacteriaceae bacterium. GTDB lineage: Bacteria > Actinomycetota > Actinomycetes > Actinomycetales > Bifidobacteriaceae > Pseudoscardovia. Next base: position 4,738 of record JAQXZM010000074.1, on the reverse strand, counting down.
CCTTGTCGGGCCAGTCGTGCACGTCGGAACCGATGCGCGTCCATGGCACCTGGAACACCGTGCCCATCGAGACGCGGGCGGCGCGGCGATACAGCGGGTCGCCGCACGAGGGCGTCACGAGCACCGCGTCCACGCCGAGTGCCGCCGCCGAGCGCATGATGGCGCCCACGTTCGTGAAATCAACGATGTTCTCCATCACCGCCACGCGCCGTGCGTCGCGGCTGATCTCCTCCACGCTGGGCAGCGTCCAGCGTCGCATCGCGCATAGTGCACCGCGGTGCAAGCGGTATCCGGTGAGCGTCTTGAGCAGCGCCGGGCTCGCCACGAACACGGGGATGTCGGGGCCCCATTCGGCGTCCACCTGCTCGAATTCGCGCGTCATGCCCTCGAGCCATGGCTCCTCTACAAGGAAGGAGAGCGGCTCCACATGTGCGTCGAGCGCACGGTCGATCACCTTGGGGCTTTCCGCAATGAACATGCCCTTCTCGGGCTCCAGCCGGTTGCGCAGCTGGATTTCCGTGAGCTGTGTGTATGCGGCGAGGCGGGGGTCATCGAGCGAGGAGACGGGGACGATCTGCATGGGCTTCCTTCATATGGCGCACTCGCGGCGCATCGCGCTGCAAGACGGCCGAGTACGGTGTCATCACATTGGTGGCGCAGGCGAAGTCGGGCGAGACCGCGATTCGTACGCCGTAGCACATTCTAGGCATCGCGCTGTCAAAACCAAGCCGAGCCCGCTGCTTGATTCGTCAGGCTCAGAGTGTTCTCCGCCACGGGCATTTCGTATCCACGGGTGGGTGCAAACGGAAGCCGGGTGGAAGCGGAAGCCGGGCGCGCGCCGGGTCGGTATCGGCGGGAACGGGAGTCGGGAATGGCTTAAACAGGTGCGACACGCCGAAAGTTGCGATAAATTACACGCATGGTATTCTATTCAACTGTTGCGGTTGAACACCGCGGCAAGTTCAGAAAACTGAAGATGTCCGGGTGGCGGAATGGTAGACGCGCTAGCTTGAGGTGCTAGTGACTATTTTTAAACGGTCGTGCGGGTTCAAGTCCCGCTCCGGACACGACATCAAGGCTCAGCTCACAAGCTGAGCCTTTTCTTTTCTTTCCGAATCCCACATGGTGGCCACCCACGTCCGCAATCGGCGCGCAATGCAGGAGGCGCCGAAGGCGGACGTTAGGAGGCCCAAAAATGTGGTTCCATCGTCCGGATTCGGCGCCGAATTCATGGGGCGCCGATTGCGGACGCTTGGCCGTTTTGAAAATGGTTCCGAACCTCCGTCTTCGGCGCGCGATTCCAGAGGCGCCGATTGCGGGGGCTAGGGGACGGTTTTTGGGGGTTGAGACGTCCGCCTTCGGCACGGAATTCAGAGGGCGCCGATTGCGGACGTTAGACAGCCTCACGGGAGGCGGAGCTGGTCGTTATCTCGATTCTTATTCATCATCAGTTCATTTTCCTCAGGTGAATGATGGATGTTTCATCGTTGGAACATGCGATAATAGGGGAATGAGTGATTTTGGGAATTTAACTGTCTCTAGCAGCGTAGGCTCCGGATGGGACGATGTCGCGCAGAACAGTCGCGCGGACGACGAGGCCCTGGCGGCGGCAATCCATCTGGATGAGCGCATCGCGCAATACAACACGGGTTCCGGCGGCGTCTATGGGAAGATTCTCAACGAGAACCTCAAGTTCGCGAGGGGTGTTGTTGTGGATTCCAATGCGTTGTACTGCGAAGTCTCGAATGGCAATGGGAGCCCCGACGGGGGAGAGACCCCTGCTTGGGCGTGGCTTCACTATTTTTGCGTCCGGTTCATCGATATCCGCGACCGGCAGGTGAACGTGTGGACGGGGGACGTGAGCTATACAGGTAGGAATCTCCCGATTGGCAGTTCTGTTGTGGTGCAGTATGCGGACCAGGAGCAGGTTGAGGATATTCGCATTCGTCGAATCTTCACCTATCTGGATTTCAACGTATCCATGTCGGGTTCAGTGAAGACCGTACCAGGTGGCAGTCGTGTGCATCATGTGTCGGGGAGCGATGACTATCAGGATCCCGGGTCCTTTGGCAGCCTGTGGCGCCGTGCCGCGTGGGGCGCACGCTATGCGATGAGCGGGATGGATGGATATGAGGTATTCGACGGCGCCGCGCAACCTCAGGACGTGGAAGGCAAGGAGACGGTGCAGAAATCAATGCATGGTGAACGGGCAATCATGACGATGATGGTGATTGTGGGCTTTGGATTCGTCCTGTCGCTCGCAGCGGCTCAGGTGCAGCGCATGCAGGCGCCGATGCCGCATCTGGATACCTCGTTCCCGTTCGCTTGGATCGCTGCTTTGCTTGCCCTCGTGCTAGTCCTTAGTGCTCCCGTCGTTTATCTTCGTTACGGTCATGCACGGAACGCGACAGAAGCGATGCACAGGAGGTGGTGGCGCACAAGGGAGAAGGCTGAAGTCCAGGAGGTAGTGACTGTGCCGTTGTTCACGGTGGATGCCTTCTGCGGCTATGGCTACGTGGCACGGTTGGAAACGCGGACTGGTAGCTCTGTGTGGGCGATGGGCGACCCGGAGGCATATGAGTCCTATTTGCCGCAAGGCGGTAAGCCTCCGGTGGCGGCAGGCGACGAAGCCATACTCGTCCGAACGTCGGGCAAACGTACATACGTCCATAGATTTACTGGGGATGAGTGGAATGAACGATTTTTACAAGCCTAGCAGTAACGCCAAGTGGGGCGGTGATGGGCAGAACAGTTTCGCCGACGACGAGGCCTTGGCGGCGGCGATTCATCTGGATGAGCGCATCGCGCAGCTCAATGAGGGCGCCGGAGGTTTGTATGGCAAGATGCTCCACGAAAGCCTCAAGTTCGCCAAGGGCGTCGTCCTGGATTCCAATGCGCTGTACTGCGAAACCGACGATGGCAGCGGACACGAGGACTTCGAATCCCCGACCTGGGTGTGGTTTCGTTATTTCTTTGTGGCATTTACCGATACCCGTGGTAGGCGCTTGACCGTATGGACGGACGACGTGTACTACACTGCGAAGAACCTTCCCATCGGAAGCGCCGTCGTAGTGCAGTACGCGGACAGGGAACACCCCGGCGACATCCGCATCCGCCAATTATTAACTTACTTGGATTTCAACGTATCCATGCCAGGTACTGTGAAGGCCGTCCAGGGTGGTCATCGCCTGCATGTGACTCTAGGTGATGATGATTACCAAGCGCCTGGATCCTTCGGAAGCCTGTGGCGCCGCGCTCCATGGGGTGCGCGGTATGCGACAAGCGGAATGGATGGGTGCAGACTGTATAGCGCTCCTACGCAACCTTACGATACAGAAGACAGCGAGACAGCTCGGGAATCCAGGAGAGGCGCCCGTGCGTTCTCGTTGCTCGTGCGGGCTATGTATCTTGGATTCATCGTGTCGTTTTTTGCGACGTTCTTTCTGCCGGCTTTGAGAAGCCTCGTTCCATCGATGAACCTGCCTGACGTCGTCGCATGGCCTTTCCTTGTGTTGTTCCTCATCCTGAGCATCGTGTGCGGGAGCGTCTATTCCATGCGTTATGGCCACGCGAAGAACGTGGCAAGCAAGATTGGCAAACGCCGGCGTCATACGGACGAGCCGGCGCATGTCCTCGACGTGGTGACGGTCCCGATATTCAACATGGAGCAGTTCTGCGGGTATGGGTACGTGGCGAAGCTCCGGACGGCGAATGGCGCCACGGTGTGGGCCATGGGCGATCCCGAGACGCCGGAATCCTACCTCGTGCAAGGCGGGGTGCCGCCGGTCGTCGCAGGCGACGATGCGGTATTGGTGCGCACGTCCGACAATGCCATGTACGCCCACAGCACTGCGGCGTAACGAACACAGCGGCGTAACGGGCACAGCGGCGTGACGAATGCTGCGGCAGGGTAGCACTGCGGCGTGGCGCGCGGTGCTACCCTGAATGGCATGACGCTTCCTGTTTTCGTGCTCCGCGACGCATCGGCTTCGACGATTAGCACAGCATTCCCTGTCGGCTCGCATCCGCAGCTTCCCGATGCCGTGCAACGCCACGCCTTCAAGGCGATGCGCCTGGCTGCCGGCGACGAATTCCAAGTGACCGATGGACATGGCCTGCGCGTCACGCTGCGCGTCGACGACGCCCAGGCAGGCCTTGTCACGGTGACCGAGGCGATTCGCGAATCCGCTCCAGCGGTGCGGCTGGGTCTCATCCAGGCGCTCGCCAAGGGCGGGCGCGACGAGCAGGCAATCGAGACATCCACCGAGATCGGCGTGGATTCCGTGATGCCTTGGCAGGCGAACCGCTCCATCGTGCAGTGGAAGGGCGCGAAAGCCGCCAAGGCGCTCGCCAAGTGGGAGGATGTGCTCATTGCCGCCACCGAGCAGTCCCGCCGGGCGTATGCGCCGCAGCTTGAGGATCTGCACACGACGAAACAGCTCACCGCGTGGATCGGCGAAGCGACCCAGCGCGGCGACATGGTCATCGTGCTCCATCAGGACGCCACCGATACCTGGGCGCAGATCGAGCACAGAGCCGCGCAGGTGGCCCAGCTTGCGCAGGCAGCGCAGGCGGCGGCGAAGACGCCATCAGTCCTTGACGCTGACGATTCCGCTGCGATGCCCACGACCGATGGCAACCGTGCGGGGGGAACCACCGCCCCCACCATCTGGGTCATCGTCGGCCCCGAGGGCGGCATCGCGGATGAGGAAGTCGCCGCCTTCGTGCACGCCGGTGC
>JAQXZM010000073.1 GCA_029227215.1 Bifidobacteriaceae bacterium | reverse complement strand
CATAGTATTCGCTCCACTCCTCGATGATGGCGCTCACCGCGTCGGAAACGACGGGTGCTGTGGCGGGAGCGGGGTCGGGAATCGGCGTACCGCCCGTGCTTTCTCTGGCTCTCTCTCCTCCGTCGAGGTATGCCCAGTCTCCGTCCAGGAGCGCCTGGAGCTGGCGCACCTCGGCGGGGCTCACACCGTGGGAGCCAGGCAGTTGGTGCACGGCGCACATGCTGCCGCCGCCCTGCACCGAGAAGTACGCGCAATCGCCCTGCCCGCACACCACGCATGAGCCCAGGCGCGGCAGCCAACCGGCCTGTGCCATCGCGCGCAGCACATAGGAGTAGGCGATCGTGAGCGGCGTGTGAAGGCGCCGGGCCAGTGCCGCGAGGGCACCGACGAGCAGACGGTACTGTCCGTCCGGCATCGCGGTGCCGGGCCCCACGGAACGCCATGCGGTGTTGTGCTGCGGGTCGGCGTGGAGCTTGTCGGCGGTCTGGGCGATGGCGCTGGCGGCGAGGTAGGCGTTGTAGTCGGTGCAGATGGCGCGCGCATAGGGCGCAATGACGGCGGCCTGGGACACGACGTCGAGGGAGCGGCCGGTGGCGATGAGCAGATCGGAGCGCATGAACGGTTCGAGACGTGCGCCGAAGCGCGACTTCTCGCGCCGCACGCCGCGCGCCACCGCACGCACCTTGCCGTGGGACGCGGTGAGGATCGTCACGATGCGGTCCGCTTCGCCCAGGTCCTGGGTGCGCAGCACCACGCCTTCGTCATGGTAGACCGGCATCGCGCCTCCTTCTCATTGGCTCGTTGGCAGCCGACAGTGGTAATCCCATGAGCGGCCGCACTTTGCCACGGTATCATTGCGTGCACAAAATAAACCGGCGATCCGCCCACAGCGCACAGGCTTGGTGCCTGTGCCGCAAGCGAACCGCCGGAACATCATGCGGAAGCACTGCGAATACCCGCCTCTTGCCGAGCAATCAGCATCGGTCGGTCATATCACCGCATCAGCTGCATGTCTCGATGGAGCTGTCCGAGTACTCGTAATGGCATTGCCTGCCCAGGTAGTCGTTGTAGACCTCGAAGTGAATCTTACTGGTCCAGTTCTCTTCATTTGTGACCGTCTGGTTCTTCGGCTGGATCTCGAGCTTCACGCCCTTGGGGATAGAGATCTTGGTGGAGCCGATCTTGCAGTTCGTCGGGTCGGCGTCTTGGCTCTTGGGCCAATAGCACAGGCCGGTGTCAGGCATCTCGAGGCCATACGTCGTGTCGTCGTTCTTCGAGATGTAGTTCTGGATGGCGAGACGCGCGTTCGATACGGCGAGGCGGTTGTCGTTCAGATAGCTGTTGCGCCGCTGGTTGCGCCACACCGGAATCGCGATGGCGGCAAGGATTCCGGCGATGACGATGACGATCATGAGCTCGGTCAGGGTGAAGCCGGTCTCGCCTTTCGCTCTGCGGCGCAGCGCCTTGATAATGGGGTTCATGTATCCCTCCCTCCAACCGCGGCGGCACAACCTGCTGTGCAACGCTGGCGGCTGGTTTCCGTTCCTTCACGCCCGGCAGCCGGCATCGGCACCGTCCGCTGGGCAAACTACTGAATCATTATACTCACGCCCTGAGTGTTCGATATCGCATGGGGAAAATGCCATGTCAGTAACTGGCATCGCGAAGCAGCCATCGCGGTGCATGACCGTAAGGACTTGGCCTGAGCGGCCCGGAGCGTGTCATGCACCACGATGGTTGCATAGCCTGGGCGCGCCTATCAGGTTTCCCTTGATTCAGTGCAATCAGTAGATGAACAGGCCCCAGAAGGCAAGCACGAGGAGGATGAGCAATATCTCCACCATGCACGTCACGGCGGTCACGCGGCCAAGGGTCGTCAAAGCGAACGGCGTCTCGTCATGCACTTCGGGTGCCTTGGGGCGGCGCGGCGAGCCCGGGCGGCGGATGAAGCCGTGGAGACGCAGCACCTCGATGCCGCTGGTGAACACGCCCGCCCACACGAACACAATGATGGCGCAGATGATCTGGATCGCATACCAGCTCCACCAGATCATGCCGGGGGCGGTGGGCGCCGAGCCCCACACGAGTTTGACGAGCCGGTAGATGTTTTGCCCCATCGCGCCGAAGAACAGCAGCAGCGAGCCGAACGTGCACAGGAAGCTCACGAGCAGCAGCTGCCTGAACTGGCGCGAGTAGCCCAGCGCCTTGCCTTTGCCGTGGCGGCGGTTGATGATGTGCTTGATGGCGGCGATGACGAGGCACACGATGAGCACGAGCAGCGCGATGATCTGCAGCGCGTGGATCATCACGCCGTAGATGGTGGCGCCGCGGTGGGCGGTGAGGTCGGTGGGCACGGCGATGGACTGGCGGATGGTGGCGCCGGCGACGCGGGGCGTCGTCTGGTCGAGGCCGCGCGTGGTGCCCACCGCCCAGTCGACGTAATCGGTCTCGTAATGGTCCACGAGCACCGTGCCCTCCTCGGCCTCGTCACCGATGCGCAGCACATGGTTGCCGATCGGGTAGTTGCGGATCGTCACGTCCCAGTTGCCGCTCGCGTGCGCCATCTGGAGGATGGTGGTGGCGCCCTGCACCTGCGGGGTCATGACGTCCTTGGAACCGTAGGCGACGAACGTGGGCACGGAATACGATTCAGGCAGCTGGGCGTTGAAGTCCACGTTGCTCAGGCCGAACATCGCGATGTCGGCGGAGAACACCCTCTCGACGATGCGCTGGTAGCCGGGGTTCGCACCCACGATGGCGAAGTCCTGGGTCACGAAGAAGCCCAGCGCGTTGCGCGGGTTGTAGACGAGGGGGCTCAGGAGCACCTGGAACGCGATGTCGCCATCCTCCTTGATGACGTAGGGGGCGATCCAGCAGCTTTCGCTCGTGGCATACAGGCCCACCTTCGCCGAGTCGACGTAGGTGAGGTTGCGCAGGTACTGCACGCACTGGTCGTAGGCGTGGGCGGAGCCCGGGTAGTCGCGGTTCACGTCGGTGGTGCCCCACACGGGCTTGTCGACGGTGAGCGTGACGAAGCCGGCGGAGGCGAGGTCATAGGCGACGTCGCCGAAGGAATTGTCGGCGGTGCCATAGCCGGCGCCATGCATGTAGACGGCGCCCGGAAGCTTGGCGGGGAGCTTGGAGACGGTGGAATCGGCGGCACTGGTGGAACTGTTCGAACTGCTCGAACTGCTCGAATCCGCGGAATCGCTTGCAAGCTGCGCATCGGCGGTGTTGCCGCTTTCCGCCACGCCCTGGGGCACGCGCACGAGGATGTGGGCGTGCTGCACGGCGCCGGTGGACGGCTGCACGAGGTCGATGTAGTCGCTGATCGTCTCCACCTGGTAGGTGCCGGTGCCCGGCAGCGTGCTGCCGTTCGATTCGAACGACACGGAGGTGTCGTTGCTCACCGTGCGGATGGACTGGTCGTCCGGACCCAGGTCGGTGTCGATGGCGGTAATGTGCGACAGGCCGATGAACAGGCTCATGAGCAGCACGAACACCAGGCAGGTGACGCCGAAGCGCTGCCAGCCATTCCACGGCTTCGCCGGCAGCGGGGCGCGGCCCGTGCCACCGGAATGCGTGGGGCTGCCCGGCTGGGGCTTGTTCACTGATTCGAGCTGTTCATCTGACACAATTGCTCAGTGTACGGCACGGTCATGGACGCATCGGGCGCACGGCTTGTGCGAACGCTCCACTGCGAAAGTGCTGAGCGATCGCTGAAAAGCAGAGACACGGTGGGCGGAAGTACTGAGGCACATATTCTGTGCGGCTTCTGTGCGGCGTACTGTCGGCGCCGCGGCTTGCGCCACGCTGCAGTACTGCCGTCAGTGCTGCGGCGTGGTGATCGGCACCACGATCGGGCCAGCGGCAGCACCAGCAGCACCAGCAGCACCGGCAGCCGCCGTGCCATTGGCATCGGCGTCATCCTGCATCTGGGCGGCGATGCGCTGCGCCTCTTCGAGGAGCGTGGGCACGATCTGGTCTTCCGGCACGGTCTTGATCACCTTGCCCTTGATGAAGATCTGGCCCTTGCCATTGCCGGAGGCGACACCGAGGTCCGCCTCGCGCGCCTCTCCCGGGCCATTGACGATGCAGCCCATCACCGCCACGCGGATCGGCGCGGTGATGCCCTTGAGCCCTTCGGTCACCGCCTGGGCGAGCGCGATGACGTCCACCTGGGAGCGGCCGCAGCTGGGGCACGAGATGATGTCGAAGTGACGTTTGCGCAATCCCAGGTATTCCAAGATCTTGCAGCCGACCTTGACCTCTTCGACGGGCGGCGCGGAGAGGGAGACGCGGATCGTGTCGCCGATGCCTTCGGCGAGCAGTGCACCGAACGCGAGGCACGACTTGATGGTGCCCTGCCAGGCGGGGCCGGCCTCGGTGACGCCCAGGTGGAGCGGCCAGTCGCCCTTGGAGGCGAGCAGACGGTAGGTCTGCACGGTGGTCACAGGGTCGTGGTGCTTGACGGAGATCTTGAAGTCATGGAAGCCCACGTCCTCGAACATGTGCGCTTCCTTGAGTGCGGAGGCGACGAGCGCCTCGGGCGTGGGGCCGCCGTACTTGGCGTACATGTCTTTGTCGAGCGAGCCGGCGTTCACGCCGATGCGCAGGCTGATGCCCGCGTCGGTGGCCGCCTTGCAGATGGAGGGGCCCACCTCGTCGAACTTGCGGATGTTGCCCGGGTTCACGCGCACGGCGGCGCACCCGGCGTCAATCGCCTGGAACACGTACTTGCTCTGGAAGTGGATGTCGGCGATGATCGGCAGCGGCGAGCGGCGCACGAGCTCGGGCAAGGCGTCCGCGTCGTCCTGGCTGGGCACGGCGACGCGCACGATGTCGCAGCCGGCCTGAGCGAGCTCGCCGATCTGGCGCAGCGTGGCGTTCACGTCCACGGTGGGCGTGTTCGTCATGGACTGCACGGAGATGGGCGCTCCCCCGCCCACGGGCACAGGGCCCACCATGATGCGGCGGGACTTGCGGCGCGGGTGGAGCGGCGACTCGGCGTAATCTGGCGTGCCGGTCTTGCGGAACTGCGCGTCGGTCTGCGGTGCGCTCGTTTGTGCCGCGGCTGCCTGGGTCGCGGCTGCCTGGGTCGCGGTCTGATTGTCAGAACCTGTCATTGGAAGCCCTTCTGTCAATCGTGTCGATTATTTCGATCATCTCAATCAATCGGTCATCTGTGTCGAACTATTCCGTGGCAATCTATTCCGGGGCGATTTCACGCGGCGGCGCGAGCAATGCGCTCGTCGGCGAGGCGGCGCGCCTCGCGTTCGCAATCGAGCATGTCGTCCACGGATTCGAACAGCGTGCCGACGGCGCCGGAAAGCTTCGCGTCCATGTCGTCGAGCACACCGCGCACCACGTCGAAGATGCCCAGGTACGGCAAGCGGCCGTCAAGGAAAGCGTGCACTGCCTGCTCGTTCGCGGCATTGAGCGCGGCGGTGTGGCGTTCGGAGGAATCCAGGCAGCGGCGTGCCAACGCCACCGAGGGGAACGCCTCGTCATCCAATGGTTCGAACGTCCAGGTGGCGGCCTGGGTCCAGTCGCATGCTGCGGCGACGCGCGGCATGCGGTCGGGCGCCGAGAGGCCCAGCGCGATGGGCAGGCGCATGTCCGGCGGGGAGCACTGCGCGATGGTGGCGCCGTCGCGGAACTCGACCATCGAATGCACGATGGACTGCGGGTGCACGGTGACGGCGATGCGGGACTGCTCGATGCCGAACAGGCGGCTCGCCTCGATGACCTCAAGCCCCTTGTTCATGAGGGTGGAGGAATTGATGGTGACCACCGGGCCCATGTGCCACGTGGGATGGTTGAGCGCCTGCTGGGGCGTGATGGCAGTCATCTGCTCGCGCTTCCAGCCGCGGAACGGGCCGCCGGACGCGGTGACGACGAGACGCGCCACCTCGTCATGCGTGCCGGCGCGCAGGCACTGCCAGATGGCGGAATGCTCGGAGTCCACCGGGTTGATCTGATGGGCGCGCACCTGGGCGTCGAACAGCAGATGGCCGCCCGCCACCACGGACTCCTTGTTGGCGAGGGCGAGCTGGCTGCCTGCCTGGAGCGCGGCGATGGAGGGCGCCAGGCCCACGGAGCCGGTGATGCCGTTGAGCACCACGTCGGCGCCGCTGCCTGCCACATCCACGACGGCTTGGGCGCCGGCATCCACCTGCACGTCGGATGCCGCCACGCCCTGCGCCGCAAGCGCATCGCGCACGGCGACGACGGCGGCGGGGTCGCTCACTGCCACGCGGGGCACGTGGAACCGCGCCACCTGCTGGGCGAGCAGCTGGGGGTGCGCTCCCCCGGCGGCGAGTGCCGTGACCGTGAAATCCTCGGTATGGCGTGCGATGACGTCAAGACCTTGCGTTCCGATGGATCCGGTGGATCCCAACAGGATTACGCTTCGCATGAATGAAGCGGACCTCGATTCCTTCTCAGTGGTGTGGTTGTTGACGATGCGTATCGAGTGGATGACGATGCGATTGTTGAAGCTGTGGTTGATGACGATGCGATGCGATGGCCGATGACATCACGCATGCCTTCCAACGCCGTACATGGGTGGCGCCCCGGGAATCACCCGAGGCGCCAGCATGATCAGTTCTGCGACGGATTGCCGTTCAGCGGCGGGATGGGGCCAGTCAGGTCGCCCGTCTCGGCGAGCGGGAAGCCGTCCGCGTCGAAGCGAGCGGATGCCGTGGACGCCGGCGTGGACGTGTTCGGCTGGGCCTGTGCGGTCTGTGCGCCTTGCGCCTGCACGGCGGGGATGATGCCCGAAGCCGGGGTGTCATCGTTCAGAGCGGTTGGCTGTGCTGTCTGGGCCGACTGTGCTGCCTGTGCCGACTGGGCAGCTGCCGGCTGACCGCCTTGCGGGATGAGCGGGGCGACGGCGGGCGCGCTTGCTGCGACGCCGGTCGGCACGGAAATGCCCGGCTGCGGCTGGGCGCCAGCAGCGCTGGACGGCGCGGCGTTGGACGGCGCGGCGCCGGGCTGGATCGTGCGGGACGACATCGTGTCGGACACCAGCGAAGCGAGCGACATGTTGCCGCGCTCCGACACATGCTTGGCGTCCGCGAACGAAATCGGCGTCTGGGCCGCCGGCGCGACATCCGACGGAACGCCCTGGGACTGCGCATCCCGGGACTGCGCAGCAAGCGGTGTGCGCGGCACATAGCCCTTCGGTGCGAAGGACTGGGGCATGCTGGAATCAGCGGGCTGGGTGGCGAAGCTCTGCGCGGTGTTGCCGCCTTGCTTGGCCTGAGTCAGCTCATCGATGCGGCGGGCGAGGTCAGGGCTTGCCACGGTCGGGGCGTCCTGGGAATCCACCGGAGTGTAGGAATCCATAGAAGTCATGGACGGCACGGCGGGCGCAGAGGCCGCCACGCCGGCTGGTACATCAGCGGCGGCATTGCCACCCTGGGCAGCGTTGCGGCTGTGGGACGGTGCGAACGACGCCGGCTGAGCGGCGGGGTCGAATGCCGACTGCGCGTCAGCGATCGGCGCGATGCTCGACGTGCTGAACTCCTGGGAGACAGGGCCATCGGAGGCCGTGCCGTTCGCGGTGCCGGAGGTGGCGGACGCCGCCTGCTCGGTGGCGGCGACGAGCGCGGAGAACGCCTGCTGCGCCTGCGCGAAGGACTGCGTGCCGTTCGCCGTGGAACCAGAGGCGCTGGACGCCTGTGCATCGGCTGCCTGGCGCGCCATACCGTCGGCGAGGCCGTCCGCATAGCCGTCCTCGAAGGAACGCGCGGAGTCGGTGCTCGAAATCGGGCCTTCGATGCGTTCGAACGACTCGATGCGCGCGAGCACCTGGAGCATGCGGTTGATGTACGCGTCCACCTGGCGCTCGTCATAGCCATGATGACCGGTGTGGCGGGTGAACATGATGTCCGCCACGTCGGAAAGCGTCCACTCATCCGGGTCCTTGCGCCACTTCTTGGGCTCGGGCGCGCCCTCGACGGCGATGCCGCTCGTCTTGCCCAGCTTGCCGGCGATCTGCGCGATGACGCAATCGATCATGTGATCGACCTGCTTGCGGTCATACGACGGCTTGTTGGGCAGGCCGTCCGAGAAACGCTCGCCATGCGGGCGGGCGGCGCGGTCATGGAGCGAGCGCGCCAGCGTATCGGTGCGGGCACGCCATGCCACGCGGCCGTAATGCTGCACGTCCCATTGCGTGCGCTTGTCGACCACGGCGCCTTCGAGGCGCGTGAGCGCGGCGTCCACTTCCGCCACGGAGTAGCCGTTCTTCACGATCGAGAACGACGTGTTCTGGATTTCTTCCTGCGTGAGCCTGGGCTCCGGGGAATCATAGAGTTGATGAGACCTCTCCAAGAACTCATCGACCTGTGCGGGGTCATAGCCTTCCTTGCGCTTGCCCACGCGTGGGATGGAAAGATTCCCGTCCTGCTTGGTCTGGTCCTGTGTCTTCGGCATCGAGCGTCCTCCTGAGGTACACAAATCTTTATCAAGATTACGCGATGATTCAGACCAAGGTTGCGTTTCCGCCCAATTCTTCGCGCAATCATCACAATCGCCCGCCCGTCCGATCGTCGGCGGGCGCGCATCCGCGCACCCGCCACGGCATATGCCCTCAGCAGCCGGCCCGACAGACTGCCAACCACCCCGCCGTGTGCCCCACCGCGCACACAACCACAGAGATCCCAAACGGATCGCAGCCGCCAGCCACGCCAATCCACCCACCGGGTGCGCCACCGCGCACACGGTGAGCGGGTCGGTGCTTGCTGCTGACGACAACAAGCACCGAGGCGGCATGGCGTTCTGCACGACACGTGGCGCGGGTGCGCTAGACTGATGCGCTAGACTGTGGTCGTCCGGGCAATTAGCTCAGTTGGTTAGAGCGCCACCTTTACACGGTGGATGTCGGGGGTTCGAATCCCTCATTGCCCACTTTCCCTTGCATTCTCCGGGACCTGATATGCGCCATGGCCCTCAGGTCCGTGTGCTCTCGGCACCTACCCCACCGCTGTGCAGACTCACTCATACGTAGAGTCGCTGACTTCCTCACGGTGGCCATCCACAGAACAGATACAGCAATGGCGGGCGTTGAGCTGTTCAACGCCCGCCATTATTCATACGGTATCCATTGATGATGCTGTATCGATGCTGCATTCATGATTCGCATGCGGCGTCAATGCATGGGAATCAGATAGCGCGATCAAGCCAGATAATCAAGCTAATCAAGCCGCGCAAATCCCCAGCACTCACCGCAGGTCCATGTCGTCGCGCTCGGCGCGCTCCATGCGATCGGCACGCTCCGCGCCTTTGCCGAACGCCCGCAGGCGCACGCCGTTCCAATCGTCCGAGACGGTGAGCGGGGTCGCGGCGTTCATGCCGGCGGTCTTGGCGGCGGACTGCAGCGTGGTGGCGCTGGTGCTGCCCTCCCTGCCGGGCTTGGGGGTGATGATCCAGAAAGGTGCGCCGTCGTCCACCATCTCCGACGCATCCATGATGGTATCCGCGAGCGCATCTTCGTCATCGCCGTCGCGCCACCAGATGATGGCGCCGTCGATCGCGGAATCGTAGTCCTCGTCCACGAGGTCTTCGCCGGTCAGATCTTCGATCTTCTGACGCAGCCCTTCGTCCACGTCGTCATCCCACAGCCATTCCTGAATGATGTCTCCGGGATGGAATCCGAACTCCTGTGCTTGCGTGATCGTTGTTGTAGACACGGGTATCAGCTTAGCAACCGCCCTGTAACACAACGGAAAGCCGTCCGCTGTACGGCCGCGCCACGGTCAGAATTCGGAACGGAAACGGGTGGGGGAAACCGAGCGACCGCCGGCGATAATCATGATGCGGATGACGAGGAGGAGGATGAGGAAGAGGAATCTGACGCCGATTCTGATGCAGAGGATGCCGATTCCGACGCCGATGCCGCGGCGGTCGCCTGCTCGTAGATCTGCGCCGTGCACTGCTGCAGGCCATCGGTGTCGCCCGAGCCGATCGCCACAAGCGCCTGGTACGCCTCGTCGAGGTTCGCCACGGCCACGTCGCGCATGCCATCGGGCACATGGCCCACCACTTCGTCGCAGTTCGTCGCGGGGGCTAGGAACCACGTGGCGCCGTCCCTCTTGGCGCCGATCATCTTCTGGCGGATGCCGCCGATGGCGCCCACGGTGCCGTCCGATTCCATCGTGCCGGTGCCGGCGATGGTGAGCCCGCCGCTTTCGGATTGCGGCGTGAGCTTGTCGATGATGCCGAGCGTATACATGAGGCCTGCGGAGGGGCCGCCCACGTCACCCGGCGTCACCGTGATGTGTACGGCAGAGGCATCGAATCCGGCGACGAGATTGTGCGCACTCACGTACTGGATGGCGTTGGTGGAGGCGGAGTCCTCGGCGCTTGTCATCTGGTCGGTGGACTGCGACTCGTAGTCGTCGCTCGACGTGCCGTAGGGCACCACCGCCTCGCGGGGCATGATGACCGAGTCCTTGTTCACGTAGGCGGCGAGCGCCTCCCAGTTCTGCGCCGGGCTCACGGCGCCCGCCACAAGCACCGTCGTCATGAGCAGCTTGCCCGAATCGTCATAGGTGGGCGCGCCCTCGATATCGATGACCTTCTTCGACGTGCCTTGGTCGGTCACGTCGCCCAGCACGTTGAGCGTGCCGCCCGGGTAGCGCAGCGCGTAGGGGCTGGGGATGCACAGCGCCACCACGCACAGCGCGGCGAACACCGCGCCCATCAGGTAGCGGGCGCTCATGCGGCCGTGCACCACATCGCGCGCCCAAGCGAGCGGCCCGCGGCGGATCGTGCGCTCGGAATTTCTTGCCGCTGTGAGCGAATTTGCATCGTCATCATGCGATTTTTCGGACATGCCCCCATACTATAAGAGGAAAGAAAAACGTTTCGGCACAGATACGCACAGATACAGGGAAATCCCGCAAAGGAATCCCGCGGAATTCCCTCTGGAGAATTCCAGAATTCCGCGGGAGTATTCCTCGGGGAATTCCCCAGTGCACTCACGGACAGGATGGCAGCATGGACGACAATGCCTTGCACCAATGGATGCTCGACGCCTTCGGCCCTTTCCAGGGCGAGCAGGCATGGAGGCAGTTCCAGCAACTGCCTGACGATTTGAAGCGCCAGCTGCTCGAGTCGTCCGCCAACGGCCTGCCCGACCCCACGCAGATGCGCGACCTGTTCACCGCGCTCTCCTCCAGCGGGCTCAACACGATGACCGACATGGAGTCCGCCATGAAGGACGGCCCGATCATCGTCGATTTCGCCGAGGCGCTCGCCAAGGGCAAGGTGCAGGCCGAGAAGGACTACCAGCCTGTGGTGAACGGCAAGGACGCCGAGGACATGCGCGGCGCCATCACCGAGGCGAACCTGTGGCTGGATTCCCAGATGACGTTCGACCCGGCGCCCGGCTCCACCGAGGTGTGGTCGCGCGAACAGTGGGTGACCAAGACGCTGCCGGGCTGGGCGAAGATCGCCACGCCGGTGGTGAGCAAGCTGTGCCAGTCGCTCTCCGACGTGCTGCGCGAACGCCTGGGCGACCAGTTCGATGGCAAGATCTCCGGCGTGTTCGCAGGCCCCGTCTCCCTGCCCATCCCGCAAGACATGGACACCGCCGACATCCTGCGCTTCGTAGGCAGCCTGTCGTTCTCGCTGCAACTGGGTTCCGTCGCCGGCGACATGGCGAGCGAGGTGCACGGCTCCTACGACCAGGGCCTGCCGATGTCGGCGAACCCCGCGGGCGCGCTCATTGTGCAGAACGCGAAGGATTACGCAAAGGCGCTCGAATTGGACGAACGCGAGGTCATGCAGTTCCTCGCCCTCATCGAGGTCGCGCACGCCCGCCTGTTCAGCGCCGTGGCGTGGCTACCCTCCCGTTTCGAAACGCTCATCTACAAGTATTCGCGGTCGATCTCGATCGACCTGGATTCGATGGAGACCGAGCTGCGCGAGGCGGATTCGATGGATCCCCAGGCGCTCTCCGGCGCGGTGAACCTGAGCCGTGTGGGCGCCGACCAGACGCCCGAGCAGCAGGAGGTGCTCCGTTCCATCGAGAACCTGCTGGCGCTTGTGGAAGGCTGGGTGGATTGCGTGGTGTGGCGCGCCGGCATGGCGCACCTGCCGCATCTCGACCAGCTGCTGGAGATGCGCCGGCGCGAACGCGCCGAAGGCGGCCCCGCCGAGCAGACGCTCGAATCGCTGCTGGGCATGCATGTGCACCCGCGCACGATGCGCGAGGCTGCTGCGGTGTGGGAGAAGCTCACGGCGCAGGGCATCAACGAGCGTGACGCGCATTGGCGCCACCCAGACTTCCTGCCCACGATTCCCGATGGCGCACAGAACGCTGTGGGCACGGCAGGCGCGTCGGAGAGCGATACCAATGCCTCCGCGCAGAAAGCGGACGCTGCAAGCGACGGTTCCGATGCCGTTGCATCGCCGCATGCTGCTGGTGAGACGGCGGATGCCAAGCACACCGCCTATGGCTCCGCGCCAACGAAGCACACGATTGACTGGGATGCGGAGCTGGCGCAGCTGCTGAACGATGTGAACGGCAATAACGCAGGTTCTGACGGGACTGGTTCTGACAGCACTGGCGCTGGCAGCACTGGCACGGATGGCATCGACCACGGCACCGAGCCGCCAGCGCCGCCCGCTCCCCCTGCGCCTCCCGCAGATCAGGACTAGGCCGCCTTCCGCAAGGCGCGCGCCTTGCTTATCACACGCGCCTCACTTCCTGCGCGCCTCACTTGTCGCGCAGGAAGGGGCTGAGCGGGCGCTGCGGGGCGAATCCCGTGGCGCCCGCTTTCGTGCGCGGGTACGAGGGGAACAGCGCGTCTTGCGCACGGGTGACCGCCACATACATGAGGCGGCGCTCCTCCTCGCGTTCCTCGTCGTCACGCGGCGAACCGAAGGGGATGATGCCATCGGCGCACCCCGCCACGAACACATACTTCCATTCGAGGCCCTTCGCGGCATGGATCGTCGACAGGCTCACCGCCTGCTGCGCCTGCGCCACATCGCCCGACTGGGGCACGGCCTCCGACGCTGCCTGCGAATCCTGTGCCGCCTGCGAACTGTGCACCGCCTGGTTCTGAGCGGCGCGGCTTTGCGCCGCCTGCGCCTTGAGGGTCGCCTCACGCTGCTGCTGGAATTGCGCCAACAACCTCAATGATTTCTCCTCCTGCGCCATGCGCTGCTGCGTCGCCGCCGCGGTGGGCGCAGCATCAGTCGACATGGTGATGCTGGGCGCAACCACAGCGGGCACAGCACCAGCCGGAACGGCACCGGCAGACGCCACGCCGGCTCCTGCCTGAGCAGCAATCGCCGCTGCCCCCTGGCTCGCCGCTGCTCCCTGGCTCGCCGCTGCGCCTGCAGTCTCGCCTGCACCTCCAGCAATCACGCCAGAAGCCGCGCTAAACGTCGCACCAGACGCAACGTCCCCCACGTCATCGGGAAATCCACCCGCCTCCCACGTCTCGTTGGAATCGCGGATGCTCTCCAGCTCCGCCTCGCGCTCGTCGCTCGCCGACAGCTCCCCCGGCGCCTGCCGGGTGGATGCGGCGATGCCACGGTCCTTGAGTGCCTTGGCGATGGGCTTGAGCTGCGCGTTCGTGCGCGCGAGCACGCCGATGCTGCCCAGCGGCACGCCACGCGCGGCAAGGCGCGCGATGCGGGCGGCGATGCCCTGTGCTTCCTTCACGTCATCGGGATACGCCACCGGGCGTATCGCCGCGCCATCGGCACGCGCGGAGGTGAGCACCAGGTAATCGCGCTTGTGAGGCGACGCGGCGAGCACGCGGTTGGCGTAATGCACCACCTGCGGCGTGGAACGGTAATCGCGGTCGAGCACGATGTCGGAATGCACGGGCGCGAACTCCCGCGCGAAATCGCGCAGATAGTAGCTTGTGGCACCCGCGAACGAGTAGATGGTCTGCGCCGCGTCGCCCACCACGCATACCTCGGTGCTCTCGCCCAGCCACAGGCGCAGCAGCCGGTGCTGCAAAGGCGAGACGTCCTGGTACTCGTCCACCGTGATGCAGTCGATGCCGCCGCGGATGCGCCGCGCCTGGCGGGGGAAGTCCTCGATGATGTGGCACACGAGCAACAGGATGTCGTTGAAGTCCATCACGCCGCGCGCCGCCTTCTGCCGCTCGTACTCCTTGGCGAGATCGGCGAAGGCCTGCGGCTCGAGTCCGGCGGGCGGCACGCGATGGGTGGCGGCGCACACCTGGGGGTAGTCCTGCGGGGCGATGAGGCCCACTTTCGTCCAGCCGATCTCGGATTCGATGTCGGAGACGTCGGCGGGCTCGAGGTCGGTGCGGTTCATGACGACGCGCACCGCCTCCGCCAACGCCTGCGGGGAATGCGCAGCGATCTGCGGGAACGTGTTGGTCGTCACCGCATCCCACACCAGATGCAACTGACTGAGCGCCGCCGAATGGAATGTGCGCGCCTTCACCTGCCCGGCACCGAGCGCCGCAAGGCGCGTGCGCATCTCCTGCGCCGCCTTGGTGGAGAACGTGACGGCGAGCGCATGCGCAGGGTTCCACACGTCGAGCGCGCACGCATAGGCGATGCGCCGCGTGATCGTGCGGGTCTTGCCGGCACCGGCACCCGCGATGATGCGCACCGGCCCGCTCGTGGCGAGCACCGCACGCCGCTGCGATGCGTCGAGCCCCTCGAGCAGCGACTCGGGATCGGTGTGTGTGACGTCCATGCGCTCCTCCCGTCTCGTGCCACAGGTCATGGTCTGCTTTCATCATGCCATGCCGAGCCCTCGACACGGCGGCAGACACGCCACGGGCGAAACCTGCCGTGCCGTCTCCACACCGCCCCAACCGCTGCCCCACACCGCTGCCCCAACCGCTGCCCCACACCGCCTGAATAAAATCGGCTTCTGTATTATTGTGGATAACTGTGACTAAGACCCTCTACGAAGCTGCAGCGCTGACCGCCGCCATTGCCCCCGGATTCTCGCCCTCTGGCGTGCGTGAATCCGAGCAATTCATGGAAGCCGGAGACCGCGATGGCCTGCAGACGGTGGTCGTGCTCGATGCCGCGGGCAAGGAATTCGACACCACGATCGCGCAAGGCGCCGACGCCGTGCGCCTGCTGTCGAGGCGTGCCGTCTCCGCTATCCGCCTGCGCGAGGCGAAGGAGCCCGCGACCCTGCGCTTCCGCATGGACAACGTGCGGTATTTCAAGACCCTCAACAAGAAGGACGGCCCCGAGGCCCTCGCCGTCATGGTGACGAAGCACCACGACGGCGAGGCGGCGATCCTCACCGACCTCACCGAGGCGCAGTGCGGCGCTCTGGGCGCGGCGATCGGCGCCGTGCACCGGCTCAACCCGCAGTTCTTCCGCAAGGCGAAGTTCCCCTCGTTCACCGCCGACCAAATCGAGCGCCAGCTGCGCGCCTGGGTGAAGAGCCTCACGCGCAACGACCAGATACCCCAGCAGATCCTCAGCGCGTGGAACAGCGCTTTGCAGGAGCCGGGCCTGTTCAACTTCCGCAGCCGCGTGGTGCATGGCGGCTTCAAGGATGGCGACGCACTGTTCCAGCAAAACGACGTGAGCGCCCTGTTGCATTGGGAGGACCTGCAGATCAACGACCCCGCACGCGACCTGGCGTGGATCTATATGTACCTCGACCAGCCGCGCCGCGAGGCGGTGACCGCCGCTTACGCGCGCGTGATGGGCTCGCGCATGGACGACATGATCATGCTACGCGCCCGCATGTGGGTGCAGATGGAGCAGGTGCGCGACTTCCTCACCGCCGTGGAGCGCGCCGACAACGTGGAGATCATGGACCTCAAGGCCCGCCTCGACCACATGGCGCACGCCATTGTCGCCGAGCATGGCTCGCAGCCGGGCTCCTCGCGCCATTTCGAGCACCCGTCCACCGTCACCGTGGGCGATCTGCTCGCCCACCCCGACCTCAAGACCGACGCGCAGCCGCAGCGCGGCGCACAGGCAGGCGACGCTACTGCTGGTTCGGCGAATGACGCTTCCCTTAACGGCACCGAGCCCTACACGGTGAACGCCGCGGACTACGAGCGTGCGCAAGCGGGAACGCGGACGGGCACCGGCGTACAGGCGACAGGCACGCAATCCGCGTCCCGTTCGGCATCCCGCAAGCTTACCCGCACGAAGCCACTGCCCCAGGGCAGCGACTCGGCGACGCAGGCCTTCGCCACCCCCGCCCCCGGCGAGCAGCTGCAGCATTTCTCGCTGCCCGAGCTCAACACCGTGGGCCTGGACCTCGAAGAGCTCTCCCATGCGAGCAACACGACGTGGGCGCACGACGATGGCGCGACCGGCGAGGCGACCGGCATCGCCCGTAACGCCGATGACGGCGCGACGGTGGGTGCTGGCACCAGCCAGACCGACGCCAACCAGACCGGCGACACGGCCCAGACCGATGACACGCATTCGATGGCGACCGTCACCGAATCCGCCCTGAGCATGTCGTTCATTCCTCGTCGCACGCGCACCGGGCTGCGCCCCATCGTGCAACCGGCATCCGGCGATGCGCATGGCAGCGACGTGCATGGAGACACGACGAACACCCGCATGACCGGCGCGCGCGTGGAACAGGACCCGGAGTCCTCCCCCACGCAGATCTACGCCGAGGCCATGCATGCGGACGAGATCGGAGAGTTCTCCGATGAGTTCCACCCTGCGGTGCGCTATGGCACCCGCTATGCGCAGATGCAGGACGCGGATGACGATTCCGCCGAGTATGTGTCGTGCGACGTGCGCGAGTCGGAAGACACCGCCACCGTCATGCTGCCCCAGCAGCCATCGTATTTCGAGGAAGACAGCCCGCAGGACCCTGCCCGCATCATCCACCCGCATTTCAGCATGAACGCGGGGCGCGATGGCCAGAACGGGCAGAACGGCGCCGCTGATGGCGCTGATGGTTCCGATGGCGCTTCCGACCGCCCCGACGAGCCGCTGCAGGAACCCGATACGAACACCCATCATGGCAAGATCGTGGCGGATGACGCGGAATCCACCGACCCGTCCGGCGATTTCGCCATCACGCCGCATGAGTGACGCGCATGACTGATGAACATGACTGACGCGCATCGCCGCTGAGAGCGACGATGCCTCTTCGCTCTCAGCGCATCCGGCCGTTGTGCACAACCCTGCACAACGGCCGCCTTTACAATGAAATCGTTTCGTCATCATTGACCCATGCCACCGGAGCCTTCCGGCAGGCACCACGATCGTAAGGAGACACAGACCATGGACGTGGAAATTGGTATCAAGGACGTCGCCCGCCCCGTGCGTTTCGCCACGAAAGACAGCGCGGACTCCGTGTCCGCGGCGCTCAAGGACGCCGCCGCTCAGGGCACCATCGCGCAGTTCACCGACGAGAAGGGCGAGACCGTGCTCATCAATGGCAAGCTGATCGGCTACGCGATCGTGGGCGAGGAGGAGCCGCGCCACGTCGGCTTCGGCATGTGAGCCGATCACCCCGCTACAGCAATGCTGCGGGACGACGCACGGCACACTGCACAGCAAATCCCTGGCAGCTGCACGCTGGTAGCTGCACGGCATATCGCCGCTTCGATTGCATCGCCGCATAGCAAAGGCCCGGCGGAATCCATCTGATTCCCGCCGGGCCCTGCTGTATGCGACCGCGAACTAGCGGAGCACCACCGCCACGTCGGAGCTGATGTTCGAGGCCTGCACCACCTGGCTCACGCCGAGCTTGGCGGCGACATCCTGCGCGGTGGCGAGATCGGCCTCGGTGCGGTACCACACGGTGGTGGCGGACGGCAGCGAGTTGTAGTCGGTGGGGTTCGTGGCGGTCACGTTCGAGTAGCCGGCGTTCTGCAGCGTCTGCGCGTTCGATGCGGCGGCGCCGGTCACGCCGCTGCCGTTGTAGACGATGATTTGCGCGGCCGTGTTGGCGGCTGCGGACGACGACGCATCGGCCGAAGACGACGAGTCGGACGGCGATTCGGAAACCGACGCCGAGTCCGTGGAGGATTCATCGGCGGACGCCGTGTCGCTCGTTGCATCGGACGACGACGCATCGGCGGACGCATCCGTGGACGTTGCATCGGACGACGAGGATGCATCGGACGCGGAGGAAGTCTGCGCGGCGCTGGAGGATGCAGCGGCGGTCGTATCCGTCCTGCTGTTGAACGCACCGGAGAAGAACGCCCAGGCGAGAAGGCCCAGGAGCACAGCGACCACGATGGTCACGAGGTACGGGATGAGGCGCACCGCAAGGCTGCGGTTGCCGCGATGCATGCCAATGGGGCCGCTCGGCGGATTGTCAAACTCATCCGCGGGATACTTGTGTTCGTTCTCAGCCATGGTTATCAGTTATCCTCCGACATGTGACTCACGTGTCAGTGTACAAGTTTCCCTGACCAATTGACCAATGGAGACCCTCTTACGATACCTCTTATTGCGGTGCCAATCATCGCGACACCATTCTCACGCAATTCTCACGCATCCGCGCACGTCCCAGCCGTCGCCGCCATTGTCAGATTCCACCATCGCCCGATTCCGCCAACCGCCCACACTGCCGCCCACACTGCCGCGTAGAGTGGAGTGCATGAAACTCGCTGCTCTCGATGAACTCATGGAACCGGGCTGGGCGCGCGCAATGGCGCCCATGGAACCGCAGATCCGCGCGATGGGGCAGTTCCTGCGCGGCGAAGTGGCGCAGGGCAAGCACTTCCTGCCGGCGTCCGCCGCGATCTTCCGCGCGTTCACGATCCCGCTCGACTCCATCAAGGTGCTCATCGTGGGTCAGGACCCCTACCCCACCCCGGGGCACCCGGTGGGGCTGAGCTTCTCGGTGGCGCCCGACGTGCGCCCGCTGCCGCGCAGCCTGCAGAACATCTTCGCCGAGCTCGTCGAAGACATGGACGTGCCGATGCCTGTGAACGGGGACCTGACCCCGTGGACGCAGCGCGGCGTCATGCTGCTCAACAGGTGCCTCACAGTGGAGGTCGGCAAGCCCAACTCCCATCACAACAAGGGCTGGGAGCAGATCACCGATGCAGCGATCGACGTGCTCAACGCCCGTACCCAGCCGGATGGCTCGCCCAAGCCGCTCGTCGCCATCCTGTGGGGGCGCAACGCGCAGACGCTCGAGCCCCGGCTCACGAACGCCCAGATCATCAAGTCGCCGCACCCCAGCCCCATGTCGGCACGGTACGGTTTCTTCGGCTCGCACCCGTTCTCCCGCGCCAACCAGGCGCTCGTGCAGATGGGCGCGCAGCCAGTCGACTGGACGCTGCCCAGCGCATAAGGCGGCAGGATTCCGACGCGGGGCCGACACAGGCGGAACCGCAACACAGCCAGGGCTGCGACACAGACAGGGATCTGGCACAGGCTGAGCACTGAACAGGCTCTACACTGGGAGTCGGGAAACACCGCATATCCGCACATGGTATCGGCACACGATATTCACACGATATTTCGGCACACGATGTCCACACAGACCTGCACCATCCGGTGCAGGCATCCGACAGGAGAATCATGACAGCACCCCAAGCAATGCCGGGCACGCCGGCAGGCGCACCAAACCCGGGCAACCCGGGCACGCAATCCGGAGCACCCGCGGCACAGCCGGCCGCTCAGCGCACGGCAACTCAGTCGGCAGCAGCTCAGCCGACGACACAGCCCACGGCACAGGCCGGGACGCAGCCGCTGGTACCGGCATCCGCGCCTGCGCCGGCTCCTGCGCCCGCCGCGCAGAGCGCACCGCTGCGCCAACCCGTGCAACCGACCGTGCAGACCCCTGTGCAACCTGCCGCCCCGCGCCCCGCTCAGCAAGCGCCGGGCGCGCGCCCCAATCCCGCGGCACCCGGCCCCATCGTGACGCCCGGCGACGCGACCCCCGGCCATGTGCTGAGCGCGGATGCGATCGCCCGCTCCAACGAACTCGTCAACCGGATCCGTGCCTGCTTCTCGCATGGCCTCATCGGCCAGCAGCAGCTGCGCGAGTCACTTATCGTCACGATGCTCGCCGGCGGCCACATCCTCATCGAATCGGTGCCGGGCCTTGCCAAGACGACCGCCGCCCGCCTGCTCGCCTCGTCGGTCTCCGGCACGTTCCACCGCATCCAGTGCACGCCGGACCTCATGCCCGCCGACCTCGTGGGCACCCAGGTGTTCGATTTCGCCACGCAGCGCATGACCACGCAGATCGGCCCGATCCACGCGAACATCGTGCTGCTCGACGAGATCAACCGTTCGAGCGCCAAGACGCAGTCCGCCATGCTCGAGGCCATGGCGGAGGGCGCCACCACGATCGGCGGCGAAAGCATCGAGCTGCCCAAGCCGTTCATGGTCATCGCCACGCAGAACCCGATCGACGAGGAGGGAACTTACGCGCTGCCCGAGGCGCAGATGGACCGCTTCATGATGAAGGCCATCATGACCTACCCCACGCCCGACCAGGAATGCCAGATGCTCGACATGCTGGCGCGCCGCCGCACCGACCAGCCGGATTACTCGCAGAGCTCCGAGACCACGATCAGCCTGCGCGACCTCACCTACCTGCGCGAGAACGTGCGCCGCGTGCATGTGGCGCCGTCGATCATGCAGTATGTGGTGGGCATCGTCGCCACCACCCGCGGCGTCGGCCCGCGCCCCGTGCAGGGCATCCGCAACATCGTGCGCCTGGGCGCCAGCCCCCGCGCCTCCATCGCGCTCATTCGCGTGGCGCAGGCGCAGGCGCTGCTCAATCACCGCGACTACGTGGTGCCCGAGGACGTGAAGGACTTCGCGCCGGACGTGCTGCGCCACAGGGTGCTGCTCACGTTCGAGGCGCAGGCGGACGACATCACGAGCGACGAGGTCATCGACCGCGTCATCAAGGCGGTTCCTGTTCCGTGATCCGATTCAAACGCACACGTTCCGCCACAACCGGCGGGCAGTCCGGCGGTCAGACCAGCAGCCAGGCGGACGGGCAGCCGGGCGGCACCGCCAGCACCGCTGGCACCGCCGTTGCCACGGACGCGCTCACCGCTGCGCTTGCCAACGAGGCGAGCGAACCCAGCCTCGAGGCAAGCCTGGGACTGGACGACGACCCGGTGCGCGCCCGCATCAATGCATTGGGTTCGCGCCTGTCGCTGCCCACGGTGCGCCGTGCGCTCGGCGTGCTGGAGGGCGAGCACCCCTCCGGGCAGCGCGGCAGCGGCTACGAGTTCCTCGACGAACGCTATTACGACCCCAGCGACGAAGCGCGCTTCATCGACTGGAAAGCGACCGCGCGCCGCGGCCGCCCCGTGGTGGTCGACAAGGAACGTACCGTGACGAGCAAGGTGTGGATGCTGCTCGACGGCGGCTCCGAGATGACCGGCATCACGCCCACCGGCGAGAAGGAATACCGCGTGGCGTTCAACGCGATGCGCATGTTCGCCATGCTGTCGATGCGCCGCGGCGATGACGTGGAGGTCGTGTCGGTGAATTCCCAAGGCGCGGTGAAGGCCCCGGTGGCGAACCGCCCGGTGGATTTCGACCGCGCGCTGCGCCACATCTCCCGCCGGATCGGCACCGCGCCGCGTTCGATGAAGGACCTCGTGCGCTTCGCCAAGCGCATCCCCGACCGCCGGTGCCTCATCGTCATCGTCTCCGACGAGACCGGCTGGTCGCAGGTCAATCCCGCCGTCATCAAGACGCTGCGCCGCACGCACCAGGTCACCGCCGTGTGCGTCAAGGCGCTCAATCCCTTCGCGGTGGCGCAGTCGCCCATCGGCGTGTTCGACGCGCGCACCGACCGCCGCGTGCCCGCATACCTGCGCACCCAGGCGGACGAGACCGAGCTGGCGACGCACCGCACCTACATGGACACGAAGCTGCACGACACGCTGGAACGCGCCGGCGCCACCTACATCAGCGCCACATCGAGCGAGGCGATGTTCTCCGAATTCGTCGACATGCTGTCGGTCACGATGAGGAAACGCGACGTGGCACGCGGAGTGCCGCGAGCAGGCAGCCGTGCGGGCAGCCGCACGACGACTTCCGCAACCGCCGCTGTGACCGCCGCAACCGCTGCAGCCGCCCGAGGAGTGAGATGAGCATGCTGTACGCCTACCAGTTCGACGAGACGCCCGTGGGCCAGGTGCCCGCGGCGCCGTTCGCCATCGCCGGGTTCATCCTGCTCGCCATCGCGGCGTTCGTGGTCTACCTGACGTTCTTTCCCAAGGCGCCCAAGGCGGCGCAGGCCGTGCCCGTGGCGGTGAGCGCCAAGCACAGCGTCGATTCCGACGCCCGCTCCTGGCATGAGCGCGTCAGGAAGATCGCCCAGGATTATCATGACGGCACGATCGACGATGACGAGGCGTACCTGCGCCTGGCGAAGCTGAGCCGCGACTACGCCTCGATGCGCATGGTCACCCAGAACGTCTCCACCCAGCAGACGGGCAGTGACCTGACGGGAAGCACGCTCGCCGACCTGCGCCGCGCCGCATGGCCGGCGCATTGCAAGGACGGCGTGCAGGCGCTGCGGCAGACGATCGCCGCGCTCTACCCGCCGGAGTTCGCCGACCCCGCCACGGATTCCCATGCCGCGGCGGCGACGGTCGACCAGGCGTGCGACTGGGTGGATTCGCTGATCGAAAGGTGGCGCTGATGGGCTCCCTCGCCGATTCGTTCACCGGTTTCACATTCCGCTGGCCGCTCGCCGGCGTGCTCGTCCTCCTCGTGCTCGTCATCGCATGGTCGGTGGCGCGCGGCCGTTCCAAGCGCAGCCGCTGGAAGCCGGGCGCCGCCATGCCGCCGGTGTGGACGCTCGAAGACGACATGTCGGGCACGCTCGTCGACAAACGCTACCGCCGCTGGATCCACGGCAACAAGGCCGCGGTGGCGCTGCTCGCCATCTGCGGCATCCTCGCCGCGGGGCTTGCCGCGCGCCCCAGCGCCATCAACCGCGACAACACGGACGCCGCGCGGCGCGACATCGTGCTGTGCCTCGACGTCTCCGCCTCCACGCTGCCGTACGACGCACAAATATTGGCGACGTACCAGAGCCTCGTCGAGCATTTCAGCGGCGAGCGCATCGGCCTGAGCATCTTCAACTCCACGTCGCGCACCGTGTTTCCCCTGACCGACGACTACTCGCTCGTCAAGGACCAATTGAGCTACGCGAGCGGCCTGTTGCAGAACGTCACGTCGCAGGCGAACCTCAACGCGATGAGCGACCAGGATTACAACAACCTGCTCGCCTGGCTCGACGGCACCGAGAACGTGACGGACTCGTCGTCGCTCATCGGCGACGGCCTGGTCAGCTGCGCCACGATGCTGCCGGAGTTCACGCTCAACGCGGACCGCGAGAAGTCGAATTCCGCCTCCTCCACCGCCGAGCGCAGCGGCATGATCCTGCTCGCCACCGACAACATGGTCGCCGGCACCGAGATCTACACGCTCCAGCAGGGCCTCGACCTGGCGCACCAGTCCGGCATCGCCGTGGACGCGCTGTATGCGGGCGACCCGAGCATGGTGTATTCGAGCGAGGCGCAGGACATGCAGAACCTCATCCAGACGCGCGGCGGCGTGTACGAGGCCGCCACGTCGGATGACGCGGTGGACAACCTGGTGCGCGACATCGATTCGCGCAGCAAGGAAAGCGAAGAGACGGACCGGCGCGCCGACCGACGCGACACCCCGGCGTTGCTGCTTGCCGCCGTGGCGCTGCTGTGGCTCGCGTACCTGGCGATCGAGGGGGCGCTCAAGCGATGAGACTCACACTGGAACCCATGTTCGGCTGGCCCGCCACGGTCGTGGCGGTCCTCGTGCTGCTCGGCGCCACGGTGGCGCTCGCGGTGCGTGCCCACAGGCAGGCGCCGAACGTCGATTCGACCGCCGTGGACTGGGGCCGGCGCTGTGCGGCGAGCGTGGTGATTGCCCTCATGCTGCTGGGGCCGGCGACGTCGGTGGAATCCTCGACGCGCGCCGTCAGCGCCACCGACGTGGTGATCGCCGTGGACGTGACCGGTTCGATGGCGGTGCAGGACGGCGCCTACCCCGGGCTCGCCTCCCCCGCCACGCGCATCACCGAGGCGCGTTCCGTGGTGAACGCGATCGTGGACCTGTACCCGGATTCGAGCTTCTCGGCGCTGAGCTTCGGCGGCAGCACGACGCTCGGCCTGCCGCTCACGCCCGACACCTACGCGGTCAAGTCGTGGGTCGACAACCTGCAGACCGAGCCGACCGGCATCTCGGCGGGCTCGAACCCCTCCTCCCCGCTCGACGGCCTGACGACCGTGCTTTCCGACATGCGCAAGCAGCATGGCAACGACAAGATCGTGCTGTATTACATCTCGGATGGCGAGCAGACGAGCGATGACCAGCGCCAGTCGTTCTCGTCGTTGCGCGCCTATGTGGACGACGCGGTGACCGTGGGCGTGGGCTCCGATGCGGGCGGCACCGTGCCGCAGCTGCGCACGGGTCTGCGCGCCGGCGAGACATTGCCGGACGGCACCACGTGGGTGAACGACCCGGGCACCGGCGAGGCTGCCGTCTCGAAGCGCGATTCGGCGACGCTCACCGCCATCGCCGACGAGCTGTCGGGCACCTACCAGGCGGTGGATGCGAACACCGCGGTGGGCTACCCCCAGTCCGGCGCCTCCGCGGATGACTACCGCATGGTGCAGATCGACAAGCAGACCACCACGACGAACCCCGTCGTGTGGCCGTTCGCACTCATCCTCGCCGCGCTGCTCGTCTGGGAGGCGGTGGCGCACGCACGCACGTCAAGGAGGCTGCTATGAACGCCGCCCAGAACAGCAGTACGATTCCAGGCGCGAACAGCGGCGTGAGCAACGGTACGCCCAACGCGGGTGCGCCCGGCGCCAGTGCTATGCCCAGCGCCGTCACCGCGCCGGCACCCGCGAAGCGTCGTGGCAGCGCCGGGCGCAAGGTCATCGGCGCGCTCGTGGCGCTGCTGCTCGTCGTCGCCGCGGCATGGTGCTTCCTGCTCATGTATTCGATGAACCTGTACGACAAGGCGACCGCCCAGCTCGTGGCGGACATCGAGACGTTCACCCAGGATGATTCGGCGGACCTCGACACGCTGCTCGCACAGCAGCAGGCGGTGGACTCGCAGTTCGAGGCGGTGCAGCAGTTCCAGTGGGCGCATGTGCCCGCGCTGCGCTCCAAGGTGGACACGAACACGCAAGTGAGCCGCGACCTCACGGATGCGATCCGCAAGCAGCAGGAGGAGAACGCGAATAGCTCGAACTCCCAGTCGAATTCCAACAATTCCGATAATTCGAATTCCTCCGGCTCCGGCGAATCGAGCAGTTCGGACAATTCGGATTCCGGCTCGTCGGATTCCCCCAGCTCGTCGAGTTCCTCGGGTTCGGGCGAATCGAGCTCGAGCAGCGAGGCGGGGGCGACGCCTTCCGATTCGAGTTCGAGTTCCTCCGGCTCCGGCTCGTCGTCGGATGCGTCGCAGTCCCAGGGCTCTTCCGGTTCGGATTCGTCGAACAGCGACGATGGCACCGACAGCGACCAGCAGAAGCTCCAGGAGCTGCTCAATCGCAACGGCGGCAGCACTGTGTCGCCATCCGCCACGAGCAGCGCCGGCGGCTCCACGCGCGGCGGGGCGAGCCGCCCGTGGTGATGTGCGGCGTCGTGCGGCAACGCACGGTGAAGTTGAGGTGATCTCCTAACCACCACTTCGGCGCGTCCACACGTTGCGCCGCGTGACGCTCCCGTCTGCACGAATTCGAAGCATGAAGCCCGCTGAGCCTTGCAATCGCAGGGCGCGGCGGGCTTTTCACGTTTGTCCACAGGCTTTCCCCACACGGTTTTCTCGCCCCACCACAGTCCACATTGGCGCAATCGACGCAGGCAGCCACCGTGCATGGCGCATGATGACGCCATGGAACCATCACTGACACGCTTCTCATCCGCACTGACTTCCGGTGCCTCCGGTACCTCTAGCGCCTCCGGCAACGGAACCGCCACGAGCACCGTCTCGGCACCGGCTGCCTCGCTCTCTACTGCCTCACCCTCCACTGCCTCACCCTCCGATGCCGTGGAATTCTGCCCCACGACGCCGCTGCCCACCGGGCCCGTGCTGCGCCCCGCGCTGCCAAACGCACCGCTGTTCGCCACGGCGAGCGCGTTCACGTACTCGCAGTGCATCTGCGAGCGCTTCGTCGACATGGACGCCGCGCTCATCACCCGCCATGTGATGGGCAGCCAGAACGCGCTGCGTTCGATCGTAGCGGCGATCAACGCCTCCACCCTGGTGCAATGGAGCGGTTCCGCCGCGCAGCTGTGCGCGTCGAAGCTCGACTCGATGCGGCAGCTCGCCACCGCCATCGACGACGAGCTGGCGAACACCGCACGCATGACGACGATTCGGGGGCAGGGACGATGACGCAATACGTCGACACGAAGATCCGCGCGGACCTGACCACGATCGGCAACCTCGACGAGCTGCGCGATTACGCGCAGCGGTTGGAATCCGCCTCGCGCGAAGCGATGCAGGCGGTGCAGGGCTGGCGCACCGCGCCGGACGTGATGCGCTTCCACCGCTACAACGGCACGTGCTCCTGGCTGGCGGCGGGCGCGCCGTCCGTCACACCGGCGGGCCATGCCACCCTGCCCTACGATGCGTTGGACGGGCAGTGCCTCACCCACGCCGACCAGTTCACCAGGCTCGCCACCACGCTCCATGCGGTCTCCGACAACCTGGTGCGGGCGTATTCGCTGTATTCCCAGGCGGAGCAGACGGCACGGCGCGTCGTCAACGAGGCGCTGGAGGCGGGCATCGCGCTCCACCCGATCGGCGCGCTCTACGCCGTGACGGCGGTGCCGATCCTGACCCCCATCATCGGCCTGGCGCGGCATGGCGAATTCACGCCGACTTCCTACACCAACGAGACGGCATGGATCTCGGATGGCCTCGTGGGCGGCTTCACGTCGGCGCTCACCGGCGCTGCGATCAGCGCGACGCTGGGCAAGCTGTTCACGGCGATCGGCAAGTCGAAAGGCAAGCTTCCCAAGGACATCGACTGGAGCAAGTACCTCGATCCTGGCAATATCAAGAAACTCGACCTGACGAAGGTGTTCAAGGACCTGTTCACCACCGATGAGACGAACGCCGCCTATCACAAGGCGGCAACGCTCGCCGCTCCCCTCGAGTCGATGGTGCTGGCGGACGGGCTCGACGTCTACCCGGTGACGCCGCGCACACAGCTGCCCAAGCCCGGATCGATCGCGCAGGCATATGCGAACGTGGATGCCCTCACCGCGAGCGCCACGAGCCCTGGGTATGCGACGGTGTGCATCCAAAAGCTCGCGGGTGCGAACGGCAAGCGTTCGTGGATCGTGACGCTGCCGGATTCCGACAACCACCTCGATTCGCCATGCGCCACGTCGCAGACGCTCGCACTCATGAGCGATTCGTCGCGCCAGCGGCTCGACACGAAGGCGGTGAGGTTCGTGCGGCAGGCGATGAAGGACGCGGGCGTCAAGGAAGGCGATTCCGTGGTGCTCATCGGATCCTCGCAAGGCGGTCTCGTCGCCGCTTCGCTCGCCAGCGGGCTCAAGGGCACGTATGACTTCACCCATGTGGTGACGGCGAGCGCGCCGATCGCCAACCATGAGATCTCGGGCACCACGTTCGTCACGAGCGTCGAGATGGAGGGAGACCCGATGAACGCGCTCGACGGAGCGCAGAACCCGGTGCGCGAAAGCTGGCTCACCGTGCAGGGCACCGCCACGAACGAGGCGGGCGCGCAGGCGACGAGCACGCCGGTGGCGGGCACCGGCGACAAGCTGGAGCGACCACATGGCATGAACTACCAGCGCGCCGCGTGGAGCAACGCGGTGCAAGCCGGTTCGCCGGCGGTGGAGGAGCACGAGGCGCATTTCGAAGAGGCGACCGCCGGCACGCTCGTAAGCACGACGTATTACCAAGGCAGGTTGCAATGAAAGGCATTCCATCCCTCGCAAGCCTTGGCACGGTTGATACCCTGCCGTATTGTGGAGGCATGAATCTGACTGACATCACCCCCGCCATTGCCTTGAGCCCCTTGGACGGACGCTACCAAGCGCAGACCGCCCCCCTCGTCGAATACCTGAGCGAACCCGCGCTGAACCGCGAGCGCATCCGCGTGGAGACCGAGTGGATGATCTACCTGGCGGGCGGCGATGACGGCAAGACCCCGTACATCCCGGGCGTGAACCCCTTCACCGACGCTGAGAAGGCGTATCTGCGCGCCATCGTCGAGGACTTCGGCGCCGAGGGCATCGCCGAGCTCAAGTCGATCGAAGCGACGACGCACCATGACGTGAAGGCCGTGGAGTATTACATCGACCGTCGCCTCGACACCGCCGCCCAGACCCTGGGCGAGGGCACCGAGCTGGCGCGCTTGAAGCCCCTCGTGCACTTCGCCTGCACGTCGGAAGACATCAACAACCTCTCCTACGCGCTGTGCGTCAAGGGCGCCGTCGCCAACGTGTGGCGCCCCGCGCTGGTGCGCGTGGTCGACAAGCTCGCCGCCGCAGCAGACAAGTACCGTGCGCTGCCGATGCTCGCCCTCACCCACGGCCAGCCCGCCACGCCCACCACGCTGGGCAAGGAGCTCGCCGTGTACGTGTACCGCCTGCGCCGCCAGCTCAAGCATGTGGACGCCCAGGAATACCTGGGCAAGATCAACGGCGCCACCGGCGACTTCGCCGCCCACATGGCGGCGCTGCCGCAGGTCGACTGGGTGCATGTCTCCCGCACGTTCGTTACGGACCGCCTGGGCCTCGACTGGAACCCGCTCACCACCCAGATCGAATCCCACGACTGGCAGGCGGAGCTGTACGGCACCGTGAGCCACATCAACCACATCCTCCACAACCTCGCGCAGGACATCTGGATGTACATCTCCCGCGGCGTGTTCGCGCAGATCCCCGTCAAGGGCGCCACCGGCTCGTCCACGATGCCGCACAAGGTCAACCCCATCCGCTTCGAGAACGCCGAGGCGAACCTCGAGCTCAGCTGCGCGCTGTTCGACACGCTCTCCGCCACGCTCACCGAGACCCGCTGGCAGCGCGACCTCACCGACTCGACGACGCAGCGCAACATCGGCTCCGCATTCGGCTACGCGCAGCTCGCGCTGTACAACCTCGACGGCGGCCTCGACTCCATCCACCCCAACGAGCAGGCGATGCAGGCCGAGCTCGATTCCAACTGGGAGGTGCTCGGCGAGGCCATCCAGACCGCCATGCGCGCCGCCGCCCTCGAAGGCCGCGACGGCATGAGCAACCCGTATGAGCGCGTCAAGGAGCTCATGCGAGGCAAGCGCATCGGCAAGCAGGACGTGGAGGACTTCGTCGCCACGCTCGACTTCGACGAAGAGACCGGCAAGCGCCTCGCCCAGCTGACCCCCAGCACCTACACGGGCGTCGCCAGCAAGCTGGTAGACTACGACGCATGAGCTTCGACACTGACGACCGGGATCCACGCGACACAACAAGCACCGCGTCGGATCCCGGCTCAGACTCCGGCTCCCCTCTCCCTCCCTCCCATACCGCCAGCGCGCATACTTCCCATGACACTGCTGCGTCGAACGACGATGCTCCAGGCGCTGCTGCTGTACTTGCCGGTGACGTCACCGATGATGGCACCGATGATGGCACCGATGATGGCACCGATGATGGCACTTCCCCCGGCGATATCGCCGACGACGGCACGCTGACCGAAGGCCTGGGCTCGGTGGACGACCCGCTCATCTACGACCACGCGCCCCATCGCATCCGCGACAAGGCGGATCTGCTGCGCCTTGTGGGCGCCATCCTCATCGGCGTGCTCGCCACGCTCGTGGCGATGTACCTCACCGGCCTCACCACCGGCATGCACTCCGACATGGAACGCTACGCGCAAAGCATCTCGTGGCTGCTCACCATGCCGTTCTCGTTCCTCTCCCAGCTGTGCACCGTCGTCATCATCGGCTGGGGTGTGATCCAGACCCTCGCCAGCCGCGAATGGACCCAATGCCTGAGCGCCGCCGTCGCGCTTCTGCTCGGCTACGGGCTTGCCAACACCACGAGCTGGGCCATCACGTCCGTGGGCGACACGCAGCTCATCTCGGCGCTCGTCTCGCCCAACAACATCTCCGGCACGCTCCTGCCGGACATCTTCGCCGGCATCGCCGCGTTCCTCACCGCGAACGGCCCGCGCCGCCTGCGCAGCTCCGTGTACTGGGGCTGGGTCATCATCGCCGTGCTCGCCGTCATCCTCGCCGCGCTCGACTTCGAATCGATGGCGGGCACCGTCGTCTCGTTCTGCCTGGGCCGTGTGATCGGCCTGGCGGTGCGCTACATCGTGGGCTCCCCTAGCTTCGGCGCATGGGGCCGCCACGTCACCGATGCGATGAAATCCATCGGGTTGCGCCCGGTAAGCCTCATCCGGCGCCGCACCCAGGGCTCGCGCAACCTCGCCGACGGACTGGTGCCGGATTCACGCATCTACGACATGCGCTGCGACGATGGCAGGCATTACGTCGTCTCCGTATGCGACGAACAGCGCCACACCTCCGGCTATCTGCGCCAGCTGTGGCAGATGATCACGCTCACCGGCGTCTCGCACCGCACCGACCGCTCGGCGCGCGGCTCGGTGCGCCACCACCGCACGATGCTCATGTCGCTGCGCCACATGGGACTCGAGCAACTCGACCCGTACGAGGTCACCTACAGCCGCGAATCGGCGATCCTCGTGCTCACCGACGCCGAGCAGCTCACCGCCTGCGACTGGTCCACGGTGAGCGACAACGACGTGGCGGACGCGATGGCATACCTTCGCCACGCGAACGACCGCGGCTACACGAACCGTCTCATCCACCCCGGCAGCTTCGCCCGCACCCGCGCCGGCAACCTCATCGTGACCGGCTGGGACATCGGCGACGATGGCAGCAACACGGCGAACATCGCCATCGACCGCGTGCAGATGCTCGCCGCGCTCATGTGCACAATCGGCATCGACCGCACGGTCACCTGCGGCATCCGTGCCTGGGGACGCGAGGCGATGGCGGCGTTGCAGCCCTACGCGCAAGGCGCCGTGATCCCCGCGGAAACGGTGCACCACCCCCAGTGGGACCGCCGCCACAGAATCAAGACGCTGCGTGCCCGCCTGGGCACGCTCATCGACACGGACGAGTCGGAGCAGCCCGTGCCCGTCACCGTCACGCGCTTCTCGCTCAAGTCGATCTTCAGCATGGCGCTGCTCATCATCGCCGTCGTGGCGGTGTTCACCCAGCTCAACATGGCCGACATGGTGAGCGCCGTCAAAAGCGCGAACCCCGGCATGGCGCTGGCATGCTTCCTCGCCGGCTGCCTGTCGTGGCTGGGCATGTCCATCACGCTCACGGCATTCATGGACCGGGGCAAGCGCAACTTCTTCGCCGCGTTCATGGCGCAGATCACCACCGGCTTCACGGCGGTCTCCATGCCCGCCGGCGTGGGCCCGGCGTTCGTGAACCTGCAGTTCCTGCGCAAATCCGGCTACAAGAACTCCGCAGCGACCGCCATCATGAGCGCCGTCGTGGCGGTGCAGGTGGTCATGACGGTAATTCTCATCGTGTTCGTGGGCCTGTTCACCGGGCGCAACACGCTGAGCAGCGTGATCCCCACGAACACCGTGGCGATCGTCATCGCCGTCGCCGTGCTCGTCATCTCGCTGTGCATGCTCATTCCCCCGGTGCGCTCCCTCGTGCACAATAAGCTCGTGCCGGTGCTGCGCCAGTACGCGCATCAGCTGGCGGCGCTGCTCACCCAGCCGCTCAACCTCGCGATTGCCTCGTTCGGCGCCATCCTGCAATCGATAGCGCTCGGCGTGAGCTTCTGGGCGGCGCTCCTCGCATTCGGCTACCACACGAACGTCATCGAGACGACGTTCCTCTACTTGCTCTCCAACACGATCGGCTCGGCAGTGCCCACCCCCGGTGGCCTGGGCGGCGTGGAGGCGATGCTCTTCGCGGCGTTCACGAGCACCGGTGTGCCCAGCGCCATCGCGATGAGCGCCACGATGCTCTTCCGCGTGCTCACCTACTGGATCCGCATCCCGATGGGCGCCGTGAGCATGAAGTGGCTCGAAAAACACAACCTGCTGTGAAGCTGGGTGCTATGAGACTGGAATCCGGGCACTGGAATCCGGCCTCTGGGCTCTGAAATCCGGGCTCCGGGCTCTGGGCTCTGGATTCCTGATTCTGTCCTCTGTCCTCTGTCCTCTATCCTCTATCCTCCATCCTCTGGATTCTGGTGTCCTGAGTCCGGATTCTGGACTCCGGACACCGAACTCTCGCCGCTCTTCTCTTCCTCCTTTCTTTTCTTCCTTCCTCCGTCCCTCTTCCACCTCCGTCCCTCCATCCGCCTCCTCTTCCCTCTTTCCTCTCCTTCTCTCCATCACTCCCTTCTCCCCATTGCTCTCACTACGCCACCATCCCCTGCCGCGAAACGCGCGAATCCGAAACATCCACCGGTTCGGCGCATCCGTCCGGGCGTGTCGCTTCCTGACCGCGCGTGACCGCACGCGCGCCATTCGACGGCTTCTTACGCTCGCATTGTGTGCACATTGGCTGATTTTGCCCAAAATTCCAACATTTTGGAGGCATCAACCTCCTCCGCGGCACCCGCGGGCATCAGCCTTGGCTCACCGACCGCCTCGTTTTCTCATGGATTTGCCTAAAAATCGCTGAAATATCAAAGAAAATGCGGTTTTTGGGCCGAGATTGAAGTAATATCTCTAGTGTGATTCAGGGTTTTCCACCGTGGGAAGCCCTCGGAAACAGGGCCTCCACCCCGGAGCCCATAAAAGAGAAGGGTGTGCACATGGCATACAACAAGTCCGAACTCGTGTCGAAGATTGCACAGAAGGCGAACCTGACCAAGGCCCAGGCCGAGGACGCAGTCAACGCTTTCGAGGAGGTCCTCGTCGAGTCCCTCAAGAGCGGCGAAGGCCTGCGCCTCACCGGCATCCTCACCGCTTCCCGCGTTGAGCGCGCTGCCCGCAAGGGCCGCAACCCCCGCACCCGCGAGGTCATCGACATCCCCGCTGGCTACGGCGTCAAGCTGACCCCGGGCTCCCTGCTCAAGAAGGCTGTGTCCGAGCAGGAGTAGCCTAGAGCCTTCCCGCACATTCGCACCGCTTCGCGCGCCACAATGCATGCCGTGTCGCACGTCACCGTGCATGCCACAGGCATCGCAGCCTGACCGGCAACACACACGGCGCGGCGCTCACCGGGCAGCGCAGTTGCCCTGAACTCCATCACGCTGCATAGTGATTGCACAGCGGTACCACAGTGCAGGGAATCACCATTCGGAGCTTTCCAGGCTGTGGATCAGACATCCGTCTGACCCACAGCCTTTTTGTTATGCGCATCGGAGTGCGGCGCATGAGGACATGCCTCCACGTCGCGCTGGGCGCACTACCGGCCTCGCTGGGCGCACGACTGGCAATCGGGTGCGCGACCGCGCACAGTGTAGGCTGATTGCCACCCAGACAGACCTCCCTGACCCGTCTATCTCCCGCCTGGGTGCGCCACCGCGCACACAGCAGGCCATATCCACCACCGATACGGCCCCACAGCCACCTTTCCGCCTCCCTGTGTGCGCCACTGCGCACACGAATGGCCAATCACCATCCAACCTGTCCTTCCCAACCCGCCAATCTCCCACCCGGGTGCGCGGTCACGCACACGACGTTGGGGCTATTCCTGACGGTGGGTTGTGAGTGCGATGACTCCTGATGGTTCATGACTGGTTGCAGGTGATGTCTGATGGTGATTTTTCTGTGGTATCCTCGGGCTGTATGAGGCGGGCGATGAGCCCGCATCCACGCAGCCGGCACGGCCGGCGCAATCGCCAGACAAGGAGGCGCATCATGGCTCACACCATTTCCATGCATTCGACCGCCCTCTCCTCTGTCTGTGCATGTCGCGGCATCGCATCGATGCGCTGTCGCAGTGTCCTCACACGCAACTAGCCCAATTTTGCGGTTTCCTGATTTTGCGGTTTCCTGATTCTGAGACTTCCTGATTCTGCGGTTTCCTGATTCCGCGATTGCCCGAGACTGACACTCTCCGATACAGGCGCTTTCCGATTGCGGCTTTCTCTCGATACTGCAGCTTCCTGATTCCGCTGGTTTCGAACCGATGCTGTCTTCGGCGTTCCCAAGCCAGCTGGCAGGTTCTGAAGCTCTAGCTGGCCGCAATCACATTCATCGCGGCAGACGTCAACCTCTAGCCAAAGCCTTCAGAACCCGCAGTACACCCCTCCACGGCCGACATACGCACCGCCCTCAGACCTGTCGTGACACACCCTGCGAACAGTCCGCCCCGCGCATCCCCAACAACTGCGCCGCGAACTCACCACCGCCGAACCCCTGATGCCGACGCACAGCGCACAGCCCACAGTGCCAGTCCACGATGCGTCACACGCCTCATCCGCCAACACATACTTCATGAAAGACACCCCATGCTTACCCAACAACTGACCACCGTAAACTCCCCCATCACGCGCCCCGCAATGCACCAGGGCGCACGCGCTGCAGCATCGCTTGGCTTCCTACGCCCACTCGCGAGCCCCGCCACACACAACGGCGGTGTAGTGATTCACTCCGAGAAACCGTCCACCACCTCATCCGCCGCACCACGCACCACGCCTCGCCATGCGGTGACCCTGCGCGGGGTGTCGCTCACGATGCTGCAAACCCTGGCGATCCGCGCATTGCGCATGGATGACAGGCTTGCGATGAGCCTGTTGCGCCGTCTGGATTTCGATTTCTCCACCGCGGCCCATGACGAGGCGCTCTCCCAGGCGGTCGTCGCCCGCACGCTCGCTTTGGATTCGCTCACCGCCTCCTACGTCGCCGCATACCCACAGGGCGTGGTGGTGAACCTCGCCGCTGGCCTCGACACCCGTTTCCATCGTCTCGCCACGGCAGACGTGACATGGTTCAACGTCGATCTGCCGGATGTCTCCGCCGCCCGCGCTCGTCTGCTGGGCCGCAGCAAGAACCTCATTGACCTAGCGGGCGACGCCACGCGCGCCGATTGGGCGCGACATGTGCGCAGCACTCTCGCCGCCATGCACAATGATGGTTCCGTGGAATCTCCGCGCATCGAAGCCATGCACAACACAGACCTCAGTAACCTTGACATGAATCACACGAACGCAAACAGCGCAAACCAGTCTGGCAGCCAAGCCACTGGCTTTCATACCGTTGGCGACGAACTCAACGCCACCGCTACCCCGGTGCTCGTGCTCATGGAAGGCCTGTCGATGTATCTCGACGACGAGCACATGCGCCGCATCCTCGACGTGGTGGCGAGCGCGTTCCCCAACGTCATGCTCGTGGTCGAAGCAATCACACCGCGTGCCGTGGCGAATGCGGTCATGCCCTCCATCGCAGCCACAGGCTCCGCGTTCACATGGGGCGCCCGGCATGGCAGCGCGCTGCACAGCCTGGAGCCCCGCCTCGCATGGTCGGCAGACGTGCCGCTCGAAAACCGCGATCACTACCTGGCGATCCTCACGAGCACGGCAAACCCCGCGACCGGCAAGGTACCCGTGAGCCCCACGCCTAATCCCACGAACGCCAGCACATGGTGACAGTCCATCAACATCAGTCCATGCCGTCAAACCGCACTCTCAGCCCAGCATTCCCTCTGCTGCCGCCAATGCCACCTTGCTCCTCACTCCCCTTGGAGGAGCTCCATGACCTTGCGGTAATCCTCGCTGGGCTGGGAATCGAAGGGGTCGAGCAGCTCCGCTTCGCGCGGCTTCGCATCAGGCACGGAGGCGCTCACATGCGTCCAGTCGGCGCTCCACGTGCAGCCGGGAGCGCCCTGTGCTGCGGCAACGAACGCCCCGCGCAAGGCGGCGCGCGTGTCGGCGGGCGGCGTCACATCGGCGGCTTCCACTTCGGCATCGGTGAGCATCGTGTGCATCTGCCCGTGCGCGACAAGCGAATCGAAGATATGCCCGTTCGCCACGTCATGGTAGTCCAGGTCGAACTGGCGGATCCTTGCGGTCGTCAGGTCGGGGTGGCGCAGCCGCATGGATTGCACGAAACGGTATTTCGCCGCCCAATCCACCCAGGTGGCGAGCTCGCTGATGTCGGAGAAGTGCACGGCGTCGAGCGCCTTGCCCCACAGCTCCAGGCACTCAGGCGCGTCGGCGATGTTGAGGGCGATCTCGTCACCATGCTCGCGCACGAACCGGTCCGCCAGGCGCAGGTAGGTGCCTTGGATCTCCAAGGCGCATTTGCGCGTGCCGTCCGCCATGTCGAGCACCGCGGTGCCGTGCATGTCGTGGCTCACGGTCTTGATGGCCTTACCCGGGTCGGCGAGCTCCATGCCCGCCAGACCCGTGTCGAGCCCATGATGCGTGCAATATTCGAGCATGCACAGCACCAGGTGCGTGGTGGTGAGCTTCATCCATGTCGCGATCTGCGAACGGTTGGAGTCGCCCAGGATCACGTGGAGCCTGCGGTACATGTCGGAGTCCGCGTGCGGTTCGTCGCGGGTGTTGATCATCGGGCGGGAGCGCGTGGTGGACGCGGAGATCGCGTCATCGAGGAAGTCGGCGCGCTGGGAGAGCTGGAATTGCCCGTCCGCCGACCACGTGCCGGCGCCGGTGTACAGCTGGCGCGTGACGAGGAACGGGATGAGCTGGGCGCCGAGCAGCTGCAGCGAGATGTCGCGGCGCACCAGGTAGTTCTCGTGGCAGCCGAAGGAATGGCCGGCGCTGTCTTCGTTGTTCTTGTACAGGTGCACGGTGGTGCGCGGGCCGTACTGCTCGCGCAGGAGTTCCTGCGCGTGGAGCGCCAGGCGATGCATCGTACGCTCCCCCGCCGCGTCGAGCCGCACCGCGTCGATCGGCCGACGGGCCTCGGCGGTGGCGTACTCCGGGTGGGAGCCGACGTCAAGGTAGAGGCGCGAACCATTGCGCGTGTAGGTGTTGGTGCTGCGGCTCGCCGCCACCACAGGGCGGAACATGATCATCGCCACCGTGCCCGGGTCAGGGTCGCGGTCGGCGCCGGTCACCGAGATGCCGTACTCGGTCTCGATGCCGAAGATGCGCCGCAGGGTGATGTCCATCGCATGGCCTTCCGACCGCGAGACGCGCGACCGGCTGTCACGAAGCTGGGGCACGGGTCACTCGCCGCCCTTCTGCACGAAGTGGTTGACGTAGTCCTCCGCGTTGTTTTCCAGCACCGACTCGATGTCGTCCAGCACGGAATCGAGCCCCTGGGCGGCGTCCTCGTATTGCGACGAGCGCTCGGCCTCGGCGCTCTCGGCAGCCTGTGCCTTGCCCTGCTGGACGGATTGCTGTGACGAATGCTGAAGCGGCATGTGTTCCTGCGGCATTGTGACCTCCAAGTTCAAGCGCTGCGCAGGCCGATCCGCCTGATCGAATCGGCACGGGCGCCATAACGCAACCACAGCGCGACGATGATGCCCGGTGACATCGCCAGGATTCCGCCCACAAGGGGACGCGATACGAGACAATGACCAATGGCGAACGATCGCGCTGATCCGTGGCTACCTTACCTCACGCGGTGGTTTTCCCGAGCGGCAGCGCTTTGTGGCGCCGTCCGGCGGCATCATCCGCTGCGCCATCCGGATGGTTGGCTGATTCACTCGGCGATGGCTTCGTCCTTTTTCGCAGCGTCACGCAGGTAGCCGCAGATCTCGTCACGCAGCACACCGTTCGTGGCGAGCACGTCGTTGTCGCTGTTCCATGCGATCTGCGCGCCGTCCCAGCGTTCGAGCGTGCCCTGTGCCTCCCACACCACCACCGTGGCGGCGGCGACGGCAGGCACGTCCCATGAATGGAGCGCCGGCTCGAAGTACGCGTCATAGGTGCCGTCCGCCACCTTGCACAGGTCGAGCGAGGCAGGTCCGATGCGTTTGATGTCGGCGGGCAGCCCCGCGATGGACGCGGCGGTGCGCAATGCCAGCTTGGATTCCTCGGGGAAATAGGACATGCCGAAGCAGATGACCGACCCATCGAGCGTCTTCGTGGCGGAGGGGATCACCGCCTCGCGCTTCTCGTCGCCCTGCGGCGAGTGACGCACGCGGATGGCGCCTTCCCCTCGCGCCGCCAGGTACATGAGTCCCAGCGCCGGCGCATACACGACGCCGAGCACCGGATAGACCTGTCGGGATTCGTTGACCTCGAGGATGGCGATGGTGATTGTCCATTCGCTCAGGTTGCGCAGGTAATTGATGGTGCCATCGAGCGGGCACAGGCTCCAGTAGCGGTTGCCCGGTGTCAGGTCGGCGCCGCCGTCC
Organism: Bifidobacteriaceae bacterium; assembly: GCA_029227215.1. Taxonomy (GTDB): domain Bacteria; phylum Actinomycetota; class Actinomycetes; order Actinomycetales; family Bifidobacteriaceae; genus Pseudoscardovia. The sequence goes on along the minus strand of JAQXZM010000073.1, from coordinate 648 downwards.
TCCCAGAAGCCATTGAGGGGATCGATGGCACTCACTTCGGCGCGCAGCATGTGCATGATGTCGTCGGAGACGTCCGTGGTGAGCGCGGCGCCCGGTTCCTCCTGCTTGACCTGGTTGCCGTGGGGTCGCAGCTGCGAGCGCAGCGCGCGGTCGCCCACATGGTTGGCGACGGTGGAGATCTCGAAAGTGAGGGAGCGCAGAAGGTTCGTGTCGGACGTGTTGAGGGCGCGCTCGGCGTCCACGCCCTCCCCCTCGCGCTGGGACGAGGGCATTGAAGGATTGGGGTTGATGATGTTCGTCATGGCGTCCTTCCTTTCCGTGAAGTGGCGTGCGGCTGTGCCGTGATGGTGGCCGTGCCGCGGTACTGTGATTTCCGTCTGTTTCGGCTGGTGTGCCTGAGCCACCGCAGTGCCGTTCCTACCGTGCGCGGTTTCAGCAGGCTGCTCCTGCTGATGGGGCTTGTGGCTTGGCCGGGCTTCCCGCTTTCGGCTTTCGAAGTCCGGCCTCTGCCTGTGGCTCTCTTGCCGGTAGCGTTTGCTTGCTGGTATCGCTTGGATATTCCTCGTGATCTCTGGTTCTTATTGGTACTTCTTGGTTCTTCTGTTCTCGTCATCCTCAACGCGACACACGCGCATGGTCGCCGCATGC
>JAQXZM010000072.1 GCA_029227215.1 Bifidobacteriaceae bacterium | reverse complement strand
ATGGCGGCCTGGGTGCGCAGGCTCGAGTAATACTCGGCGCCGCTGATCTTGTGCAGGCGGCGCTTGATGCCCGCGGTGTCGATGAACAGCCAGTCCTGGCCGTCGAGGTGGATGACCTCGTCGACAGGGTCGCGCGTGGTGCCCGCGTAATCGTCCACCACGGCACGCTCCTCGTGCGCCAGCTGGTTGAGCAGACTCGACTTGCCCACGTTCGGCCGGCCGATGAGCGCCACACGGCGCAGCGTGGACGGCGTGAGCAGGCCGGAGGTCTTGTCGGCCTTCTTGAGCTTGTCGAGCGCGTCGTCGAGCAGGTCGCCCACTCCCCTGCCATGCATGGCGGAGATGCCGAACGGCTCGCCCAGTCCCAGCTTCCAGAATTCGGCGGTGAGGTATTCCTGTTCGGCGGTGTCCACCTTGTTCACGGCGACGGTGACGGGCTTGCCCGCTTCGCGCAGCATCGAGACGATGCGAGAATCCGACGAGGTGAGCCCCACGCTGCCGTCGACCACGAGGATCACGGCGTCGGAGAGGCTCACGGCGATCTGCGCCTGCGAGGCGATGGCGGAGTCGATGCCCTCGACGTCCGCTTCCCAACCGCCGGTGTCGACGATCTTGAAGTCGGTGCCCGCCCACTCCGCGTCATAGCTGACGCGGTCGCGGGTGACGCCCGGGGTGTCTTCCACCACGGCGGCGCGACGGCCCAGGATGCGGTTGACGAGCGTGGACTTGCCCACGTTCGGCCGTCCCACCACGGCGATGACGCCGACGGCGCGTTCCTGCGGCTCTTCCGTCTGCTCGGCGCCCTGGGCGTCCTCGATGAGCGCCTCGTCGCCGTCCTCGAGGTCGTATTCGTCAAGGTTGGAGGCGTAGTCGTCATAGAGCTGCTCGTCGATGGCCTTGTCGACCATGCCGATGGGCGTATCGAGCGTCTGCTCGAAGCTCATGTCGGAGTTGTCGACCGTCACAACGCCATCGGCGGCGGTCAGGAAGCTCGTCACCTGGGAATCGGCCTTGTCGCGCTTCGCCACGTCGTCGGCGCCCGCGGCGCCTGCCTGCGCCTGGCCGTTGCGACGCGCCTGGCGCACCTCGGGGCGTGCGGTGAGCAGCACGCGCACCTCGGCGTCCGGGGCCACGACGGTCGTGATGTCACGGCCCTCGGCGACGATGCCCGACCCGTGCGAGAACGAGTCGGGATCCGCCTGGCCCGCCATATAGGCGCGCTGGGCGGCGATGAGCACATGGCGCACCGGGATGATGCCGGAGACCACCGAGACATGCGAGGAGACCTCGGCGGAGCGGATCTTTGCCGAGATGTCCTCCCCATCGCACCTGACCGTCGGGTTCGCCGGGTCGAGGCCCATGTCGAGATGGCCGTCGGTGAACAGCTGCGCCACCGCTTCGCAGATCGCCTGCTCGTCCGGCTGCTTGGCATCCAGGTCGATGCCCTGCTTCATGCACCACCAGGCGGCGGCGCGGTACATCGCGCCGGTGTCGAGGTAGGCATAGCCGAAATGCTGGGCCAACGCCTTGGACGTGGAGGACTTGCCCACGCCGGCGGGGCCGTCGATGGCAACGCGGATCACAGACCCACCTCCTTCTCCAAGGACTTGACCTCGGTCTCGGAGAGCACGCGGTACGAGCCGGGCTTGACCTCGCCGAGCTTGATGGGGCCGATCTGCACGCGCATGAGTCGCTTGACCGGGAAACCGACCGCGTCGAACACACGGCGCACGATGCGGTTCTTGCCCGAGTGGATGACGACCTTGACGACGGAGCGGTCGCGGTTCTGGTCGAGGATCGCGCAATGGTCGAACTTGATCCAGCCATCGTCGAGCTGCACGCCCTGGCGCACGAGGCGACGGCACACGTTGCCGCCGATATGGCCCTCCACGGTGGCGATGTAGGTCTTCTCGACCTCGTACTTGGGGTGCATGACGTGCTGGGCGAGCTCGCCGTCGTTCGTCATGAGGATGAGGCCCTCGGAATCGTAATCAAGGCGCCCCATGTGGAAGATGCGCTGGTATTGGTCGCCGATGATGTCGGCAAGCGTGTAACGGCCCTTCGGGTCGCTCATCGTGGAGAGCACGCGGCGCGGCTTGTTGAGCGCGAGCGTGATGTACTTGTCCTGGATGTGCACGCGGGAACCATCGACGCGGATGTCCTGCTTGGCGGGGTCGACGCGGGTGCCCAGCTCGGTCACCAGCTCGCCGTCCACCTCCACCTGGCCGGACGTGATCATCTCCTCGCACTTGCGGCGCGAGCCGTAGCCCGCCTGCGCAAGGACCTTCTGAAGGCGGATGCCTTCGGATTCGGATTCGGAATGTGCCTTCAAGGCGTGGCTGTACGGGTGTGGCATCGTTCTCCCAACGTGGCCGGGGGCATGGGACGGCATGGCGAAACGCGTTCGCCGGAATGCTAGGAAGTGCTGTCGAATGCCCAATCTATAGAAACGGAACAAGTATAGCCACACCCCTGCCCCAGCGCCATGCGAGGCCGGCCGCGTGTCGCGGCGCTGCTCCCACTGCTCGTGCCTGCCGGGGCGCTCGCTTGTCCCGCGGTCCGCCGTGCGTTTCGGTATGTGGCCTGATGCGGGCGTTGCCAGCTGTTTCCAAGGCAGCGACTGGTATCATGTGCTGTGGTCAGTAATAGTTAGACCGACATAAAGAAAGACAGACACATGGCAACTTCTACTGCTACATCCCCTGCGTCCGACGAAGCCACGCTCTCGACGTCGCGCGTCGCACGCGTCGTCACCGAGCTCGTCGGCTCGTTCCTGGTATTCCTGGCAATCTACGCGATCTGCTCGATCGGCACCGTGCTCAACTCGATGATGATCGGCCCGAACATCCTCACGATCGGCCTGCTCGTGGGCCTCGCCTACGGCGCCATCACCTACCTGTTCGGCCGCGTCTCCGGCGCCCACCTGAACCCGGCGGTGTCGCTTGCCTCTGTGCTGCTCGGCCGCATCGGCTTCCTTGACTTCATCCTCTACGTCATCGCCCAGTGCCTGGGTGCCTTCGGTGCCGCCGAGCTCATCGTCAAGCTCCTCGTGATGCCGACCGATTCCAGCACGTCGTCCAGCAGCTCGCTGTACAGCGTCTACACGTGGATCAAGTACGCCATCAACGGCGTGCGCGACGACTCCCCGCTCACCACCACCCTCACCCAGATGGGCATCAGCGGCATCACCTTCGGCGTGAAGTTCGGCGTGCTCTTCGAAGTCGCGATGACCGCCATCGTCGTCGCCATCGTGCTCAAGTCCCAGAACGAGAACGGCGTGCCGAAGGCCAACGCATGGCTCGTCACCGCCCTGGGCTACGGCGTGGCAACCGCCGTCGCCTACCCGTTCACCGGCGCCGCCCTCAATCCGGCGCGTGCCACCGGCATCGCGCTCGCCGGCCAGTCCGCCGCACAGTCCTACAACGACTCGCTGACCGCGTCTGCATCCACCTCGTCCACCACCGCCACCGCCGTGACGCTGCCGCTCAGCCAGCTGTGGATCTTCTGGGTGGCGCCGCTGCTTGCCGCCGCCGTCGTGGCCCTCGTGTTCCTCGTCGTGCGCCAGCTGCATTCCGACACGAAGTCCCCTGCGGACATCGTGGAAGAGAAGGCCGAGCTCGCAGCGAATGGTCCTGCCGACCAGATCGCCATCGACGCCGAGGATTCCGCGAAGGCCGGCGAACAACTCGCCGCCGTGGGCATCACCTACTCGGAAGAGGATGATGACGCCGATGCCGACGACGCCACAGATGCCGACGAAGCCGCGGATACCAACAAGTGATTCACCGACAGTGAATCGCCGACAGGCGAATCAGTGCTCATTGTGCTGAGCCCCGCGCACACTGATGCCAGGCGGCTCGCGTGAGATACCTCAAGCCCCAGCGTGGAAGCGCTGGGGCTTTTCCTTTCGCTTCTACCCGTGACGGTACCGGTGACGGTGCTGATACCAGTGCCCGCATCGGTGTGTCGGCGTGGCGGCGTATGTTGAAAATGTCATGCAGACTGTGCACGGCACGCCAAGGATGGTCGCGCCGCGTCACCCGCAGCAGGGAACTCATCTCGGAATCATCCTGAGGAAACGGCACGCATTCCGAGGAAGAACACGAAAGAACATGGGAGGACCAATGCAAATCGAACCCAACGGGTCACTGACCAACAAGGAACGCCGCAATATGCGCATCGCCGTGATCTGCGCCATCGTGTTCGGCGTCATCATGCTCGTGCTCACCGCCACGAACCCCATCATGCGCAGCGCCGGGTTCATCATCGTCTATGCGGTGCTCATCGTGCTGTGCATCGTGCTGCTCGCCACGGTGTTGCGCGACGATGGCACGGGCAAGTCGGCGGCGCCGGGCGTGCGCTCCGAGGACCAGGTGATTTCCGATGCGGTGATGGCGCTGAAGGCCAAGCAGCAGGATGCAACGAGCTCAGTCAAGGATGGCGACTCTGCTCAAGACGCTGCGACTGACGCTGCGAATCAGGACGCTGCGGCTGCATTCACCAAGTAGCAATGTCTCGCCGCTGGCAACTCCCTGAGATGACATGAGGCTGAGATGACATGGGGCCCGTGCACGAATGCACGGGCCCCATGCGTTTTGTGGGCTGGCGTCACTGATGCATGGAATGCGCTCAGTGCAGGAACCGGATGCTCCAGAACAGCAATCCCAGACCGAGCCCCAGCATGGCTCCGATGAAGGAATCGAAGCCGATGGAACGCACTTTCCAAGGGCTGTCCGGGCCCAGGATGGAACGCACGGCGGCGGTGATCCACGACACCGCGATGACGATGAGCAGCCCGATGCCTGCATGACCGGACCAGGCCACGAGTATCGAGACGACGAGGCAGATGGCGACGATCCATTCGAACCACGGTTGGCCCTCGTTCGCCTCCGACACCTTCACATGCTCCACATGGAAGCCCTCGCGGGGCTCGGCATCCGGGGCATTGGTTTGCCCAGGCTCGCTGGCCTGTGCAGGCTGTGCAGGCTGTGCAGGCTGTGCAGCCGGCGTAACCGTTGCAGTCTTGTCGCCTACGGCCTCGTCGCTTACAGCATCGCTGGTTGCCGTTTCGCTAGCAGCAACGTCGCCAGCCGCAGCCGCGTCATCGGGCTGCGCTGCTGGCTGCATGACGCTCGTGCTTTCAGCGTTGTCGTCGCTCATCGTGTCGCTTTCGAAGAATGTTGTCGGCCGGGCAATGTTGCCCGATGCCCGGGGAAGGTGCCTCTAGACCTATAGACGGGTATCGCGAGACAGGCACTGTGTACAGGGACGCACACGCCGCCTGCCGCGCGGCGCGGTGAAACGCGCGATGCGGCGGGCGGCGCTTGCGAAACCCGTGGAATCAGTGGAAGAAGTGACGCGTGCCGGTCAGGTACATCGTGATGCCTGCGGCCTTGGCGGCTTCGATGACTTCCTCATCGCGGATGGAGCCGCCGGGCTGCACGACGGCCTTGACACCGGCGTCAGCGAGGATCTGCAGGCCATCGGCGAACGGGAAGAACGCGTCGGAAGCGGCGACCGCGCCCTTGGTGCGGTTCGCGCCATCGGCGAGCGTATTGGCGCGCTCGACGGCGAGCTTGCTGGAATCCACACGGTTCACCTGGCCCATGCCCACGCCCACGGTCGCTTCGTCATGCGCGAGGAGGAGGGCGTTGGCCTTGACGGAACGGAGGGCACGCCATGCGAACACGAGGTCGCGCAGCGTCGCTTCGTCGGCGGCGTCGCCGCTGACGAGCTTCCAGTTCTTCGGGTCGTCGCCGGCGGCATCGATCCTGTCGGTGGTCTGAACCAGCAGGCCGCCGTCGATCTGGCGGATGGACTGGTCGAGCACCGGGCGGGTCGGCACCTTGAGGATGCGCAGGTTCTTCGTCGTTTCGAGCAGTTCGAGGGCTTCCGGCTCATAGTCGGGGGCCACGATGACCTCGGTGAAGATGTGCTTGACAGCCTGAGCCATCTCGAGCGAGACAGTCGTGTTGGCGGCGATCACGCCGCCGTAGGCGCTCATCGGGTCGCAGGCGTGCGCCTTGCGGTGCGCTTCGGCGACGGTGCTGCCGATCGCGAGGCCGCACGGATTGGAGTGCTTGACGACCGCGACGGCGATCTTCGGCGCGAAGTCCCATGCGGAACGCCACGCGGAGTCGGCATCCACATAGTTGTTGTAGCTCATCGGCTTGCCATGGAGCAGCTCGGCATGCGCGAAGTCGGAGTTCGTGAGCGGGTCGAGGTAGAGCGCCGCCTGCTGGTGGGAGTTCTCGCCATAACGCAGCACGGTGGACTTGTCCCACGTGCGGGTGTAGGTCGGCGGGAACAGCTCGTCGGTGTTCTGGGTCTGCGCCTCGGCGCCGTCCGCCGCAGGGGCTTCGAGCGACGCAGGCTTCTTCCACACGTTCTTCGCCCATTCGATGATCGTGGCATCGTAGGCGGCGGTGTGGGCGAACGCCTTGGCAGCGAGGTAGCGGCGCTCGGCGAGCGTGAAGCCTTCGCCATTGCTCACGCGCTCGGCGGCGAGGGCGTAGTCGTTCTTATCGGTGATGACGGCGACGGTCGCGGAGTTCTTCGCGGCGCCACGCACCATCGACGGACCGCCGATGTCGATCTTCTCGATCGTGTCGGCTTCGTTCGCACCCGAACGCACGGTGTCGGCGAAGGGGTACAGGTTCACGACAACCATGTCGAACGGTTCGATGCCCAGTTCCTTGAGCTGGCGCGCATGCTCGGGATTCGTCATGTCGGCAAGGATGCCCGCGTGGATGTGCGGGTCGAGGGTCTTGACGCGGCCGTCGAGGCTCTCGGGGAACCCAGTGACCTTTTCCACAGGGGTCACGTTGACGCCAAGCTCCTCAAGCTTCTTGGCGGTCGAACCGGTGGAGACGACGGATGTTCCCGCTTTGACGAAAGCCTGGGCGAGGACCTCGATGCCGTCCTTGTGATACACGGACACCAAGGCGCGCTTGATCGGGCGACTTGTGGAATCAGCCATTGCTGTGTTCTCCTTTTCTGTTGGTCGGTGGATGGACAAATGCAGGTGCGGCTCGGTTCACATTGCCGGCCCTGCCGCAATCGAGGCTCGCATTGGGACGATCCTGGTGAATGGGATGACACCTTGCTGAATGGAATGACCCTGGTGACGGGCGGGGCTGGGTTGCGAAGGCGAACCGACGCACCACCATTGTAGGAGCACTCCGCGCCCTGCGTGGTGCATGAGCCACGATGCGGCGGGCGCGGCTTCAATGATGGTGCCGCTTGATGCGAATGCGATGCTGCGTCAATTGGCGCGGGGCTCGCTGGCTTGTGCGGTGGCAGCGTCATCGTCGCTATGCGCTGCCGGGAGTGAGGATTCGGAGGGGAAGAATTGCGAATCCAGCGCCTCCTTGATCGAATGGGGCTCTCCCTCTCCCCCGCGCCATGCGGCTTGGGATGCCTGCGAGACTTCGGATGCCCGTGCAAAATCCCGAGAGCCGAAACCGAGGAATTCCCCCGAATCATGAGAATCACGGGAATAGGAAGAATCACGGGAATAGCGAGGATCACGGGAATCATGGGACGCGCTGCCACGTGATGTGGCGCGTGGCAGTGGTCGGTTCGCGGCCTGGTCATCGGCGGTATCGGCATCGGCAGCATCCGGATCGATGGCATCGGAAGATTCGGCATTCGAGATGATGGATGCCGGTTGGTCGTCCAACGATGCTGCCAATCCTTCGTCGTCGTTCGTCGCCTTGGCGTGGTGCCTCTCGGAGAGGAAGGTGGCGAATGCCTGGATGCAGTTGATGACGAAGAACACGCCGAGCGAACAGAAGAATCCGATGGCGGCGGGTTTGGAAATCGCTTGCGTCGAGGTCCAGATGTCAGCGACGCCGATGTTTTGCAAACGCCCGGTGCCAAGATTTCCACGGCACAGCGCGAAGGCGACGAGACATGCGATGACGATCCACACACTCGACAGGCACATGCCCACCAGCGTGAGCAGGTAGTCGACGATGGAACGCGGCGACGACAGCTCCGGCTTGGTGGCAAGCCTGCGGTGAAGGATGTCGATGCGGGTGCGGGAAAACAGGAAGTAGCAGCCGACGAGGAACGCCACGATGGCAGGGCTCCCCTCGAGCAGCGTGCGCAGCCGCACGTCGGCTATGGCCGTGGGGAAGATGCCGAACACGGGAATCGCCGGCAGGTTGCTTGCATTGCCGTTCCACATCGTGAATGTCGCCACGCTGCCGATGCTGAAGCCCGGGCCGACCGCCCACGAGAGCGCCCACAGGCACAGGTTCGGCAGCCACAGGAGCGTGAGGGCCATCGATGCCCAGAACGTGGCGTTGCCCATCGCGAGGAACGAGGCGACGGTGCGCATCGCGTCAAAGCCCAGCACCACCCATACGCTGAAGGTCACGAACGCGACGACCGCCATGATGATGAGAAAGGCGCGCGCCATGCGCAGCGATGCATCGAGGGTACGGGCCAGCGGTTGCGAGACATGCCGGCGGATCGCCGTGAGCACGCCGCGAATAGGCGCTTTGCCCAATGCCAGGATGATGCACGCCACGATGACGATGAGGAACTTGCCTGCCGCCGTGGAGAAGGAATCGGTGGAGGTGAGCGGGGTTTTGGCGAACACCACGCAATCAAGACCCAGCCACGTGAGAGCGAACCCTAAGAATGCCAGCGGTTTGCGTGGCATTCGGGCGCCTGCTGCCCCGCCGACCGCGACATAGAGAATCGTGCCGAGCAGCGGGATAAGCGTCACGTCCAGAAAGTCATAGCGCACACCCACGCCCTGGCTGAGCAGCACCGCCGCCACCGACACCGGGGCGATGCCACCGGTGAGGGTTGTTTTGCTTTCCATCGAGAACAGCAACAGGCAGATCGCCACCACCAGCCACAGGAAGAACGTGGGCAGGAACCAGCCCACGAGCCCGGCGAGCAGACCTTTGCCGAAGACGGACAGCGATGAGGTGACAGCGTCCGCCGAACGGTTGTCGCCGCCGGTTGCGCCGTTGCGTGTTCCGTTGTGTGCATCGATGGATGCGGCATCGTGAACGCCGTTGCGTGCACCATTGTGTACGCCAGCGAGGTCGTCGAAGGCTCCCCGTGAGGTATCGGAGCGCGTGCCGCGTTTCTCACCGGTTTCGTCGGTGCTGCCATTGCGGATGTCAGACGAAGCCGTGCTTGGGGAAGCCGTGCTTGACGACGCGGTGCGGCGCCGCCCCCCGCTGCTTGCGGTACGGCGACCGGAAGCAGCGGGGCCATTGGAGGCGCTTCGGCTGTCGGCCGGGCCATGGGTGTGCGTGCTTCTCATGGGCGGCTCAGATGATCCCCCGCTTGGTGAGCAGATCGCGCATGATCTGCGCGGTCTGGCCTGGTGTGCGGCCCACTGGGATGCCTACGGCTTCGAGCGCTTCCTTCTTGTCGGCGGCGCTCCCCTTCCCACCGGAGACGATGGCGCCGGCATGGCCCATCT
>JAQXZM010000071.1 GCA_029227215.1 Bifidobacteriaceae bacterium | reverse complement strand
ATCTCAAGGTCATGAGCCAGGCGGTGGACGCGGGACGCGCCATCGTGCTCGTGTTCAACAAGTGGGACCTGCAGGACGAATTCTCCCGCCAGAGGCTCGAACGCCTGTGGCAGACGGAATTCACGCGCGTGCAGTGGGCCCAGAGGGTCAATCTGTCGGCGAAGACGGGCTGGCACACGAACCGCCTGCCGCAGGCGATGCGCCAGGCGCTTGAATCGTGGGACAAGCGCATCTCCACCGGCCCGCTCAACGCGTTCCTCGGCAAGATCCAGGCGGCACACCCGCATCCGCTGCGCGGTGGCAAGCAACCGCGCATCCTCTTCGCCACCCAGGCGGGCACGCGCCCGCCGCGCTTCGTCATCTTCGCCACCGGGTTCCTGGACCACGGCTACCGCCGGTACATCGAACGCTCGCTGCGCGAGGAGTTCGGTTTCGAAGGCTCGCCGATCCAGATCTCGGTGAAGGTGCGCGAAAAGAAGAAGCGCGACGCCAAGCGCTGATTCTGACGCCAAGCGCTAGCAACGCGACGCCAAGCGCCACACATCGGCGCGGATGGACGAAACCCCAAGCCGGGCAGTCAATTACTCGCCCAGCTTGGGGTTTCGTCCATCATACGAAGCTCCGACCCCTCATTATGCTGGCCGCTACCCCACGTTGGGCAGAAGAAGAAACGCCCAACGTGGGGTAGTGGCCAGCATTCCGGAAAAATTCAGGCCGGATGATGGCCGAAAGCCCAAGTCGGGCAGAGCGAACTGGGCAGAGTGAGTTGGGTAGAGTGCCTGCTGCACAGGACCTGCTCGAGAAAAAGCAAAAGGTCGGATTCCGTGTGGAATCCGACCTTGATGGTCGGGCCGGCGGGATTTGAACCCGCGACCCCTTGACCCCCAGTCAAGTGCGCTACCAAACTGCGCTACGGCCCGATCGACGTTTTGAACGCCAAGAGGTGAGAATACCACGTCATCGCCTCGTTGGCAATCCCGATGCCAGCGCATAGCCGACCAACGGCAATCTTTCGCGGTTCTGCCCGCGTGTCGCACCCCGGCAGCACTTCAATCAGCAATCGGCAAGTCAGCACTCAAGCGGGTCAGCACTCAAGCCAGTCAGCGCTCGGGGTCCACGGTCCCGCGTCCGTGATCCGCGTCTCAAATCCGCATCCCTAATCCCGCGCATGTCGCGGATCTCGAATAAATTGGGCTTTCGTACCGGTTGCCTTGACCACGACCGGTAAGAGACATATTCGCCAGACTCTTTCATGACACGGTTTGGGGGACCGCTCACGATGAATCACAGTGACACCGGATACGCGGTATCCGAAGAAGCAGATCAACAGACAGCCACCGCCGCAACCGCCGCTCAGTCCACCGCCGAGGCACCGACGCCCGCCGGAAAAGACGCCAGCAGTGCAAGCACCAATGCCGACAATGGTTTTGCGGCGTTCGAGACCAAGATGCGCGCCACCAACATGTCGCCGCTGTCTATCGAGCAGTTCCGACACCTCTACACGTCCTGGAAGAACGGCTCCCGCACGGTCATTCCGGAGTCCACCATCACGCCGGTCAAGGAAGGGGAAATCGAGAACGTCGCGGAAGTGCACGATTCCATCGATCATGACTTCGCGATGGAGGCGTTCCGCCATACCGCGTTCCTCAAGCTCAACGGAGGCCTGGGCACTTCGATGGGTCTCGCCGGCCCCAAGTCGCTGCTGCCGGTGCGCCGCCACAAGGCGCGCCAGATGCGCTTCCTCGACATCATCATGGGCCAGGTCATCACGTCACGCATCCGCCAGGACGTGCCGCTGCCGCTCGTGTTCATGAACTCGTTCCGCACTTCCGGCGACACCCTCAAGGTCATGAAGACCGACCAGCGCTTCCGCCAGGACAACGTGCCGTGGGAGATCGTGCAGCACATCGAGCCCAAGATCGACGCGACGACCGGTGCGCCCGCCACCTGCTCGGAGAACCCGGAGCTCGAATGGTGCCCGCCGGGGCACGGCGACGTGTTCAGCACGATCTGGGAGTCCGGGCTGCTCGATTCCCTCGAATCGGCTGGCATGGAGTACCTGTTCATCTCCAACTCCGACAACCTGGGCGCCCGCCCGTCCAGCACGCTCGCCGGCGCGTTCGCACGCTCAGGGGCGCCGTTCATGGTGGAGGTCGCCAAGAAGACGCCGTCCGACCGCAAGGGCGGCCAGATCGTGCGCGACCGCGAGACCGGCCAGCTCATGCTGCGCGAGATCTCGCAGGTGCCCGAGGAGGACATCTCCAAGGCGCTCAACTACCGCCGCCACCGGTACTTCAACACGAACAACATCTGGGTGCGCGTCGATGCGTTGAAGGAGCTGCTGAAACGCAACGACGGCGTGCTCGACCTGCCCATCATCATCAACCGCAAGACCGTGGACCCCGCCGACAAGACGAGCGAGAAGGTCATCCAGCTAGAGACCGCGATGGGCGCGGCGATCTCGCTGTTTCCCGGCGCCACGTGCATCGAGGTGAGCCGTTCGCGCTTCCTGCCGGTCAAGACGACGAACGACCTGTTCGTCATGCGGTCGGACCGCTTCCACCTGACGGACAGTTTCGAGATGGAGGACGGCAACTACGTCTTCCCCGACGTGAACCTCGACCCCGACCATTTCAAGAACATCCAGGACTTCGACGACCGCTTCCCCTACGGTGTGCCCTCCATCGCCGCCGCCAACAGCGTGACCGTGGAAGGGGACTGGTATTTCGGGCGCGACGTGAGCTTCTACGGCGACGCGCACCTTCCTGACTACGGGCATCCGTCCTATGTGCCCAATGGCTCTTTCGTGGGGCCGCAGGGCATCGAGCCCGACGAGTGGATCTGATCGGTATTCGAGGACGCGCCATTTCGCCGCAGGCGTATGTGACACGCCCGAAAGGGATATGCGCCAAGAATCTGAACCTTCGCTGAACCTCCAACGCGGAGCGTGGTAACCTTGCCAAAGAGCGGGAATCGCCACGCTCCGCGTTTTGTTTGCAGGCAGAACTTGAACAAAACAGGCAAGCGTTTCACAAGATGCCGCCGTTGTGCGTGCGCGCACAGGAATTGGTCGCTAGAATGTCTATGGGACGCGGTAAAAGCCCCGTTCCCACATCCATCGAACGAGATACGCGAGGTCATATGGCAGAAGGATCCAACGGCAGGCGTCGTTTTTCCGATAAGTGGGGTAAGCACGAACTCGACGTGCTCGCCGTCTTGTCTTCGGCGTTTCCCCAATGGCTCACGTCACGCCAAATCGCCCAGAGGGTGAAGGCATACGCAGACTCCTACGGGGAACTGGCGGACCAGGCCGCGAAGGCCGCGTTCGCCAAGCAGTTCCAGCGCGACCGCGCCAAGCTCGCCGCCATGGGCATCGCCATCGAATCACGCCAGCCCGAGTATTCGTCGAAGTCGGAGGGGCAGGACTTCGCCTCGTACCGTCTCCAGCTCGGTGACGAACCGCGCATCCGCATCCAGTTCACGCAGGACGAGCTTCCCGTGCTCGCCGCCGCGAACTACCTGGCGCGTTCGGTCTCCATCACAAGCCAGCAGAATCAGCAGGAGCAGGAACAAGCCCGCAAACAGCCCCGCAACACCCCGCGCGTGCCGCAGGTGCCGGTGCCGGGTCTGGGCCTTGATTCCATCGCGCCGGGCCTGGGCACGCAGTCCATCCCCGACAAGCTCAAGAAGGTCGTCGAACAGCGCCGCTTCACCGCCACCGTGCAGACGGACGGCGAGGAGATTCATGTGGCGTACACCGACACCGATGATCTCGCCACGTTCGTGCTCGAGCATCCCGGTGCCGTCATCGTGAACCCCAAGGAGGCGGTGGATTCGTTCAAACGCCGTCTCAACGCCGCGATCGAATTCAAACCGTGCGACGATTCCAGCAAGACGACGCCGATCCCCGTCTCCGAATACGAACCGGCGTCCGTGCCGGACCAGGAGGAGGAGGTCAGCGCCGGCCGCCGCAACACGACGCCATACCAGACCGGTAGCGAAGTGGACCGCCGCCTGCGCCTCATGCTCTTCCTCTCCGCGCATCTGGGCGAGGAGTTCAAGCTGGACGAGCTCGCCGAGCGCTTCGTGGGCAAGCCTGCCGACGAAGCCGACCGCAAGAAGGGCATCGCCACGATCAAGAAGGACGTGGAGCGCCTTACGACCGTCTCCGATGATGGCGAGATGGCGGGCAGCCAGTTCTTCGACTTCGATTGGACGCTTCTGGAAGACGAGGGGATCGTGTGCGCCACGAATTCCCTGGGGCTTGAACGCCTCGCGGGCATCTCCCCGCAGTATCTGAGCCTGCTCACCGCGTCGGTGAGCTACCTGGCGCATTCGCCGGTCATGCCGGAGGACTCGCGCAAGCAGGCGGAGAGCCTCTATCAGCGTCTGCACTCCCTCATGAAGCCGGGCGACTCGGCATGGCTGAGCCTGACCGGTTATGAGCTGGAGCCGCCTTGCTACACAGCGGTCAAGGAGGCCATCGCCACCGGCCAGCTGCTCGACATGGAGTACACCGATGGCGCCGGACGCACGCGCCGCAAGCTCGTGGCCCCTGCGAAGATCTACGTGGACGAGGGTGTGTACTACGCCGCCGTGTGGACTGGCGTGCGCCGTGAGGACGTGAGCCCGGACTATGACTTCCCCGAGCAGCAGACGGAGCAGGCCCACACGCACAAGAAGCACCCCGAATGGCAGACGCTGCGCCTGGCGCGCATCGGCCATCTCGAGATCGTGCAGCCCACCCATCCCATCGACATCCCGGACGTGCCGCTTTCCGAACTGCGTGAATGGAGCGTGGACAACGGCACGCCCGCCGAGTTCATCACCGACACCGTGGGACGTTCGTTCATCCGCGACCTTCCCTACGCCACGGTGGAACCGTGGGGCGATGGCGAGAAAGTGCACCTGCTCGTGTGCTCGGATTCGTGGTTCGTGGCCTTCTGCATCGCCCATGCGCGCCATATCGTCGCCGTGGGTCCCGAGACTTTGCGCACGATGATGATCGCCCGCGCCAAGCACGAGCTTTCATTGCTGGGCGAGGACGAAGAATAAGTACCCCGCAGGAGCACCCGCAGGGTATCGCAGAATAAGGAGGCTCTCCATGCCAGGATGGGGTTGGGCGCTGCTTGTGGTCTTCATGATCGTGGCAGTCGCGCTCGGGTTGATTCATGCATTCCGCCGGTTCCGCCACATGGGCTTCATGGTGGGAGCGCTGGGCAACGCGGTGAGCCGCCGGTTCGAGCGGATGTCCACCGAGAAGGCCCCCAAGCGCACCAATGAGCCTCCGCTGTACACGCAGCCGCTCGAAATGGCCCAGGAGCGCTATGCCCGGGCCTACGCGCAGAAGCTGGAGCGCAACGAGCGCAAGGAAGAACGCCATCGCGCCACGTGGCTCGCCTGGCTCGACTTCAACAACTGACTTCGACAACTGACGCTGCCGCTGCGCGACAGCATGCAACTCGCGGGACCACCAGCGGGACCACCAGGATGCGAGCGTTGCGATGCCACCGTTGAAATTCGGCGCGGCCGTAGACATTCGGCACTCCGCTGCAATCCAAGGCCGTTGGAATCAGTTTGCAGGCATCAGGAACGAGGGAATTGAGGATCAATGACGCACCATCATCACCATCGCAAGAACGCAGCACAACAGGCCAATGCAAAGACCGAGGCGCAGACCGGAGCACGCTATCCTGGCAATCGCGAACAGGACGACGCGGCAGAGCAGGGGAGCCCCGCAGCCCGATACCAAGCGTTCCGCGACCGTCAGCGCCATGCGATGAGTGCCGCGGCGGCTTTTGAAAACACCTTGGAATTCGCGCTCGACGATTTCCAGCGCGATGCGATCGACGCCTTGGAGGAAGGCCGCAACGTGCTGGTGGCGGCGCCCACGGGAGCGGGCAAGACGATCGTGGCGGATTTCGCGATGTTCCTTGCGCAGCGGCGCAATGTCAAGGCTTTCTACACCACGCCCATCAAGGCGCTGAGCAACCAGAAATACCATGACCTGGCGGCGGTGTACGGGCAGGACCGCGTGGGACTGCTCACCGGCGACATGTCGGTGAATCCCGACGCGGACATCGTCGTGATGACGACGGAAGTGCTGCGCAACATGATCTACGAGAACTCCACCACGCTGGACGCCTTGGAATATGTGGTGCTCGACGAGGTGCACTACCTCGCCGACCGGTTCCGTGGCCAGGTGTGGGAGGAAGTGATCGTGCATCTGCCGGCCCGTGTGAAGATCGTCGGATTGTCGGCGACGGTGTCGAACGTCGAGGATTTCTCGGCATGGATCGAATCGGTGCGCGGCGACACGGCGCTCGTCATCTCGGAGCATCGCCCGGTGCCGCTGGAGCGCCATGTGATGACGCAGCGCGACGACCGCACGGAACCGCAGCTGTGGGACCTGTACCGGTCGCCTGATTCCGACCAGGTGAACCCTGGCCTCGTGCATGAGCTCGCGCGCCTGGACCGCGAGGGGGAGAAGCGGGCCCGTGCGTTCCATGACGGCAGGGACTCGCGTGATTTCGGTGACCGAGGTGGCCGCGGAGGCCGTGGCAAGCACGGCAGAGGCAACGGCATGGCACGATCGGGACGCGACTCGCGTGATTCCCGTGGCCAGGACATGCGCCACTTCCCCAAGCGCTGGGCCGTCATCGACGAACTGGACTTCCTGGGGCTCCTTCCCGGCATTTACTTCATCTTCTCCCGCGCCGGCTGCGACAGGGCTGTGGAGCAGTGCGTCAACGCCGGTCTGCGGCTCACGACCGACGAGGAAGCCGCCCGCATCCGCCAGATCGTGGATGGCATGATGGAGGGCCAGATCGATCGTGCGGACGCCAAGGCATTGGGGTTCTCGCGTTTCCGCTTCGCGCTGGAGCAGGGTTTCGCGCCGCACCACGCGGGCATGATCGCCCTGTTCCGCCAGATCGTGGAGACGCTGTTCGAGCAAGGCCTCGTCAAGGTGGTGTTCGCCACGGAGACACTGGCGCTGGGCATCAACATGCCCGCCCGTTCCGTGATCGTCGAAAAGCTCGAGAAATTCAATGGCGAGGGCCACGTGCCGCTCACGCCGGGGGAGTTCACCCAGCTCACCGGACGCGCGGGGCGCCGTGGCATCGACGTGATTGGCCATGCCGTCATCGTCGACCATCGCGGGTTTCAGCCGCAACTTGCGGCCGCCCTGTCGAGCAAGCGCGTGTACCCGCTCCATTCGAGCTTCTCGCCCACGTTCAACATGGCGGTGAACCTGCTCAATTCGTCGTCGTATGCCGAGGCGCGCACCACGCTTGACCATTCCTTCGCGCAATGGGAGGCGAACGAGTCCGCTGAGGACCTCGAAGGCCGCATTGACGCGCTCGAGCAAGCGCTGGAGGGCTATGAGAAGGCGTTCTCGTGCGATAGGGGAGACTTCCGCGAGTTCATGCGCCTGCGCATGGCGCTCACCGATGCGGAGCGCAAGGACCGTCGCCGCGCCTCCGGCATGCCGTATGCCTCGCCCGAGGAACGCCGCCAGGCGCTCAAGGCGATCGATGACCGCATCGCCGACCTGCGCCGCCAGGAACGCGCACACCCGTGCCGCTCCTGCCCGGACCTTGCCGAGCACCTGCGTTGGGGCAACCGTTGGGCGAAGCAAGTGCGCGAACTCGAGCGACTGCGCGACCGCTATGAGTCACGTACCGGCTCGGTGGCGCGCCGATTCGAACGCATCTGCGAGATCCTGCGCATCCTGGGTTACGTCGGTGGCGATGATACGAAGGATTACCATGTGACACAGAAGGGCCAGCTTCTGCGCCATCTCTATGGTGAGCTCGACATCGTTCTCGCCGAGTCCCTCTCGCAAGGCCTCCTCGACGACCTGTCGGTGGAGGAGCTCGTCGCCGTCGTCTCCGGGTTCGTCTTCGAGTCCCGCCGCGACAGCTCCGGCGAGCCACGCCATTACCCTGGGGGCGCGAAAGGCCGCATCCATGCCGCCGCCGTGCGCATCGCCCAGGTGCACGACTCCATCACGTCGCTGTGCGAGGACTGGGGCCTTGACGACCTGCAGCCGCTGGACTTCGGCGCGTGCGACATCATGTTCGACTGGTCGAGCGGCAAGAGCCTCGCCACGGTGCTCGATGGCACCGACATGACCGGCGGCGACTTCGTGCGCAGCTGCAAGCGCGTCGCCGACGCTCTGGGTCAGATTGCCGCGGCCGCCCCGTGGCTGGCGAACCGCACCGTGGCCGACAGGGCGCATGATGCGGCGCTCACCGTCAACAGGGGAGTCGTGGCGTACTCCGGGATCGAATGAGCGGACCACATGCGCGTGATGAAACGCATGGAATCGGCGGAAACCGCCACTCGAATCCCAGGGACCAACCCGGCTCCGTATGGAGCGGTGCCACTTCAGCCCTCGGCGCAAGCAGCACCGTTCCATACGGTGACGCGCATGCGGTGTGAGATAATGGATAGCCGCCGCGCGGATGGTTGACGCGCGAAAACGTTGGCCGAATACATAGACCGAATACGTTGCCGCGCAGATATGGCAGATATGTCAGCGCGGGGCGGTCGAAGCCGTTCGATAATTTAGGTAGTGGAAACCACATAAGGAGAATGCAATGGCAGAGCGCAGCTTGAGGGGCATGAGCATCGGAGCGAAGTCGCTGGAATCCGACGAGAACGTCGATCTGGCGCCCCGCACCGACTACACGTATGTGTGCCCGGACGGCCACCGCACGGTCATTCCTTTCGCTGAGGAAGCCGATGTGCCCGAGGAATGGGAATGCCGCTGCGGCAAGACCGCGCATCTCGAGGGCACGCAGGACCAAGACAGCAATGACCTGACCAAGCAGGTGCGCAGCCATTGGGACATGCTCCTGGAACGCCGCACGGAAGGCGAGCTCAAGGAACTGCTTGACAAGCGCCTCAAGATGCACCACGACGGCTGGTTCCCCGATTACGAGTGATTTCCACGTTTTCCATTCGTCCGGCGCCTTCCACGGCACTGGTTTTCGCGACGCGCATATGTGCGCATGCGCGTACGCGCCGCGATACGAGTAATAGGGAAGAATCATCATGGAACATCCCACAAAGGTAGTCCTTCTCGATCTTGACGGAACGCTGACGAAGTCCGATTCCGGCATTCTGTCGTCCGCCATCCGCACTTACAAGGAGCTGGGGCGCCCCGTGCCCACCGACGAGGAGCTCGGCACGTTCGTGGGTCCGCCGCTCAGCGAATCCTTCTCCAAGCATGGCCTGGATGACGTCGTGGACCAGGCGGTCAAGCTGTATCGCGAGGCGTACACGACGCCGACGTTCGACGATCCGCTCAACCCAGGGGAGAAGGTGCCTGGCATGTACCTCAACGAGGTCTACGCCGGCATCCCCGAGGCGATGAAGGAGCTGCGCCGCCGCGGGTATTTCCTCGCCCTCGCCACGTGCAAGCCGGAGCCGCAGGCGCGTCTCATCTGCGAGCGTTTCCATCTTGTCGAGCTCATGGACGACCTTTTCGGTGCGAGCCTCGACAATACGCGCATCCATAAGGCGCAGGTGATCCGCTACGGTTTCGACCGCATCCATTTCGACGAGGAGCAGGGCGATCGCGCCGTCATGGTGGGTGACCGCTGGACGGACGTGGACGGCGGCCATTACACTGGCGTCAAGTCCATCGGTTGCCGCTGGGGCTTCTCCGCACCCGGCGAGCTCGAAAGCCATGGCGCCGACATGATCATCGATACGGTACCCGAACTCCCCGACGCCGTCGACCGCTTCTTCGCCACCCTTATGTGAAGCCTTGTAGGCACAATTTCACTCTCCGCAGACAGAAGCTGGCGGGTACGCAAAGAGACCCACCAGCTTCTGTCTGCCATGTCATATTTGTATCAATGGCACTTGGCTAATTAATGACCAACATGCGTTATTGTGAATCCCCATCCTTCGACTGAATGAACCTATCTGGATTCACGATGATAATGGGACCATGCGCATTTGAACCTGGTTCGGTTGGGACGGCATAGGCTGATTCCAAGACTGGAGCCAGGGGTGATGGGCGCGAAGCAGTTGGGGCATTTCTTGGTGGAATCTGCATAGGAATACAGGTACTGCGAGGGGAGTGTGCGCGGCGTCACGCTCACACCGAACAGTTGCATGCACGCGCCTGCACCATAGATGTCCTTGTGGTAACCGCACTGCGGGCACACCCAGCGCCATGCATTCACCGGTGCCAGATAGGCGATCGGCACGGTCGGGCCGTCATGAGGACCCGACTCGGAGCTGGCGTCTGGCTGCGATGCGCTTTTCTTCGGTTTATCAGGCAGTCGGAGTTGACCCGACAATGTGAGCGATGATGCCATGAACGCCCAGATCCAGAATGATTTCGTCGTGGTAGGCGCATACGACAATGCAAAACCATGCTGATACCATTCGATGATGATCAGGACCAAATCCAAGACGAGGAATATGCGCATGAACCACACGCAGAAACGATGAAACATCAGTCAACCTCAGGTTTCTTCTCAACTGTTTTCTCTGGATAGCCGCCTTTCTGACTGGCAGCGTTCCATCAGCCTATTTCACGGGAATCTTCGGTACAACGGCGATTCTCGTAATTTTCCGAAGCATTCTGACTGATGTTTCACGATGTTCGCACCGACATAGCGAGCACAACTATGCTTTTCGCGTCATTACGAGATTCGAAGAAGAATTGCAATATTCGGTAGAAAACAGCCGATCAGCAGCGACTGAGCGGCACGCGTCACATCCCCAAACGCCAAGGTGCCTAAATAGCCGATAATGTATGTTATGTCAGATTGCTATTCCCTGCCGACATTCGCATCCAGCAAAACACCTCGTTCGGCACCCGCCGCGCAGCATGTACCTCACTGCTACCTCACTGCGCGCGCCAAGGCGTTACTTCGCCCGTTCGAAGCGTTGCGCTGCACGCGCAGCGACGACATCGTCGGCCGGCGTCGTGAAGGTTTCCTCCTGGGGCTCGTGGATCTCCTCGTAGTCCTCGGCATCGAGTGCGTCATGGATCTTGTGCCACACGGAACCCACGGAGACACCGAACACCGCCTTGCCGCTTTTCATGAGGTCGCCCACCTGGGCGTCGCTCGTGCATTCGTACACGGTCTCGCCATCGCACATGATCGTGACGTTCTCCAGCTGCGCGGCGCTGCGCTGCGACAGGTATCCGATGGCCGTCGTGACGTTCTGCAGGTTCACGCCCACATCCAGCAACCGCTTGGACACCGCGAGAATGAGCACATCCTTGAACGAATACAGCCGGCGCGTGCCTGAGCCGTGGGACGCTTTGACGGACGGCTCCACAATGCGTTTGCGCGCCCAGTAATCAAGCTGCCGGTAGGTGATCCCAGCGACCTTCGAGGCGACGGTGCCTCGATAGCCGCGCACCGCGCCGTCAGGACCGGCCTCTCCCCCGGAATCGTTCTCGTCTGGGAGTGAAAAAAGCACGCCTTGCACGGCATGCGCAGGCGAATCGGGCTCCGCTTGCTGCCGCACAATGGCGTGCTCAAGGTGGGATGGCGCTGGCACTGCGTCAGCGCCCGAAGAACACGAGGCGGAACTTGCCGATCATCAGCTCGTCGCCGCTCTTGAGCTGCGCGCTGTCGACGCGCTTGCGGTTCACATAGGTGCCGTTGAGGCTGCCCACGTCCTCGACGCGGTACTGGCCGTTCTCGCGAATGAACACGGCGTGCTGGCGCGACACGGTGCCATCGTCAAGCATGATGTCGCTCGAGGGATCCCTGCCGACAGTGACCCGGTCCTCGTCGAGGAGGTAGCGCGATCCTGAGACCGCTCCCCTCGTCGAGATGAGGAGCGCAGTGCCAGGGTTCAAGCGTGCAATCGTGTCAAGGTCTTGCTGGCTCAGGGGCCTGTCACCCGTCACGGTCACCGGGACCGCGGAAATGGTGGGGATGCCAATGCTTGTTGTTTCGCCTGCGGTGGGAATCGGATCAGTCATACCAGTCATTCTACAATCTTCGCGTATTGGTAGTTTTTCGTGCTCGCCAATTCGTCGATGACGACGCTGCTTTGAGTTCGCACGACGACGTTCGCATTATACCGCACCCTGAGCTGAGCGCCTATTCCTCCGGAAATCTGGATCGCGTTCGACAGTGCGTTGGGATCCCCGATCGCCTTGAACTCATAAGGCGAGGTGACAAGCTGCCCGTCCGCTTCGATGCCTTCGTCGGTGTCGACGATGTACGATGACGCAACGATGCGCACGCCGTTGAAGGCGATGGCCTCCGCCCCGGCGTTGCGCAGTTCCTCGACAAGCGTGAACAGGCGGGCAGCCTCGATTGTCGTGCCGGTCTCGGTGATGGTGACGGTGATGCCCTGCCCCTCGCAGCCAAGACGCCCGGCGAGGATGCCGCTCGTCGTGGCGTTCTTCTTGGCGACGGCGTTGAGCTCGCGCTGCTTGTCGGTGGCGTTCGTGATGGAGGCGACCTGGTTGCTCAGTTGGGTGCGCTGTTCCTCGAGCCTGTCGACCTGGGTGTTCGTCTCGTCGAGCAGGCGCACGAGCTCGTCTTCGCTCAGCGACTCGTAGTTGTCGCTCGCGGACCGCAGCTGCGTGACGTAGCCGAACCCCAGGAGCATGCACAGCACGATGATCAGGCAGCTTGTGATGATGCGCTGCCACAGCGTGCGCTGGGTGCGCGTGCGCTCCAGCTTCTTGCGCACGACGGGGAACGTGCCCGTGTCCAGCGAGTCGTTGTCGGAGTCCTTCTGGCGCTGGCCGCGGAGCATCTGGGCGATGTCGGTGGTGAGGAACTCCCCCGCCGACTGCTTCTTCGGCTTGTGCCGGGCGGGCTTGGGCTGCGCCTTCTGTCTGGGCTGGTTTGCTGATTTGTGAGCTCGCGACGTCTGCACGGCTTCCGCTGGTTGCTCCGCCGCAGCTGCGGGGTCCGGCACTTGTGGGTCCTGCGCGCCGTCGTGCGCGTCGCTGTGCATCCTGTGATCGGTCATGTGCGCCTAGCCTCGGAAGATGAAGCGCCGGATGGCCGACACGTTGGAGAAGATGCGGATGCCGAGCACGACGATGACAGCGGTCGTCAGCTGCGAGCCCACGCCCAGTTGGTCGCCCAGGAGCACGAGGAGTGCCGCGGTGATGACGTTGGACAGGAAGGAGATGACGAACACGCGGTCATTGAACGTGCGTTCGAAATAGGACCGCGCAGCGCCCAGCAAGGCGTCGAGCGCAGCGACGACCATGATCGGCAGGTAGGGCTGCAGCCAGATGGGGATGTCGGGTTTGACGAAAATGCCGACGACCACACCAAGGATCAATCCGATGACAGCTGCCATGAGTGTGCCGCTCCTTTCCTACGCTTGCCTTCCCTCATCATAATGGACGCCCCGTAATGGACATCTCGAACGTGCGCACCCCGCATCAATCCGAGCCATCGTATTCCGCCGCGTAGTCGAGCGTCGTCACTGCGTTGCCATCGAGGCTGATCTTGCTGCTGCGCGTGATGGACACCGTGATGCCCAGGGAGTCGAGCGATTCATGGAGCACCGGGTTGTGGTCGGCGTCCACCCCGACAGCGAGGTCGTCCGCGTTGCCGATCGCTTCGATTGTGTATGGCGATTGGATGGCGGTCACGCCGATGAGGATCTTGCCGCCGGCGGAGCGAATGGATGTCTCGGGCCCCAGGCGCTGACCGTTTACGCTGATGCCTTCCGCGCCCATCGCCCACAGGCGGTCGACGAACAGCTGGATGTCGGTGTCAGCGACCTTGCGACCCGACCCCGTGGAGACCCGACCGCTCGAGGATGACGGATCGGTGGAATCGTCTGGCAGCGCGGGATCGGCGAGCGTGACGGTGAGCCCTGGCCCTTCGATCGCCGTGGTGCCGTTGGCGATGCCATCGGATTGCGGAGCCTTCACGGCATCCGAGGAGTCCGACGACAGATCGTCGAGCTGCTTGCGCAGAGCCTGCACATCGCTTTGCAACTGGTCGGACTGCTTGACGAGGTCGGCGAGCTGGCTGGCCTCCTCCTTGCGCACCTTCTCGCGCGTGTTGCCATGGAGGCTTTGCACAGCGACGACGCACACAATGCCGATGACGACACAGAGCAGGAACGAGACGATGCGCATCGCCCAGCGCACCGCGGGCTTCTCGTCGTGCTTGTAGAGCATCGCGTCTTCGAACATCGGGTCGACGGGCCGGTTCACCAGATCATCGATCAAGTGGAGCGATTCGTCGTACATCGTGCGCCGGCGCGCGCGGTGGCGCACTTCACGCATGGTGTCTTCCACATGATGGTGGGTAAGCATCCCGTAATGCCGTGAGAATGCCGCACGCGCTTGGCGGGGCACGTGAGACGGAGCGTAGGAATCAGGCTCGGCAGCGGAGCCCGTGTCGAAGACATCATCGGCATTGCCGCCATCAGGGGCATCGCCAGAGCTGTGTTCCTCGGCAGCGTCGTCAGTACCGTCCTCGTCCGCCTCAGCCGAATCCGCGAACGCCGTGGTGTCGTCTGGCTCATCATCGGCGGAGAACTCCACAGAACTCGACACGTCGGTCGCGAACGTGGAATGCGAAAAATCATGCCCTGCCTTGGCGTTGACTTTCTCA
>JAQXZM010000070.1 GCA_029227215.1 Bifidobacteriaceae bacterium | reverse complement strand
CACTCCGCCGAACCATCCCGCGCGCTGATACTATCAACGCATGCGGGCCCGGCACGAAATGCGGCCGGCACATATCGAGGAGGAATGCATGGAGCTGGAGCGACTGGCCGACGAATTGACGGTGTGCAAGGTTCCGTCGGTCGAATCCATCGACCTGACGGCGGATTTTTACTTCATCGGCAAGACGGACGAGGAAATCTCCCTCGTCTGCCGGACGGCGGACACGCCCATATGCACGACGGCGCGCGATGACGGCTGGCGCAGCTTCCGCATTCGCGGCGTGCTCGATTTCTCTCTCATCGGCATCCTGTCTCGTCTGACGGGAATCCTCGCCGACAACGAAATCGGAATCTTTGCCGTCTCGACGTACAACACCGACTACATCCTGGTTAAAAATGACGATTTCGACCGTGCGCTCGATGTGCTCACGCAGCAGGGATACACCATCGTCTGACTGCGCCGCCGAATACCAGGCACGCCACCATATCCGGGATTCCGCTCATTGGTGAGCGCGAAGGTTCCGACGATTCTCCAATCATCGAGGTGTCCGTGCCGAGAGCGCACTGAGGGTATACGATTTTGCACCCTCCACAGCGATTACCTCGGCCTAGTTCCCCGCCAACGCCGGCCTAACTCCCACCGAGGGTGCAGTTCGGCGCACCCTCGACCCCGGTTGCCCGCACCCGCGCACCCTCCCGCACCCGCGCAGACCGCCCCGGATGGACTTCGGCGGGCGTGGGTAGGCGGGGTTGACTAAGTTGGATACGGCATCGTTGCGTCGCAGGTTAAGCGCCGGCGCATATCGGTCGGAATCGGTCGGGAACCCATCGAACATCGCTCCGAACACCGGCGCCGAAACACCGGCGTCACAGCGCCGACCCACAAGAAGCACAAGAACACAAAAACACAAAAACACAACAAGAGAAGGAAGGCACACGTGGTCACCAAGGACTTCTGGGTACTGCTTGCCATGGTCATCTACTTCGTGGCCATGCTGTCCATCGGCTTCGCCTATTCGAAGCGTTCGAACTCGTCCGCCAAGCAATACTTCGCCGGCAACCGCGGGGTGGGCCCCTGGCTCACGGCGCTGAGCGCCGAGGCCTCCGACATGAGCGGCTGGCTGCTCATGGGCCTGCCGGGCCTGGCGTACTTCACTGGCGCCGCCGACGCGATGTGGACGGCGATCGGCCTCGCCATCGGCACCTACCTCAACTGGAAGCTCGTGGCACGCCGCCTGCGCCGCTACTCCGTGGTCGCCGGCGACGCCATCACGATCCCGGACTTCTTCTCCAAGCGTTTCCACGATTCGAAGAACGTCGTCTCCACCATCGCCGCGCTCATCATCCTCGTGTTCTTCTGCGTGTACACGGGCAGCTGTTTCGTGACGGTGGGCAAGCTGTTCTCCACGCTGTTCGGCTGGGACTACCACCTGACGATGGTCATCGGCGCCTCCGTGGTGTTCGCCTACACGCTCATCGGCGGCTACCTGTCGGTGGTCGTCACCGACTTCATCCAGGGCACGCTCATGTTCTTCGCGCTCGCCGTCGTGTTCATCGGCTCCGTCGCCTCCGCCGGCGGCATCAACAACACCGTGGCGTTCCTGCGCGGCATCCCCGGCTTCCTCGATGGCACGCACACCGCCACCCCGCTGCTCGACGCGATGGGCCAGCAGATCATGCAGGACGGCCAGGCGATGTTCGGCGCGCCCACGAACTACGGCATCATCACCATCATCTCGATGCTCGCCTGGGGCCTGGGCTACTTCGGCATGCCGCAGGTGCTCGTGCGGTTCCTTTCCATCCGCAGCTCCGAGGAAATCCGCAAGTCCCGCATCATCGCCACCACATGGTGCGTCATCTCGCTGACGTGCGGCGTGTGCATCGGCCTGGCGGGCCGCGCAATGATGCCCACGCAGTTCGGCACGCAGGCCGCTGCGGAAAACATCTTCATCGTCATCGCGCAGGCGCTGCTGCCCAGCTTCCTGTGTGGCATCGTGGTCTCTGGCATCTTCGCCGCGTCGATGAGCTCGTCGTCAAGCTATATGATCATCGGTGCGAGCGCCGTGGGCGAAAACATCTACCGCGGTGTCATCAACCGCAAGGCGACCGACCGCCAGGTGATGATGGTGGCGCGCACCACGCTGCTCGTCATGTTCCTCTTCGGCATCTTCGTGGCGTTCGACCAGAACTCCTCAATCTTCCAGGTGGTCTCCTACGCCTGGGCGGGTTTGGGTGCCTCGTTCGGCCCACTCATGCTCACGTCGCTGTATTGGCGCCGCACCAACAAGTACGGTGCGATCGCCGGCATGGTCTCCGGCACCGCCACCGTGCTCATCTGGCACAACCTCATCAAGCCGCTCGGCGGCGTGTTCGCCATCTACGAGCTGCTGCCGGCGTTCATCATCTCGCTGCTGTTCATCGTGGTCGTCTCGCTGCTCACGCCGGCGCCCGAGGCCTCGGTGCTCAACGAGTTCGACCACTACCTCGACGACCCGCAGGACCGTGTGGTGGACGACGACCTCGTTGCCGCCGAGATCCACGCCGCCGAGGAGCGCGAAAAGATCTGAGGCTCTAGCACCATTCGGAAAAGCCTGGGCGGCGGTCGATTAATACCCTGACTTATGCCGTCGTCCGGACTCCCATGAACTCCAGACAGCTAGAAGGGTCTGCGATGACCACACATCGCAGACCCTTTTTCGTACCAAGAAGCCCGAACTGGAAAAAAGTGTTGATTCTTACACTTTTTTCTGGAAAAAAGTGTTGGATTCTACATTTATTTCCACTTCATGATTTTATTTTGCGGTTCCACCGGCTTATTCTCGAGGTTCCGTTTGAGGCAAACGATGACCCAACGATTGGATCTTCACAAACCCATGCGCCAGCACGAGCCCGACCGGTCGTGCAGACGTTTCCGACATCCTTCGACCCCGCGGAACCATCATCCGACCATCCAAACGTATGCAAACCTCTGCACTAGCACGAGCCCGACCTCCCGTGCAGACGTTTCCGATACCCTCAGACCCTGCGGAACCATAATCCGACCATCCAAACGTTCGCAAGCCTCTGCACCGGCATGAACCGGATCGTCCGTGCAGATCTTTCCGACACCCTCAGTACCAATCGCACACCGATTCGACCATACAGACCTTCGCAAACCCATGCACCGAGGCGAGGGACAACACCGATGCAGACATTTGCACACATCCATCGGCCTCCAATGCCCACAGCATGAACGATGTCTCGCTTAATGGCATCCGAACAACAAAGGTGCCCAGACCAATGAGGTCTGGGCACCTTCCTTGCAAGCCATCGCTTGGATTCGCTTGGATTACGGCGTCGCCCGAATCGGGGATCCAACTCAGCCAACCGCTAGGCGGTGACGGGCGGCACGGCTTCTTCCGTGTCGGCGATGTCGGCGACGACCGGCACGATCATCGGACGGCGATGCCACTTGCGCGAGATCCACGCGCCGAGCGTGCGGCGCATGACCTGCTGCAGCTTCTGCGTGTCGGTGGTGCCGTGGATGAGGGCGTCCTCGAGGTCGCGCACGATCTGGTCCTTGACGGACTCGATGCTGGACTCGTCTTCGGCGACTGCGTTGAGGAAGATCTTCGGCTCGGTCACCACGTCGTGGTTCTCGGAGTCGACGACCACGAACGAGCTGACGAAGCCCTCCTCCGACAGGATGCGGCGCTTCTCGAGGTCCTCCTCGGTGAGCTCTCCCACGGAATCGCCATCCACATACACGTAGCCGCACGGCACGGAGCCGACGACCGCGGCCTGGCCGTAGTAGAGGTCCACCACGTCGCCATCCTCGGCGAGCACGACGTTCTGCGGCGGCACGCCGGTCTTGACGGCAACGAGGCCATTGGCAACCAGGTGGCGGTTCTCGCCGTGGATCGGCATCGCGCACTTGGGCTTGATGATGTTGTACAGGTACAGCAGCTCGCCCTGGTTGGCGTGGCCGGAGACGTGAATCGCGGCATTGTCGCGGTTGACGACCTTGGCGCCCAGACGGGTAAGCTTGTTGATGACGCCGTACACGCTGTTCTCGTTGCCCGGGATGAGCGAGCTGGCGAGGATCACCGTGTCGAACTCCTCGATGTGGATGTCCGGGTGGTTGCCGTCGGCGATGCGGCCGAGGGCGGCCAGCGGCTCGCCCTGGGAACCGGTGCACATGTAGACAATCTTGTCGTCCGGGATGTCGGCGGACTTCTTGAGGTCCACGACGGTGCCTTCGGGGATGTGCAGATAGCCCTTGTCGGCGGCGATCGCCATGTTGCGCACCATCGAACGGCCGACGAACACGACCTTGCGGCCGTACTTGTGGGCGGTGTCGACCACCTGCTGCACGCGATGCACATGGCTGGAGAACGATGCGACGATGATCTTGCGCGTCGCCTCGGAGAACGCCTTGTCGAGTGCCGGGCCGATGGAGGTCTCGGGCTTGACGAAGCCAGGCACCTCGGCGTTGGTCGAATCGCACATGAACAGGTCGACGCCGGGGTTCTCGCCCAGGCGGCCGAATTCCACGAGGTCGGTGATCTTGTGGTCGAGCGGCAGCTGGTCGAGCTTGATGTCGCCGGTGTCGATGAGGCTGCCGGCGGGCGTGCGCACGAACACGGCGAGCGCGTCCGGGATGGAGTGGGTGACCGTGATGAACTCGAGGTTGAACGGCCCCACCTTAGCCTTGTCGCGGCCTTCCACCACGTGGAGGATCGGCGTGATGTTGTGCTCGTCGCACTTCGCCTTGACGAAGGCGAGCGTGAGCTCGGAACCGTAGATCGGGATATCCGGACGGAGCTTGAGCAGGTAGGGCACGCCGCCGATGTGGTCTTCGTGGCCGTGCGTGAGCACCATGCCGTCGACCTTGTCGAGGCGGTCCTTGATGTACGAGAAATCAGGCAGGATCAGGTCGACGCCCGGCTGCTCCTCCTCGGGGAAGAGCACGCCGCAGTCGATGATGAGGATGTGGCCGTTGTATTCGACCACGTTCATGTTGCGTCCGATTTCGCCCAGGCCGCCGAGCGGCACGATGCGCATCGAGCCCTTGCGGTACTTCGGAGGGGCCACGAGCCCCAGCTCCGGGGTCTGGTTGCCGCCCACTTCGTGGGAACGCGGTGCGGCGGAGCGGCGGCCTCCCCTGCCGCCACGGGACCTGCGGGGGCCAGCCGAACGCCGGGATTTCGCAGGGTTTCGCTTTTGGTTTGTATCTGCCATAGCTGTTTCTATTTTCCTTACGCTCCGTGCGGCCCGTTTGCCGGCGACGGCGTGGTTTCCCGTGCGCCGTCGCACCGCAGGCGAGCCTCGCGGCGCTTTTTCGTTCGCGCCCTATGCGCGAACCTCACATTCACACACACGGCCGGTCTGCGCACGATGCGCCAGCGATGCTGTGACGCTGGGCACCCGCGTTGGCCGGCCGGCTTCGCTGAGCTATGCGGCAGTGCTGTGCTGCCGGCGGGAAGCGGGCGGATGGATTGATTGCAGCGGCAATGGGCGATCCGTTGGAATGCGCATCTAAATCGCTCATCCGAATCGCTCATCGCGCGGAATCAATCCCGTGGCTTCCTGCCGGCGACGGTCAGATCTTGGGTCAGAGCAGACCGGCGGCACGCATGCCGTCTTCGACCTTCTTGTATTGTTCCTCGTTCGCTTCGACGTTCGGCAGGCGCATCGCGGCGCAAGGGATGTAGCCCCTGACCTTGAGCGCTGCCTTCGCCATGACGGCCTGGAAGCCGTCGCCGTTGAGCGCGTGCACGAGAGGCACGAGCTGGGCGGCGATGCGCTGCGCCTCGCGGATGTCGCCGCGGTCGAATGCCTCGACGAGCTCGCGCATGGGCTTGCTGGCCACGTGTGCGATGACGGAGATGACGCCGACGGCGCCGACCGACAGGAACGGCAGGAAGATGCCGTCGTCGCCGGAGTACCAGGTGAGGCCGGTGCGGTTGTGGCGTTCGAGCGCGTTGCCGAGGTTGCCGGTGGCGTCCTTGACGGCAGCGACGTGCTTGAGCTTGGCGATCTCGTCATAGGTCTCGGTGGCAATCTTCACGCCGGTGCGACCCGGCACGTCGTAGACGAGGAACGGCTTCTCAGCCACGGCGTCCACGGCCTTGTAATGCTCAAGGATGCCGCGCTGCGACGGGCGGGAGTAGTACGGAGCCACCACGAGGAGCGCGTCGGCGCCGGCCTCTTGGATGTTCTCCACCATGCGAACGGTGTGCGCGGTGTCGTTGGAGCCGGCGCCCGAGATCACGGGCACGCCCACGGCTTCCTTGACAGCGCGCACGAGGTCGATTTTCTCATCCATGTGGGTGCAGGGCGATTCGCCGGTCGTGCCGTTGACGAGCAGGCCGTCGGCCCCGTCCTTCACCAGCTGCTTGGCCAGGTTCTGCGCGGCATCATAATCAATGGCGCCATCAGCCTTCATAGGGGTGACCATGGCCGGAATGATGCGCCCGAACGGCGCGGGATCAAGCAGATGAGAAGTTGCTTCAGTCATGCCTTTAACGGTAGCCCGTGGGTGAGACGGTTGCAAGGTTTCTTCCAACATGGATGGTTCCTGTTTCGTGGCTCGTGTGTGGCTGGTTTCGGTTCGGGTTCCTACAGCTCGAGGTTCCTACAGCTCGAGGTAGGAGTCGAGGCCCACGGTCACCTTGCCGGGGTTCTCGCCGGCATGGCGCACGGCGAGGAGCACGCCGGGCATGAAGGAGCTGCGGTCGAAGCTGTCGGCACGCAGCACGAGCTGTTCGCCGGGGTTGCCGAAAAGCACTTCCTCGTGGGCGTTGAGGCCGCGCAGGCGCACCGCGTGCACGTGGATGCCGTCCACCACCTGGCCGCGGGAACCGCCGTCGGTCTGGGTGTTGTCTGGAATCGGCGGCATCGAGGCCTCCTTGCGGGCGGCGGCGATGACGTGTGCGGTGTGGATGGCGGTGCCGGAGGGGGCGTCCACCTTGTTGGGGTGGTGCATCTCCACGATCTCCACGGATTCGAAGTAGCGCGCCGCCTGTGCTGCGAAGTGTTCGGCGAGCACGGTGGAGATGGCGAAGTTCGGGGCGATGAACACGGAGTTCTTCGGATGCGCCGCGAGCGCCTGGCCCACCTGCGCGAGTTTCTCGTCGGTCCAACCAGTGGTGCCGACGACCACATCGACGCCCTGGCCCACGAGAGTGAGCACGTTGCCCAGACTTGCCGCGGGCACGGTGAACTCCACCACCACGTCGGTGTTGGCGGGGGTGATCTGGGTGAGGTCGTCTCCCGCGTCGAGCGTGAGGGCGAGCTCCATGTCGGGTGCGGCCTTGACGGCTTCGACGACGGTGGCACCCATGCGGCCTTTCGCTCCGACAACGGATACGCGCTTGGTCATGATGATGATTCCTTTCTGTTAGTGGTGCTGCTTTTCTGCTATGCCCTAGCCTAATGAGCCGCGCTCACATCGGATGTGACCTGCCCGCTCATGCCGCGTTTTGCGCTCCAGGCGGCGATGCCGATGAACGGCAGCGACAGCGCGGTGGCGAACATGGGCATCGCAAGGCCGGCGACCGGGCCGTGTGCGTCGAGTACCACGCCCACGATGCTTGAGCCGATGGATTGGCCGATGTTCACCGATGTGCTCAGCCACGAGAGCCCTTCGGTGAGGAAAGCGGCGGGCACCGTCTGCTTGACGATGAGGTTGCCGGTGGCGTAGATGGGCGCGACACCCAGGCCCGTGATGACTTCGATGATGCCGATGAGCACGAGGTTGTCGCCGGCGAGGTGGATGAAGAAGAACCCTGCGGTGAGGTAGACCATCAGGATCGCAAGGCGCTTCCAATGGGAGCCGTGCAGGTGCATGCTGCCGAAGATCAGGGCGCCGATGCACGAGCCGACGGCGAACATCGCGAGCTGCACACCCACCATGCCGGCCTTGCCCAGTTCCTTGGTGAGGTCGGTCATCGACACGTCGAACATCGAGAAGCAGGCGTTGAACACGACCCACATGACCATGAGCGCCGCGATGCCAGGGAATTGCAAGGCGCTGCGTTTGTTCGCCGTGCTGAAGCGGGCGGAGGGCTGCACGGCATCTGTCTTCACAGCGTCCGCCTTCGTGTTTGTGCTGGTGGCGACCGGTGTGAGCACCGCCACGGGCGGCTCGGTGCGCTTTTGCAGGAAGAACGCCGCTCCCCCGCCACCCACGGCAATCGCCGCGAGGATGAATTGTGCGACAGGGTGAATGGATGTCGCCGCCCAGGCAGCGAGGATCGGGCCGAGGATGAACGCCACTTCGTCAACGGCGGATTCAAAGGCATAGGCGGTGTTGAGCAGCGACGAATCGTCACTGTTGCGCAGCGCCCACGACCAACGGGTGCGCACGAGCGCGCCGAACGCGAACTGCGTGGCACCGATGCCAGCTGCAAGCACATACAGCAGCCCGAGCGGTGCATGGAGCGCCGCGGCGAGCGCGAATGCCACGAGCATCGTGACCTGTGCGGCGAGTGCGGGCCAGCCGACGCGGCTCTGCCCGTGCCGGTCGAACAGCCTGGCATATACGGGTGTCGCCGCTGCCATCGCGAGCACGCATACGGCGCTCATGGAGCCGGCGACCGTCCAATTGCCATACAGGGCGTTCACGGCGAGCACGATGCCCAGGCTCGACATGGACATGGGAAGGCGCGCCACTGTGCCGGCGATAGCGAATGCCGGCGTGCCTGGCAGGGAGAAGATGCGCGCATAGGGCGATGCCACGATGGTTCCTTTCCTGGCGAGTTTGTCTGGTCTTGGCGAATCTTGACGAATTCGGCGAACCTTGACGAAATCCAACGAAGTCTTGGCTGCCTATCCCGCAGTTGCTTTCCGATGCGAACAGATGGCGTGACTGCAGATGACAGGGACGATTCGGAGGATGCTTCCGCGTTTACTTCGAGGAGCCGACGTAGATGAATTTGTCGAGTGTTTTGCCCGAACCGGTGTAGTCGTCGCCGGTCCCCTGCGCCACACAGGTCAGACCGTGGGCGTCGTAGAAACCGTAGTCACAGTCGCTGTCGGTGTACAGGAAGTACCGCTGTGCGCCGCAGTCACGCAAATGCGCAAGGAAGCGGCTGTAGAGTCTGCCTCCCACGCCTTTGCCACGCGCGGCTGCGGAAACGATGAACAGCTGCAGCTCGGCGGGCACTTCCTGGCGTACGCCGGCTTCCAAAGCAAGATCTGTGCGGATCTCCTTGTCGAGGTTGTGCCGCACCGCGATGCCACCGGGCACCATCGGCGCGTTGACGTGTGCCTGGCGGTACCATTCGGCAGCGGCTGGCAGCAAGGGACGCTTGCCTTCGACGGCTCCGAGCACCACGCCCAGCACTGTGCCGTTGAGCGTCGCCACTTCCCCGTAGGTGCTTGATTTCAGGAAGTGGAGTACATCAAGCCGGGCGGCATAATGCCGGGTCTGCGCATAGGGAAAGAGTTCCTTGGGAAACCACGTGTACATGTCGAGGTCCGCGAGCGCATCCGCGTCCCGTTCCGTCACCGGGCGGAACATGACCTGGTGGCGAGCATCGTGCAGTTCACGTTGTTCACGTGCCTCATGTGCCCGATGTGTCTCATGCGGCTCAAGTGCCCCAAATGTTTCTAGTGCATGGGAGTGTGCGGGCTGGCGTTGTGCATTGTCACGCACCGATGCCATTGGTATCTCCTCCGTTCATATTGGCATTTCTCCTTGTGGGATGACAACGAGGCAGATTCCCGTTCCCGGCTGCAACAGTCGGCTAATTCAATCGCTGATTCCATCAGCCAGCTGATACCGGCTGGCGAATTCGATCAATCGGTTGATCCAATCCGCCGGCCGGTACAGGCAGCAACGGGAATCTCAAGCGCAAACGCCTTGTGCCTTCCCTCACACCTTCCACGCTACCCGTGGGTGTCAATCTCAAATTCCGCTATTGGCGGAACTCCCGATCACGCGGCGTCGGTATCGGCATGAAGGTACCTGCCCTGGGCGATCTCCTTTCCTATTTCCTCGGCGCTCTTCGACTCGGCGGGGATGGCGCGCTTCGCAGGATCGGCTTCCGACAGAAAGTAGAGCGTGGCGTCGATATGGTCGAGCGCCACGCCCAGCTGGCTGGCGAGCAGCAGGCGATAAACGTCGAGCTGGATGAGGTACACGTCGCGATCTTGTGGTGTCTGTGGCATGCGCCCGGTCTTCCAGTCGACGATCGTGAGCCTGCCATCCTCGTCCGGGGATTCGAGACCGCCGTAGAACACCGCGTCGAGTGTGCCGTTGACCGGACCGTCCGGAGTGGCAAGCGTCAGCGGTGCCTCTGTGGCGTATGGCACGCGCGCCGCCCATTCCGACGTTGCGAGACGATGACGCCATTCCTTCTCGGTGCGGGTGAGTGTGTCATCGGCATCGGCGCTTTCGAGCAAAGCCTGGCGCTTGCCGCTGACCGTGGTCGCCATGGAATCCGTGGAATCCACACCGTTGGCATCGAACGCCACTGCATCAGAGGCTGCCCCGCCGAAAGCATTCCCGCTGTTCAGCAGGCCGTCCGTCGGTGTCTGTGCCACGCCAATGAACTGCTGGGCCCATTCGTGGAAGCGCGTACCCTCCGATGCCGCAGTGTTCGGTGGCATCGGCACGGGGCGCAGAATGCTGCGCGCCACCTGCATCGTCTTGGCGGAGTCCCCTGCAAGTGATGCGATAAACCGCAGGTTCGTGGTGCCGACGTTCTTGCCCTTGCGGGCGGCGTTCGCTCGGGCAATCACGTCCTGCGCTTGCTCGTGGCGTTCCGCATCGGCCGCCACCAGCATGCGTGCACGGCTGAGCAAGTCGACGCTCATCGACTTGGAACCCGCTTGCGTCTCGATGATCTGCGCCGCGTGTTCATCCGCCTGCTTGCGCATGTCTGTCGTGGGGATCACGCCGCGTGCGTCGGCAGCGTCCTGGGCAAGGTCGCCTCCCGATGCCGGGTCTATGACCTCGGCGGTCATCGCGAGCGCGGCGCGCGTGCGGCGCTG
Organism: Bifidobacteriaceae bacterium; assembly: GCA_029227215.1. Lineage (GTDB taxonomy): Bacteria > Actinomycetota > Actinomycetes > Actinomycetales > Bifidobacteriaceae > Pseudoscardovia. The sequence continues at coordinate 24,521 of JAQXZM010000070.1, read as the reverse complement.
CAGGTCAGATGGCCACTGGGGCAGATGCGCGTTCTCGTTCTCGGTCATCTGCTCCGCAGCGGACTTGAATGCCGCATCGACGATGCGACGGGACAGCTGTGCTGCTCCCTTGCCGACGAAGACGCCCTTGGGCACCTTGTAGCCATCGGGGATGACCGTTGCCGAATCGTTGAGTTTGCTCTTCACTGCATCGGCAAGCTGGACGACGGGCACGCCGTCAAGCGTGGTGAGCGGCTGGTCAGGCTCATCGCGCACCAACGGTTCGGCTTCCTCCTTACTGCCAGTGAAGGTGAAGGCACGGGGGTCGCCGTTCGAAGGATCCTTCGTGCTGCTCGATTTGGAGGAATCGTCTTCGAACAGTGCCGTGAGGATGCGGATCAGTTGCTTCTCCTGCTCAGCATCTTTGTCGTCACTCTCACTGTCGGAAGCCGCGTTATCGGCCTCGGGATGTTCCTCGCGATCCTGCGGCACATAGGCGTGGTACAGCTCGCTCCAGAAGTTGGATGCATCCGCATCGGTGTCAAGCGTTTCAGGTTTGCCTGTCCAGCGCCAGGCACCCGGCGTGCTCATCGCATTGCCGGAGCAGACAAGCAACGCCTCGTTCTTGGCACGGGTGAGCGCGACGTATGCCAAGCGGCGTTCCTCGTCATGCCCCCGGCGACCGTATTCCTCGGACTGCCCCAGGTAGTCCTGCGCACCGCACGGTCCGAAGCCGCTCTTCAAGCGCAGCGCGTCCAACGTCTCACGTTCGATGCGCGCCGCCAGCGTGGGGAATGCAGGATGCGCGCCATCCGTGTCGGCGTCCGAACCAGACTGCGTAGCAGAGTCCGTGCCGAACTCTCCTGATGCGTCCGCGTCCCAGTCGCTGATGGAGCTGCCATCATGTGGGAAACCGGGGAGCAGGTCGGCATCCGCGCGCACGGGGGCGGGTATCGCGGTCGGGTTCTCCAGCCAGCTTCTCTTCGTCGCCGTGTACGACGGACCGTCCTTCTCCGTCCATGAGGCATTGCCCGGCTTAATGATCCTGAGCGCATCGCCCGTGGAGGTGGGGAACGAGTTCTTCCGCATGTCCACAACCACGACGGCAGGCCATTCCAGACCCTTCGCCTGGTGAACGGTCATGAGCTGCACGTCGGCGGTCTGATCGAGATTCGCCGCCGGCGGGGCGGGTTCGCGCTCCTGGGCTGCCATCCATGCGAAGAAGCCACGCACCGTGGGGTGCAGGGAGTCGGGCAGTTCCTGCTCGTAGGAGTCCACCTGCTGCATCACGGCATCGAACGCCGCACCATATGTGGAGTTCGGCATGCCCTTGCCATCGCTCACGATGTGAGCGAGCGAAGAATCCATCGGCAGTGTCAGTGCAGCGCTTGCCGTGCGCATCGCATCACGCAAGGAGCGTTCAGACGCTTTCTCCGTGCGACGCAGGATCACGCTCGCCTCGTGGAGTCGGGCAGCGACGTCATCGGGGACATCGAGCAGGCTGAGCTGCTCATCGAAATCGTCGCTCATCAGCAGATCGGCGAGGAATACGCCGGTAGGGAGCATCACGTCGTTGCGCAGACGGCTCACTGCATCCTTCCGATCGCGTTCCGTCGTGTTTTCGTCGGAGGTGACGTACCCTGCCTGTTCCAAGGCGCGGTACTGGAAGTCGGTGTTCTTCTGCGTCGCCATGTCGGCGAGCTTCTTCAAGGCCCCCTGGGGAATGAAGAAGCGAGGCGAAGCGAGGAGTTCCTGCAAAGAGGGCGTCCTGGAATGATCGGCCACGACTTCAAGCAGCGCCTTCAGATCCGCAACATCGGCCCGCTGCAGCAATCCGCTCGCGCCGATAATCTCGTATGTCATGCCTGCCTGGCTGATAGCATCCGCCACGTCTTGCATAGGGCGGGTGGATCGGAACAGGATGGCGACTGGCGTCTGCTTCTTGAATTCACCCGGTTTCGCGGGATCAGGCACTTTCTTGTAAATCTGTGCATGACGAGCGAATTCCACGACAGCGGCAATCTCCTCGGCACCTGTCTCGAAGGCAGCGAGACCAAAGAACGGTGCATTTTTATCGCTCTTGTCCTCGATAGCAGTCTTCCCGTCAGAGCTTTCCCCACCGGTACTCGATGTATCAGTGGATACCGCTACAGATATTGAATCGCCACTCTCAGCCGTCTCCAATGGCTTCAGCGGCAGCACATCCACCTCACGCTTGTCGTGGGGCACGTTCGAATCAGGCTTCCACTGCTTGTGGAAGGCATCGGTGAGCCGGTTCGCGGCATCAAGGACGAGCTTAGGGTTGCGGCGCGTGACAGAAAGGGAGTATGGCTCGGCAGTGATGCCGAACTTTTCACGGAAGAGGCGGAACGCACCCGGGCTTGCTCCACGCCATGCGTAGATTGCCTGGTACGGGTCGCCCACCGCCGTCACCGCGGACTTACGCGGAGAGGCTCCATTCGCCGAATCCGCAAACTGAGAAGCATCAGGATGGAAAATCTGCGCCAGCAAGGTCGCCTGTGTGGTGGAGGTGTCCTGATACTCGTCCAGGAACACATGGGTGAAACGCCTACGGCAGTCGGAACCGATGGATGGGAAGCGCGTCAACAGCTGGAATGCAGCGATGGTGAAGTCAGAGAACTCCGCCAGCTTTGCCTCACGCTTGCGCGCATCAAACTGGCGCACGAGCGGGATGAGCATATTGCGTCGTTTCGTCGCATAGGTCAGGTATTGGAGCATCTGGTCGTAGTATTTCTGCGTCGTGCTGGTGTAATTGGGGTCTTTGCCTTTCGGATACCCCACGGCCCGTTTGATCAGCCCTGCCGACTTGGCTTGCGCCATCGCGGCCTTCCACGCTTTCTCATCGAACGTGGCATGGAGCCATGAGTCGAAATCGTTTCCAAAGGCCTGATGCGCAGTAGCGGACATCACGTTCGGCTGCGGCTTCTTGACGGCGGAGGCCGGATCCTTCACGTCTTCGATCGAGATGCCGAGCAGCTGGGCTCGTGCTTCGCGAAGCTGGATGAGGAACTGGTCGTCCCACTGCTGAATGCGATCGAGTGCTTCGGCGATGGTCTGACAATCCTTGCCGATCATGGAGCTGGCGCATTCATTGGCAAGCGCATGGATATCTCCCACCAAGGCTTCGAATGAGCCGGCATCGGATTTCTCACCCGCATCACCCGAGGTCGCATCACCGGAATTCGACCGATCCGAGCCAGAACCCGAACCAGCGGCATCGCCATCCCCGCCGTCTTCGGAGGAGAGTCCGCTCTCGAAGAGGTAGTCCATGTTCTTTCCAATGATGTCGGAGATCATCTGCACGGCGCCCGCCGAGCTGAGCGGCTGGGTGCCGGGATCCATGCCAATGAGCAGACCGTATTGGCGCACGATGGACTGGAAAAAGGCATCATACGTGTAGACCTTGGGCTTCATGAAGGCGGAATCCGGGCTGGCCGTACCGGCACGGCCCCCAGCACCTTGCGATGCCGTTCCATCCTGCACTTCCCGTGCATCGCGGCGGGTCTGCGAGACCGCGTTCGACACGCGTGTGAGCAGCTCCCCCGCCGCCTTGCGGGTGAAGGTCAGGCCCAGGATCTTCTCGGCGGGCACATGGTCGTCGCAGATGAGCTTGATGATGCGCTGCGTCATCGTGTATGTCTTGCCCGATCCAGCGCCCGCGATGACGAGGACGTCGCTGGATGCCGGCGCGTCGATGACGCGCTGCTGTTCGATGGAATTGCTCATCGTTCTTCCTTTCCCATGACGGTGGTCAGTTCCCCTCCGCATGCAGGGCACACCCTCTTGTGCCTGCAATAGCGCAGATGTTTATTCGACGCTTCGTGGGCCGGCACCTGGCCTTGTGTGCCAGCGACGGAAGCGGCGTAGAAGATGCGTGACAGCATCGTGAGCGACCACCAGCCGAGCGTATGGCTCTCGAAGCTATTGAGCACGAATGCCAGCTCTGCTGGCACCTGCCCCGTTCTTTCACCCACGAACTGTGCCACAGAAATGACCCTGGCGATAGCGTCGGCAGCGCTGTACTGAATCGACTTGCGCAGACTGGCTCCAGCATTGTGAGCGTCCAAGCCATCCTCCCGGTTGTCGAAGCACGGAGCCTGCCCGGAGATGTCGCCATCCACGTACGGCATTTCGACGAACAGCGGGGGCTGCGCACAGTTCTCCGCAGCGCGGTTGTACGACGGCGCGTCGTTCTTCTCGACGTCGAACAGGCCTGCCGAGGCAACAGGAATCAGTGGCAGTTCCGCTCCATTCTCATGTATCTGGCTCATTGCAAGAGCGAGTTGGTAGCACACGAGCTGCAGATCGCAGTAGTTTTCCGCACCGGAATGCCCCTGCTGCCCTGTCTTGTAATCGATGATGCGGTAGAAGGGGAAGCCCATCTCAGCGTCGTTGCGCACCTCGAGACGGTCGATGCGCGCGTTCAGAGTGACCTTCGTATCCGGTGCCAGTCCTGGTGCGAAACCGCCAGCAAGGACATCTAGCAGTGCCAAGAATCGCTCCTCATCCACATCCGCGAGATTCTCTCGATCCATCATCCGGAAGAACGGGAGCAACTCGCGAATGCTGAACTCCGTGTGCAGCGGGTATTCGCTTTCGACACGGTCATACGTACCGATGAGAGGACTGTATTTCGCGCCACTGCCATAGCTTTCACTGTTCACTTTCACGAAGTACGTAGCGATGTGCTGCAGCGTGTCCCGCACGGTGTTTTCCTTGCGCCGCGCGGAGTACTGGGACTCGGGGTCATTGTCGACGTGCATGGCCTCCGACAACCTGTTGTACTCATCGTGCATCAGGTCGGTGATTTTCTCAATGCGCTCGTCTTCGCTCAACGTGGCATCCGGGAACCCTGGCTTGTCCCATCCCTTCTCAGTGGCGACCTGCGCCACCTTGTGGACGATGGTGCCGAAGGACTGGTTGATCTTCGTAGCGGAGGGGCCGCCCAGAGACCTGTCAAGCAGCGCGCACACCGGGCAGTCCCACAGTGCATCCACCATCGACGGGCTGAGCGACACCCGGTCGATGCTCGGCACGTTTTCTGCATCGTCCATGGACTCGCCATCTGTGAATCCGCCATTCGCGGATTCATCGCGGGTGGAGTCGCTGCCCGTGGAGCCGGCTTCATCAACTGGCACGCCGCGCTCGGTGCGTCCGTACACGAACGCCCACTGGTCCGGCATGGCATCCGCATAACCTTGCGAGGCGAGATACCGCAACGTGCGCACAGCATCCTGGGCCTCCGGGCTCAGGTTTTCGAAACGGAGACCGGGAACCTTCATCGGGTCGAATTGCTCACCCATACCCAGTGTTTCCGCCGAGAGCTTCTGGCTTTCCAATGCTTCGGTTGCGGCTTTCGCGATGATGTTGCGCGCCCGCTCGATGAGCATGGGGATGCTCGCCGCTGGTGCGGCATCCGCCGACACCTGGGTGAACTCGACCTTGGCGATGTCATCGGAAACCGGGAACAGCTCAGGCATGAAGGTGAACAGGAAATCGGATGGCGTCGTGTCATCGCTCCACACAGCGCTAATGGCGAGACGCTTCGTGGCGCGGGTGATGGCGACGAGCAGGCCCTTCTCCTCGCTATGAAGCACGGATGTCACACGGCCATGACGCGAGGCATCCTCCGTATCGGAGACCTGGAGAGAGCCATGCAGCATGATGTCCGTGAGGTCTTCGGTGGAGAACATCGTGTTGCGCACCGTGAGGTTCGGCCATACGTCCTGCTGCACGGCGGGAATCCACACGTAATCCCATGACCTGCCGCACGAGCCTGCTGGCGTGGTGAGCGTCACGGCATCCGGCTTCGGCCCCATCTTCGACAGCGAATCAGCGATGATGTCCATCTGCCGCACCTGGCTCATGAAGTCCTCGATGGAGTCGAACTCACCACCGGTATGGGCGTAGTCGAATAGCCGCATCATCATGTCGAGGCGGTCGTTCGCCGCATCGCCATCGGCCCCCAGTTCGACAGCCTGCTGTTGCCAGCGGTCGGCGACATCGCTTGCCTGCCATGCCGCCCACAGGACCTCATACGGATCGTGCGACGCCTCATATGCTTGTGCAACGACATCGATGCGTGCGGGCAGCGCACAGAAGGCCTGCACATCCACGGAACCTTCACCAATGTTGCGCAATGCCTGGAGGATGCTGTCTCGCACAGCATCGTCGCCGATGACCAGCTGGGCACACAGTTCGTCATATTCGTCCACCACATCGGCAGTCTCCGCGCCGCCATACAGGGCGAGCAGTGGCCGGAAACTCCTGGCAGCCTTCGCAAGCGCGTCATCAGTTGCAGAATCGTCTGCTAGGGGTTCTGTCTTCGTCTTGTTCTGGCGAATCGCGATGAGCACCATCAGCAGCGCCTGGATGGAGTTGCGCACAGCGCCGATACGCACCGGGCGTGCCTTCTCCCAGGCCCTGCTGGACGTGTTCTGAGCATCACCAGCCACGCTGGAATCATCAGCGCTGGTCTTGCTTTCAGCCAGCGCTTCCGCAGATTCCGCTGCCTCCGTCGATTCTTCCGATTCCGCAACACTATTCGTCACTGTCGCGCTATGCCCCGGTGCTCCCGCCAGCGAATCGATAAGCGGACTGGCGAGATACGTCTTGATGGCGGTCTGGATAAGCTCGTTGCGCATCTGCTGCGGACTGAGCTTGCGGCGCAGGCGCTCCGTCTCGAGTTCCTTGGTCTCCCGGTAGCCGCGTGCGCGCATGATTCCCAGCTGGATGAGGGCGAAAAGCCCCTGCACCGTGGGATCCTTGGCAAACGACGTGGTGACGGAGGAATACCGCACCGGCACGCCCGCGTTCCTCAGACGCATGCCCAGCGTGTGTACGGTCGCGTTGTCATGCGCGATCACGGCCATGTCGTTCCATGCCACATCTGGCTGAGTCATGTGCAAATCCATGACCTGGCGGATCACGTCATCGGCTTCGTTGGAAGCGGAACGATAGAGCCGTCCCTCGGTATCGAGCGCACGGGACCCCAGCATCGGATCGTCCGGCGCCAATGGTTTCAGAGCCAAGGCACCGCGGACATTCGGCAGCTTGCCCGGGCGGTCCGCGCCAGCGCCAAGCCCTTCTTCGTCAGAACCGATGGCGAGCGACACGCGGGATGCGAGCACATCCTTGTACGTGGCGTCGTTCTCATCAAGGCGCGGTTCAAGCTCCACCGCCGCAGCATGGAACCGACCGAGATTCGAATCGGCAAGACCCTCCTCTGCGCCATCTGCCGAAGCATCCGCAACCTGGCCTGACGCCAGCGGCTGTTTCAGCGCACGCAACATGAGGAACTCTGGGTAGGAGCCGCGAAACGCCTGCACCGCTTCGTCGTTGCAGCCGACGAGCACCAGCAGCACTCCCCTGCGGTTCAGCGCCTGGAGGAATGCCGTTCCGGCGAGGGTGACATCCTGCACGTCGTCGACCACCAGCAGCCGGGGCAAATCCCCGCCAGCCGTAATCGCGGTTTGCTGCGCCAATGCTTGCGTCGCCTCGCGAAGCAGACACGAGGAGTCCAAACGGAACTCATCGGGGAAACGTTGCGACACCGCTTGTGCGTATTCGTCGCGCAAACGGAAGGCAAGCTGCCATTGGACGCGCATCCGCACCTTGGTCTCCACAGGAGTCTGCTGCTCGTCGAGACGCTGGAGGATGCGGCCCAGGTCATCCTGTTCCGCGCCGACCTCGTTGATACGGGCGAGCATGTCGCGAAGCTGCGCGACGAACTCCTGCGACAGGCACTGCGCAAAAGTCTCCTCGGTGGTGGTGCGGACCGGCGCCGCTGTGCTTTCCCCGCCATCTGCATTCGCAAGTCCCGCAGCGCCATCGGACGGTTTGGCGGAATCAGTCGCTGCGAAATAGTCCAGCAGCAGCCGGCATGTGGAGCACAGTTCGCCAGCCGCCGCATGGCTCTTGTGCACGTTCAGCACATCGGTGAGCACGGCATCCTGCTCGGCGCCGTTGAGCAGTCGCGGCGGCACAAGCCCCAGCTCACGTCGCACAGTGGCAAGCACGGAGAACGCCAGAGCCGACAGCGTGCGCACAATGCGCGGGTTCTTGCTCGACTCGACGCTTTGCAACGCCTTGGCGTTCAGATCACGGGCAGTGAGTCTGTTGGAACTGATCATCATCGCGCCATCGTTGCCGAAGTTCTTCAGCGCTTCGTCCAACGCCTGCAAAGCGAACGTTGTCTTACCGCTTCGCGGCGCGCCTTCGACAAGCAACACCGACGTCGGCCCACCATCTTCGGCGGCGAGCTTGCCCTCCATCAGCGACACCACGCTCTCGAGCGCCGTGTCTACAGATACCTTTTTCATCGATGACTCCCTTCTGAGCACATGAAAAGTCCGTAACCGTTTTCCGTTGAGTTATCCGTCATCTATATCCACGCCACAATGTGCAACGCGATTCGCCTCACATCGCGAAACGCCTGCGACAATGCCGTGCACGCATGTATGCCCGAGGACAATTGCGAACAAGATGGTGCCATGATGACGCCGCCTCTCCCGATATCTACGCAGATACCGACGTTGTGGTTCCACCCATCGACTTCCACACTATCCGCATCGCGATGGCCTTTTTCATACCGCGTGTCGCTGCCAGAAAAGCCACCGCCCCACTATCAGGTCCCAGGGAACCCGCTCACTCAACCAATACCTGATCATTTGGCGTGCCAGACAATCAGGTCTCCATATCAATGCGCAACATCTGCGCCAGAGCCACCAGAAACAGCGAAACCAGCACAGCCAACACCGAAGTCGAATCGGAGGAACTATATTGATATTCGAACGTTTGTTCGAATAACTTGAGCATACAGCATCCATGCCCGCGACACGCCAAACATCCCCATTGCGACACCACACCAGTTGAAATATCACGGGGAGAGAGCGGCAACGCTTCCTGCAGGTGTCGCCTATTGCCATCTCCGAATCATTCTCCGTCGCCTTTCATGCGGAAGACCCCGCGTGCGGAGTGTCGTGGATGCGATGGGATTCGGACCCATGCGCGTCGGGCGCGGCGGCATCCTCTCCTGCCGCCGCGCTTGGGCGTGGAAAGGGAGTGGAAACACGCGACCGGCACGCCACCATGCGCACCCTGATGCTGCCCGCGACAGAGCGCCGTGGGCGATGGTGAAGCCGCCATGCTGGCGGCGATATCGGTGGCGGCTGCTGGGTTCGGACCAGCGCGGGGCTAAGCCACCCGGTTTACAGCCGGGCCCTTTCGACCACTCAGGCAAACCGCCAAAAATGTGATAACATCGGATTACAGCCGGAGGTCCTCTGCGGCGTTGAAATAAAACGCAATGAGCGGAGGGGTGCTTCCGGCTGTTTCATTCCCTGAGCTCTATCTCCCTGAAACCGTTTGCGTCCAGGAGGAATAGCCTGCGTATTTTCCAATCACGCGAGTTGTACCCACCGAGTTGCCGCAAAAGTTTGTCTGATGCCTTGACGCCGCCGATGTCGATCACGAAGCAATCCTTCACGACGTGATGATTCTCGGAAGCACTGCGCACCGCCTTGCTGATGCGGTCGGCGATATGCCCGTAGTCAGAGCTCGCCATTGACTTGAGTTCGCATAGTTCGCCAGTCTCCAACCATTTGAAATCGTTAGATGAAATAGCGTTCTCAACGTCTCGCGGTATCCATTCGACGTGGTTGCCGAGATTCTCGAACCGCTCGAGGAACACGATCTCCTGCGGGTACAGCGCCTCCACCGAACCGGGAACGCCGACAGCCTCCTGCCGCCTGCGCCATTCCTCGTCGGTCACGTCGCCGCACCCGCGCAGCGACAGGATGCGCTCCTCGTTAGGCGAGTGCGGCACGCGCCAGCAATCGCCAGCCGAACCGGAACCATGCCCGTTGCCACTGCCAGGCGGGTTACCGCCGCCAGACGAGCCAGAACCAGAACCTCCACCCGATCGTGGCGGCTTCCCGCCGCCCACGCCATCCGACAAGCCCGCGCCAGGCAGACGGCGCATCACGGCCAGCACCTCGCCAGCCGACGCATCCACGCCAACCACGGCACGCGCACGGTCATACAAATCCCTGTAAGGCTTCGCGCTATAGCCCTGCACGCCACTGCCGAAATCAGGCACCACCTGACAATCACAATGCGCATGCACGCTCCGCGCAGCCGACCCCTCAGACAAATACGCCACGCCACGGCAACACTGACAATCACACCAATCCTGGCGATCACGGCGCCCCCAATAACGGGCGTCGCCGCTCTCTCCCCGCGATAATTCTCCCTACCCCAATTCCAGCAGCCTTGGTCGAAACCCCAAGCCTGGCGAAAGCCATCCCGCCCGACTTGGCATCATGGCCATCATTTCAGCAAGAATCAGCCAGAATGCTGGCCGATACCGCAAGTTCGGCAGAATATTCCTCGCCCGGCTTGGCATTGTGGCCAGCATTTTGGCGAAAATCAGCACGAATGCTGCTCCAAACCCCAAGCTGGGCGGGAGGGGCTCATACGCGCTCGAGGAGAGCGATTGCTGAGGCGATCGGACCATCATGGCTGAGCGAGATGTGCCAGCGCAATGTCACATCATCGCCGCACGTGGACGCCCCGCTACCCCCGCGCCCACTCTGCGCGCCCGATCCACATGCGCCCGATTTAGACGCGGACGCCCCGCTGCTCCCGCGCCCGCTCCGCAGGCCCAATCCGCACGCTTCTCCCACGCTCGCCGCCACTGCCTGGACCATCGATACCGAGAACTCCACATGCGGCCGATGCCGCGCGTCCTCCACGATGCGGATGCCACTCCAATCGAACCCGTCAAGCGTGTACGGATACGGGGCGCCGCCCAACGCCTCGCACCATGCCTTGAGCACGGCCTCCTTGCCGGCCCATCGCGCCGCGAGATGCATCACCTCGTCGTCGCCGCTCGCCTGGGCTCGCGCTTTGCATTGCAGGCGCTCCGCCTGGCAGAACGCACGGCCCACGAAGACCGAGCCGGGGCTGAGGCATTGCTCGCGGAACGCATCCACGTCCACCACGTCGTGCCCCAGTCCCAGTACGGTCATGTCACTCCTTATTTATTGATGATTGGCATCCTCCTGATTGGCATCTGCACGATGAGTGCCAATCAATCCACACCCATCGGCCAATGCCCATCAGCATGCTGACGATTCGCCGGCGGCACCGGCGCGGCACCCGTGCAGAGTGCCGCGCAAGCCCGCTGGCTGCATGTCAGTCATAATACCCATCGGCACCCAGGCGGGCATCGGGGTTGAGGAGCATCGCCTTCTCCACCTCGTGCCCGTCGTAATGCGGATCATCCTCGCGCAGGTGGCGGCCGTCCACCGGCTCGAACAGCGGCGCATGGCCGAGCATGCCGGCCTCCAGACGCGCAGCGCCCTTCGCCAGACGACGGTTGGCGCGGTCGCGCCACTGCTCGAGCGCCTGTTCGCCCGCCGTGCGCGCCACCGATGCCTCGAACGCACCGGGATGCACAAGCGCCACGAAGCCCGAGACGTGCCCGAAGCCCAGCGACGTGGCAAGGCCCGCCTTCACCGTGTGGCCCGTGCTGCCAGCACCACCCGCAGCACCATCAGCACCATCCGCAGCGCCATCCGCTCCACCGCGCAGATCAAGCGGTTCGCGCAGCCACACCATGAAGTCGTCGCACTCCAACTTGGGGTCCACGCAGTCGAGCGAAGCGTTCGCCGGCACGATGCCGGAGGCGAACAGCTGCGTCAGGCCATCGACCTGGAACACGCACGCGCCGCCCTTGGCATGGCCGGTGAGACTCTTCTGCGACACGACGTAGAGCGGGTTGCCCGGCGTGCGGCCGATGGCGTGCTCGATCGTGTTGTGCAGCTCGGATTCGTTGGGGTCGTTGGCGTTCGTGGACGTGTCGTGCTTGGAGACCACGGCGATGTCGTCCGGCGTGACGCCAAGCGCCGCCAGGTCGCGCACGAGGCAAGAGTCCTTGCCGCCCTGCGCCGCGGCGAGTGCGCCGAGGCCTGGGGCGGGGATGGACGTGTGCGCGCCGTCGGCGAACGAGCGCACATAGCCCACCACGCCGGCGACCGGCAGGCCCAGGCGCAGCGCGATGTCGCCGCGGGTGAGCAGCACGGTGCCGCCGCCCTGCGACTCGATGAAGCCGCCGCGGCGCCTGTCGTTCGCGCGGGAGAAGAAGCGCGGGTCGATGCCCTTCGCCGCCATCTCCTGCGAGTTCGCCGTCGCATTCATGTAGCCGAAGCCGTTGACGGATTCGACGCCAATGTCGTCGATGGCGCCCGCCACCACGAAGTCGGCCTTGCCCAGGCGGATCTTGTCGAAGCCTTCCTCGATGGAGACCGCAGCGGTGGCGCAGGCGGAGACCGGCTGCACCATCACGCCATAGCCGCCCACATAGGACTGCATGACGTGCGCCGTCACCACGTTCGGCAGCGCCTCCTGGAGGATGTCACTGGGGTATTCCTTGTTGAGGTAGCGGTCCACATACAGCTGTCGCATCGAATGCATGCCGCCGAAACCGGTGCCTTGCGTGCTCGCGACTTGCGAGGGGTGCACGGCCTGCAGCAGCTCGGTGGGGCTGAATCCAGCGGAGAGGAACGCATCCACGGTGGTGACGATGTTCCACAACGCGATCGGGTCCACGTCGCCCACCATCGAGGCGGGGATGCCCCAGCGGGTGGGGTCGAAGCCGTCGGGGAACTGGCCGCCCACGGTGCGCGTCATCGTGGCGCGGCGCGGCACGAAGGCACTGGCGCCCTTTGTGCGCGTGACCGTCCATTCGCCGGTCTCCTCATCGCGGCCGATGCGCGTGTGCGCGGGGTCGGCGGCGACGTATTCGTCGGCGACCTGCAGGCTGGCAACGGAGAACGTCACGTCGTGATCGAGGAAGACCTCGGCGGATTCCTCATCGGTGCCATCGGCGTAGGTCACGCCCATCGCGTCGGTGAACGGACGGATGCCGGAGCGGGCGATCACCTCGTCGCGGTAGCGGTCGGCGATGTCCTCCTCGGCGATCGGCTCGCCGTCGGCGTCCACCCAGCCCGGCTGCGGGTTGTCTTGCCACGAGACGAGGCCCATGTTCCAGGCGAGCTCGAGCACGCCCATCGCGGAGAGCTTCACCGTACCGTCCGAATGGATGCCCAGCTCCGCTTCGAAGCGGGTGCGACCGGAGCCCCACGGACCGAGCTCGCCGATCGAGACGATGACGACCTCGTCCTCGGGGCGTGCGGTGACGCCCTGCCATTCGACAAGGTCCACGCCGGGCTGGCGCGGCACGCGTGGCGTCGGCAGCGCCTTGATGAGCGCGGGCTTGGCGACGGCAGCATTGGCGGCGGAATCCGCGGAATCATCAGAATCCGCATTCTTTGCCGCTTCCGCTGCAGCATCCGCCTCGGCTTCGGCGCGCAGCGCGCGGATGTCGAGCGGCTCGCTGCCCAGGCCACCGGTCAGGTCCACGTCGAGCGGACCATCGGAAGCCGCCTTGGCGCGGGAATCTGCGGTGGCGAGATCCAGCAGGCGGTCGGCGATCTGCTCGGTGGAGTACGTCGTGAGGCCATGCTTCTCCACGACCTTCACGAGCGGGTCGTTGCCGCCCATGAGGCCGGTGCCGCGCACCCAGCCGATCTTGGGGTGGGCGAACGTCACGCGGTCGGACCACACATGCTCGGGGCGGGCGCGGTTGACGAGCGCATCGAATGCGCTCTTGACCTCGCCGTAGGCGCCGTCGCCGCCGAACACGCCTCTGTTGGGCGAGCCAGGCAGCACCACATGGAGCCTGTGGTCCACGTCCACGTCGGCGCCGATTGCAGAGAGCCCTGCGATGAGACGCTCGACGCTCCACAGCATGAGGCGCGCCTGCGATTCGAACAGCGCGCCCGAGTCCGCGAGCGTGCCGTGCACGGGCGGTGCGGCGAACGGGAAGAGCACGGTGGGTTCCATCGCCGGCTTGACGACGGTGGTGGTGGCACCATGCGTCTCGCGCTGCTCGGAGCCAATCCACTCAATGAGTGCGTCCACGTCGCGGTAGCTCGAGAGATTCGCGGGCACGAGCCACAATGCCGCGCCACGGGTGGCGTGCGTGCGGTACGTCTTTTTCGCCCACTGCACGATCGCGGGGCGGAAGCTGTGGCTGGTGGCGATGACGGTGGCGCCGCCGGCGAGCAGGCCGGCGACGACCTGTCCGGCGATGGAATTCGCCGAGACGCCGGTCACGACGGCGATGTCGCCATCGAAGCGACGAGCGGCGCGCACATCGGCGTCGTCCGCATGCTTCTTGCTGGCCTTCTTCGCGGCTTCGGCATCGGCGGCGGCAAGGTCGGCGTCGCTCATCGCGGCCTGTTCGGCGATGCGGCGGAACACGTCGCGCAGCTTCTTGTCGCCGTTCGCCTTCGCCTGATCGGCATACCACTGCGCCTGCTGGGCGACGGCAGCGCCGGCGCCGGTGAAGTCAAGCGCGGCGCGCTCCGCGTCATGCTGGTAGTAGATGTGTGCGAGGTCCTCGCGGGCGGATGCCCAGCGGTCGTCGAGCAGAATCGCCTTGCGTTCGTCGAAGCGCGGCGCCACCTGGTCCACCCAGCCGGAGCCGAGCTCCGTCTCCACCGCTTCCACGGTGCGGCGGGCGTCCTCGTCCTTGTCACCAGTCGGCTTGGGGGCGCTGAGCCCCAGCTGGCCGAGCACGAAGCGCGCAGTGGAGGCGAGCACGCCGTCCTTGCCGGTCACGGTGCCGGCGAAGGCGTCGAGTGCGGCGGAATCCACCACTGCCCCGCCATTGCCCGCGCCTGCGGACAGCGGCGCGACCGCCACGCCATGCTCGGATGCGACCTGCTGCACGGCGGCGTCGATCAAAGCGTCCGCTTCGGCGGTGTTCGCCACCGGAGCGGTGGGCAGCGTGGCGAGATCGCCACCGCGGGAGCTGGCGCCTTCGCGGGTACCCAGCAGGATGGCGGCGGTCACGAACGCCGTCCAGCCTTCACCCAGGCCCCAGGTGCTCTGCAAGCGCTGCACGATGTGCGTGGGTTTGATGCCCGCGGAGCCGAAGAGCGCATGGAGGCGTTCGCGCACTGCGTCGCTCAACACCTGGCCGAACGCGTGGTACTTGGGCGCCACGGTGGTGACGATGCCGGTGAGCTTGCTCACGGTCGCCTCGGCGGCGCCTTCGACGCTGGGCACGCCCAGCTCGCCGGTGATGTCCATGAGCAGCTGGTTGCGGCGCGAGGAGACGCCGTTGGTCAGCGTGTCCGTCGTGTCTTGGTCACCGATCTGATCGGGGCGCACCTTGGACTCGTAGGCCAGGAGCGTCATGATACCATCGGCGGCGGTGAACGGGATGTCGGCGGCGGGGCCGGAGGCGTTAGCTGCAGGCGCAGCGGCAGGTGCCGGTGCAGGCTCAGGTACAGCTGCGGCGACCGGTGCCCCCGGCGTTGCAGCCGGCTGCGCAACCGTGGCGGCTGGAGCCGAGGCAGCTGCCGCCGATGCGGCGGCGGTGCCCGACGCCATGCTGATCGAGACCGCGTCGGACGCGGCATCGAGCTCATCCTGCGGCACGAGCGAATCCGTGTCGGTGCAATACACGCGCGCCTCGTCGCGGCCCACGTTCCACACGTTCACGTCAAGCCCTTCGAAGCGCGGCAGGCGCAGCGTCTTCGTGCCGAGGTTCGCCAGCGTCGGGGCCTTGCCCAGGCCGACCTCCACATACTTGGTGACGCCCAGGCCGCCTTCCTCGCGCGGCGTGAACAGCAGACGCTGCGTTTCAATCCAGCGCACCGGGGATGCGAACTGCCAGCTGAGTAGCTCGGTGAGCAGCAGACGACCGAGCTTTTGGTCGTCCTTCGCATAGGAGTCCCACACGGAGTCCTTCTCGAGCGCCTTCTTGATGCGCTCGGACGGCACCACGTCGAGGATCGAGCGGGCGAAGTCCTTCGTCATCTCGAACGGGCGGGCGACGAGGTTGGGGATGTAGCGGCCTTCGAGGCGCGAGTAGTCGATGTGCTGCGGCAGCAGCGCGTCGAGCTTGTCGCGGAACTCGGGCACGCCGCGGCGCAGCTTGCTCGAATGGAACGGCACGTCGATGCCGGGCACGAACATGAACGCCGGCTTGCCGCCTGCCTCCTTGGCACGGCGGTTCGCATCCTCTCGCAGGGCCTTCAGGCCCGCGATGGTGCCGGCGACCGCGTACTGGGCGCCTTCGAGGTTGTAGTTGACGATCTCGAGGAACTCGCCGCTCTCCTTCGCGACCTGCGCCACGTACTCCTTCACGCCGTCGTCGCCCACGCCGAACTGGTTGGGGCGCAGTGCGCCCATGCGGTAGTTCGAGCGGCCCTGCTCATCGCGTTCGATGAGGTGGTGCATCGTGGAGCCGCGGTGGAACACGAGCACGAGCTCGGTCTCGAGCGGGATGATGCCGGCGAAGGAGCTCAGCGCATCGTACTCGCCAAGCGAGTGGCCGGCGAAGTAGGAACCCTCGATGAGGGCGCCCGCCTCGCGCAGCCGGGCGGACTGGGCGAACGCCACGGTGGCGAGCGCTACCTGGGTGAACTGCGTGAGGTTGAGCAGGCCGTCCGGGTGGTGGTAGTGCACGCCGTTGGCGGTGATGTCGGTCGGGTTGTCGCGCACGATGGCGAGGATCGAGAACCCGAGCTCGCTGCGGGTCACGGCGTCGGCGCGTTCCCACACTTCGCGGGCTGCGGCGCTCTTGGCGCGCTCGTCGAGCACCATGCCCTTGTGCTGGATGCCCTGGCCGGGGTAGACGAATGCGCTGATGGGCGCGCGGGTGATGGCGGTGGCGCGGGAGACGAGCTCGCCATCGGCATGGCACGTCACTTCGAGCACGATGCCGGCGCCGGCGACGCGGCCGGTGCGTTCCACGTCGATGGTGACCTTGGCGCCCAGCTGCACCATGCCGTACATCGTGTAGGTCCAGCCGAGGATCGGCCATGCATTGCCCTTGGCGTCGCGTGCCTCGATGGCGTGCTGTGCCACGGCGGAGAGCCACATGCCGTGCACGAGCGGGGCGGCGAGGCCGGAGATCGCGGCGGCGCGGCGGGACGTGTGGATGGGGTTGAAGTCGCCGGACGTGCGGGCGAACGCCGTCATGTCGGTGGGAGCGGTGATGGTGACGCGGCGCAGCAGGCGGCGCGGGGTGTCGCGCACGTCCGCCTCGATGCCGCCGTATGCCGGGGCGTCGGCGGACAGCGCAGCGCTGTAGGCGCGGCCGCGGATGGCGAAGCGTTCGGTCTGCTCGGCGAGCGGCGTGCCGTCCTGCGCGGTGTGGGTCACGTGGATCGTGATGACGCGGCCGGAAGCGGATTCCACATAGTCTTCCGCCCAGGCGAGCAGGTCGATGGTCTCGCCGGTGTGCGCGGCGAGCGCGTCGCGGTCGTCGGTGAGGCGGATGAGGTGGTCGAGGTGCACGGCGTTGAGCAGGCCTTCGATGATGGGTGTGGAGCCGTCGTGCACGGAGCCTAGCGCCGCGTAGATGGCGGGCCAGGCGGGGCCTACGAGCGCGTCGGGCACGATGCGCACCTTGGCGAGGTTGCCGGGCAGCGCGGCGCCGGTCACGGTCTCGTGGTCGGGGCCGAGGTTCGCCGAGAGCGTGTAGTGCGCCTCCACGTGGCCGAATGGGTGGCTTTGCGCCTCGTCGGAGGCGTCCTCCACGACCTGCGGCATCGCGTCGAGCACGTCGCCGGTGATGGCGGTGTTGCCGATGCCGGCGGTGGCGGCAAGCATCGCGTACACATGCCGGGGCAGGCGCGTCTTGTCGACGACCGGCATGAGGTAGGGCGCGTGGGCATCGAGGCTCAGCGGGATCACGATGTCGCGCACCGCGTGCTTGCCGGTGCCGCCGTCCGCCTCGCCGTCCCAATGGGTGTCGAGGTGCACGTCGAGGTTCCACTGGCTGAGGGCAGATCCGTCGGCGGAATCAACGGAATCAGAAGAATCGGCAGAATCTGCCGCATTCTCGGAGCCCTTGCCGTCAGCGGGCGTGATCTCATACACCGCGTCGCCCGGCTGCGTGCCGAACGCCGGGTTGTCCATCATGTGGCCCATCCAGCTGATCTGCGGGCTGCGGCGGATCGCCATCTCGGCGTCCGCGGCGCCCTCGCGGGCGGCGAAGGCAGCGGATTCAGCAGCACCATCCTGTGCAGCGCGCTCCAGGCAGGCGGCGGTGAAGCGGCCCAGGATCTGCGTGACCGGCTCGTTCTTCGTCGTGATGCCCGCCACGGAGATGGGGCCGGGGATCACGCGCACGGAATCGGCGGAATACCGCGGGTCCTCGGACTGCCACAGCTGGTCGCGGCCCCACCAGCGCAACAGGTCGCCGTCGATGACGGGCACGAACGGCACGGGCTTGGGGTATTCGCGGCACAATGCCGGGAACCACGCGGCGTCCATCGGGGTCACGAGCGTCGTGGCGGCCTGCGGGTAGGCTTCGGCGAGCTTCGCGAGCGCCGCCGGTGCGTCGAGCACGGCGTCGGTGTCGGCGAACACGGAGGCGAATTCACCGCTGTCTTGATCGGCGACGCGCGCTTCGATGCGGTGGAGCAGGTGGAGGAATCGGTCGGCGAAGGTGCGGTCCACCCACGGGTAGCACAGGTCGGCATAGCGCTGCGCCCACTGCTGGTAGGTCATCGTCTCGATGTCGCCGAAGTACGGCTTGCTCGTGGCGGCGAGCGCGTCGATCACCTCGCTGCGGCGGGCGGGCAGCTCGTCAGGGTGCTTCTCCAAGTAGACGAGCAGACGGCCAGCCTTGGCGGAGGCGTTCTCGATCTCGTAGATGTCGGCGTGCAGGTGCGACAGGCCGGAGGTCATGCCGCCGCGTTCCTTGCCCGAGGGCACCCAGCTCTCCCCCAGCGGCGCGAACACATCGGCGTCCTTCGCGTCCGGGTCGATGCCCGGGGTGGCGACGAGCAGGTCCTTGACCTGGTCGCTCGTGTGCGCTTCCTTGGCGGTCATGACGGCGGTGCCCACGAGCACGCCGTCCACCGGCATGAGCGGCATGCCATACCGCGCGCTCCATTGGCCGCAGATGTAATCGGCGGCGCGGCCCGGCGTGCCAATGCCGCCGCCGGCGACGAGCACGACGTTGCGCTGGTCGCGCACCTGCGCATACGTGCTGATGAGCAGGTCGTCGAGGCTCTCCCACGAATGGTGGCCGCCGGCGGAACCGCCCTCGACCTCCATGATGATGTGCGTGGGCTCCACGGCCTGGGCGATGCGCAGCACCTGGCGGATCTGGTCCACGGTGCCGGGCTTGAACGCCACGTAGGGGAAGCCGTCCTCGTTGAGCGTGTGCACGAGCTTCACGGCTTCGTCGAACTCGGGGATGCCGGCGGAGACGACGACGCCGTCAATCGGGGCGCCGGACGCGCGTTTGCGCGGCACGAGGCGCTTGCCGCCGAACTGGAAGTTCCACAGGTAGCGGTCCATGAACATCGCGTTGAATTCCACGGACGCACCCTCGCGCAATTGCTGCTGCAGCTGCGCGACATGCGTGTCGAGCACCTCGGCGGTCACCTGGCCGCCGCCGGCGAGCTCGGCCCAGTAGCCGTCGTTCGCGGCGGCCGCCACGATCTCGGGGTCCACGGTGGTGGGCGTCATGCCGGCGAGCAGCACCGGCTTCTTGCCGGTGAGGCGCGTGAACGCGGTGCTCACCTCACGCCCGGCGGCCGTTTCGATGATGCGTGGGGCGAATGCCGACCAGTCGGCGAGGCGCTCGGGCTCGCCGTCGAGTTCCATCGCGGCGATGCGGTCGGCGGCAGTGGCAAGCGAGACGATGCCGGCGCCCGTGCCGTCCACGAGGGCGATGGTGAGCTTGGCTGCGGTGGTGCCCGGGCCGAAGTCCACGAACCACACCTTGGAAGCATCCGCCTTGGCGAGCGCGTCGGCGACCTGCTGCTGCCAATCCACGTCATCGGTGAGCACCTGGCGGGCGAGGCGCTCGGCCTGCGCTCCGTCGAGTCCGCACTGGGCGGCCCATGCGGCGACCTGCTCCACAGCAGGTTCCATGAGCTCGGAGTGGAACGGCACGGTCACCTCGAGGTATTCGACGGATGGGTCGAACACCCTGCCGCCGCGCACCTTCTGGGCACGCAGCTTCGCCTGGCGGTCGTGCTCCTTGGCGACCTGCTGCTCGAGCTTGGCAAGATCGGCGGGGTGGCCGGAGACGACCATGTGGGTGCGGGAGTTGACCACGCCCACGCTGATGGGACCGGCTGGGTTGGCGACGCGGCGGATGAGCTCGTCGACCTGGGCGCGGGTTGCGCCCTTGATCGACATCATCGGCGATGTGCCGCGTTCGCCATCAAGACCCAGCAAATGCGCCTGGCGGGCGCCGGCGGCGCCGATGAGGCGTGCCACGGCAAGGATGCGCACGATTGCATCGCGTGCGGACTGTGCGTCGGGCGCATCATGGGCGACGCGCACCATGTCGACGGCGAGCACGCCCTGCGAATGGCCCAGGGATGCGACCGGCGAGACCGCGGATGCCTTGAAGCCCAGGTCGGCGGCGGACAGCAGGGCGCCCAGCTGGGCGAGCGCGATGCCGGGCACGCTCACGGCGGCGTCGGCGGCGGCGCCGAGCACCGGGGCGTCGGATGCGTAGTCGAACAGGTCGTCGTGCTTGCCGGTTGTGGCGAGCAGGTCGGCGGCGATGGGCTCGAGCAGACGCTCGGAGTCCGCGGCGTAGGCGTGCAGACGGTCGGAAAGGTCGGCGTCGTCGGCGAGCTGCTTGAGCGCGGCAGTCCACGGCGTGGACTGGCCGGCGAAGGTCAGGATGACTTGCTCGCTGCCAAGGCGTGTCAGGAAGGATGTCATGGTTCCTCTTGTCTCGTTTTTTGTGATTGGTTGATGAATCGGATTGAAATGGGTGTGCTATCAGGTCTGGTTGGTCGCCGACGTAAACCGTTGGGGCTTACATCGGCTGGTTGCCGTGGTGCTTGCCGGTCAGCCGCCGCCGCTTCTTGGTGCGCAGCGTGGCGAGCGAGTCGATGAGCACCTGGCGGGTCTGCTCGGGGTCGATCATCGCGTCGATCTGGCCGATCTCCTGCGAGAGGTTCGCGTTGACAGTGGTCGCCTCGTAGTCCGCCACAAGCTTGGCGCGCAGCGCTTCCGCCGCCTCCTCGCCGTCCTCGCGGGCGCGGCGCAGCTCCTTGCGGTGGATGATGTTCACCGCGCCTTGCGCGCCGAGCACCGCGATCTGCGAATGGGGCCAGGCGAAGTTCAGGTCCGCGCCGATCGCCTTGGAGCCCATGACGATGTAGGCGCCGCCGAACGCCTTGCGCAGGATCACCGTGACCATCGGCACCTGGGCGTTACCGTAGGCGTAGATGACCTTGGCGCCGCGGCGGATGATGCCGGCGTGCTCCTGGTCGCTGCCGGGCTTGTAGCCGGGCACGTCCACGAGGGTCACGACAGGAAGGTTGAACGCATCGCACAGCCGCACGAAGCGCGCCACTTTCTCAGACGAGTTCACGTCGAGGCTGCCGGCGTTGACGCACGGCTGGTTCGCCACGATGCCCACCGGATGGCCGGCGAGGCACGCGAAGCCCACAACCGCGGACTGGGCGTAGAGCTCCTGCACCTGCACGAACTCGCCATAGTCGGCGATGCAGTGGATCACGTCCACCACGTCGTAGGGCTGGCGGTCGTTCGCGGGCACGATCGTGCCGATACGACGCGCCGCCACGTCCTCCGCGTGGCCGGAACCGTAGGCGTACACGGGCGGCTGCTCGTCGCTGTTGGAGGGCAGGTAGGCGAGCACGGTGCGCGCGTAGTCGATCGCGTCCGGCTCGTCCTCGCCCAGGTAGTGCGCCACGCCGCTCACCGAGTTGTGCACGGCGCCACCGCCCAGGTCCTCCATCGAGATCTTCTCGCCGGTCGCCGCCTTGACCACGTCGGGGCCGGTGACGAACATGTAGGAGTTCTCTTTCGTCATGATGATGAAGTCGGTCAGGGCCGGGCAATACACGGCGCCGCCCGCGCATGGGCCCAAGATGAGCGAGATCTGCGGCACGAAGCCGGACGCCTTGCATGTCTTGCGGAAGATGCGGCCGTATTGCGTCAGGGCCGCCACGCCTTCCTGGATGCGGGCGCCGCCGGAGTCCACGATCGCCACGATCGGCACCTTCATGTCGAGCGCCATGTCCATCAGGTGGCAGATCTTGTCGCCTTCCGCCACGCCCATCGAACCACCCTGCACCGAGAAGTCCTGCGCGTAGACGGCCACCTTGCGGCCCCACACGTCGCCGAAACCGGTGATGACGGCGGAGCCGGGCACGCCCTTGTTGATGTTGCCGCCGGCGAAGCGGCCGATCTCCTGGAACGTGCCGGTATCGAACAGCAGGTCGAGGCGTTCGCGGGCGGTGAGCTTGCCCTTGGGATGCTGGCGTTCGCGGGCGTGGTCCTCGGCGGCCTGGGCGAGCTGCGCGGCGCGGGCGAGGTCCTCGCGCATCGGCTGCGTGCGCTGCCCGTAGGCGGCGGGGTTCGCCGGCTCGGGGATGCGCATGCCGGCAGGCTGTGCGCTGCCTGGCTGTGCGGCGCGCGCGTTGGTACTGGCAATGCTGGCAGTGCTGCCTGCCGCGGTCTGCTGTGCAACGGGATTGACAAGCGTCGTCATTACTCCTCCTTTGCGGTCTGTGCTACGGATTGCGAAGGCTTCTTCGCCGCCGCGGATTCCTTCGCCGCATCCACATCGAACGACACGAGCGGCTCGCCGGCGTCCACGCCATCGGACGGCGCCACGAGAATCCGCTTGACGGTGCCGGCCGCCGGCGCATACACGTAGTTCTCCATCTTCATGGACTCGAGCACGATGAGCAGGTCGCCCTTGGCCACATGGTCGCCCGCCGCCGCGTTGACGCGCGTGACGACCGCCTGCATCGGCGAGCAAATGTTGCCATCATGGAACCCGCCGCGCGTCTCCTGCGTGCCGGTCACCTGGGTGCCGGCGCCGCGCAGCGGCTGCACACGGCGTTTGCCGCCACGTGCACCGCGCGCACCGAGCGCACCGATGAATGCGTCGGGAATCGTGACTTGCACGCGCTTGTCGTTGACCTCGAACACGAACGATTCACGCGGCTGCTCGGCGGGCGTGGAGCCGGTGTCGAGCCCGGCGGTGAGCGAGGCGGGCTGGCCAGCCTTGGCGCTCGCCGGCTTCTTCGTCAGATACTTGTCTTCGAGCCATTTCGTGGTCACGGCGAAGCCCTTGCCACCGCCCACGAAGTCAGGGTCGCGGAAGATCGTGGCGAACAGCGGGCAGGGCGTGGGCACGCCTTCGAGGTGGAACTCGTCGAGCGCGCGCAGCACGCGGGCGATGGCGGCGGGGCGATCTTGCGCGGTCACGATGATCTTGCCCATCATCGAATCGAACTTCGGCGAGACGACGCTGCCCTGTTTCACGCCGAAGTCCACACGGATGCCCGGTCCGGAGGGGAATTCGAGCTTCTCGATCGTGCCCGATCCCGGCGTGAGGTTCGTGTCGGGGTTCTCGCTCGTGATGCGCAGCTCGAAACTGTGGCCGCGCGGCTCGCCCGCCTGGGTGAGGGTGCCGCCGTCGGCGATGACGAGCTGCTCACGCACCAGGTCGATGCCGCATACTTCCTCGCTCACCGTGTGCTCCACCTGCAGGCGCGGGTTCACCTCGAGGAAGTAGATATCCTGCGTGGGGGTGAGCATGAACTCGCACGTGCCCAGGCCCACGTAGTTAGCGGCCTCGAACAGGCGGCGCGAGTAGGTGACGAGGCGTGCGTTCTCCTTGGCGGTGAGGAACGGCGCGGGCGCCTCCTCGATGAGCTTCTGGTTGCGGCGCTGCACCGAGCAGTCGCGCGTGGAGTACACGGTGAAGTTGCCATGCGAGTCGCGCCCGCATTGCGTCTCCACATGGCGGGACTTCGCCACGAATTTCTCGATGAAGTACTTGCCCAGGTCGCCGCCCTGGAGTGCGTCGTGGCTCATGAAGAAGCTGCGCAGCCCCTCGTCGTCGCGCACCACGGTGATGCCGTGGCCGCCGCCGCCATCGGTGCGCTTGAGCATCACGGGGTAGCCGTAGTTGTGGCAGAAATGCAGCAGCGTGGCGATGTCGGTGACCGGCTCGGAGATGCCCGGCACCGGCGAGACGTCGGCGCGTTCGGCAAAGCGGCGGGCGGTGATCTTGTCGCCCAGGTCCACGAGCACGTCGGGGCGCGGCCCCACCCAGATGAGCCCCGCGTCAAGCACGGCCTGGGCGAACGACGGCACCTCCGAGAGGAACCCGTAGCCGGGGTGGATGGCGTCGACGCCGGCGCGGCGCGCCACGTCGATGATGAGCGACTCGTTGAGGTACGTCTCGGCGTAGGTGTCGCCCGGCAGGCGGTAGGCCTCGTCGGCGGCTGCCGCGAACGGCGCGTCGCGGTCGGATTCCGAGTAGACGGCGACGGTGGCGATGCCCATCTCACGCGCGGTGCGGATGACGCGCAGCGCGATCTCACCGCGGTTGGCGATGAGCAGCTTGCTGATGTGCGCGAGTGTGGAATCGGTCATGGAATGTCCTTCCTGGGGCGGATGGGATTGAGTACGTG
>JAQXZM010000069.1 GCA_029227215.1 Bifidobacteriaceae bacterium | reverse complement strand
GCGTCGGAGGACGAGGAGTCGGTCGAAGCGGTGTCGGTGGTCGCATCAGACTGGAGGGGGTCGCCATCGCGCAGCAGCTTCCATACGTCCTTCGCGGATTCGTCCCACACGACGCGGTTGCCGGCGGCGTCGTATGAGGTGACGGGGATCGTGCGCGAGTAGATGCGGTTGACGTTGAGGCCGCTCAGCGCCTGGGCGAGCCCGATGAGCGTGTTGACGTTCGCCAGGCCCGAGCTCATGTTGAGATTGTTGAGCGCGGCGAGCGCGAACTGGTACAGCTGGTTGGACTGGGCGATGAGGTTCTTCTGCAACGCCGTGCGGATGAGGCGCTTGATGAGGTACTGCTGGCGCGTGGTGCGCATGATGTCGCTGCCATCGCCCAGGCCGTGGCGGGTGCGGGCGTATTGCGTCGCCTGCGTGCCGTCGAGATGCTGCACGCCCGCCGAGAGGTTCAGACCGGAATAGGCGTCGTTCACGTCGGTGGGCAGGCAGATGTCCACGCCGCCCAGGGCGTTGACCATCTCGCTCATGCCGGCGAAGTCCACCACGATGAACTGGTCGATGTTGAGGCCGGTGAGGTAGTTGACCGAGTGCACGGCGCAGCTCGCGGCGCTGGTGAGGTCGCCGCCCGCCGAGTAGGCGCTGGCGAAGATGGAATTGAACATCACGTCGTCCTCGGCCTGCAGCGTCGAGCCGTCGGACATCTTGCACGAAGGGCGGTCCACGATGGAGTCGCGCGGGATGGACACGATGTTGATGTAGGAGCGGTCGGCGGAGATCTGCGCCACCATCGTCGTGTCGGCCTGGTGTTCGTTGGCGAGCTCGCCGCCGCCCAGGGCTGCGTTCTCGGCGCCGTCGCGCGTGTCCTGCCCCAGGATGAGCATCGTGATCGCCTGGCCGTCATAGGGGTCGAGCGTGTCGTTCTTCGTATCGCCATCGCCGTCGTCCTGGTCGAGGAACCCCACGCCCGATGCGGTGATCCTGCCGCTGATCTGCACATACACGGAGCCGGCGAAGCACAGCACGAACGCCACGATGGCGAGCACGAAGCAGGCGATGGCGGTGCGCACCGTGTGCGAGGTGCGGTAATGCTTCGCATGCTTGGGAGCGAAACCCGATCGTTGCGCGGTATGTGGATTGCTCCCCGTCATGGAATCACCGGCTACCTTTCTGCGTCGGGCGGCTCTGAATCACGTGTGGATCATCAGGTGAGGATCATCAGGCGAGGATCCGGCGATTCAGGCGCCCGCCGTATGTGGCACCCGCTCCTGAGGGCGCCGTCGTGGACAAAACGAAACCATTTTATGCGCACATGCCAACCAGTTTCCTGAAAGAACGCCGCAAATCGCCATATCTTTGCAATATCTTCACAGAATCGGCAAGGATCGGAGAGGATCAATGCCGCAATCCTCGGTGCAATTGCACATATCCGGCAACAGGTCTGGCAAGGATCCAGCAGCGGGCGCTTGGCGCGTCGGCGGGTCGGCAGACCGGCGGGTCGGCAGGTCTGCCGACTGTGCGCAAAACGTGCACAGCGTGTGCACGCGGATTTGACAAGCCATCGAACGCAGAGTGTAATCGTACGAGACAGACATCGCTGTTCGAGGGAGATATCGTGCAAGGAAGCGAAATGCAAAGGCCCGCCGCCCGGGTCAATGGCGCGGACATGGGGGATGCCGCGCCGGATGCGAGGATCGCCGGATGCGACGCCGTGTGGCAGCCCACGGACGGGCACATGGCGCCCCGTTCGAGGCAGGATGGCGGCGCCGAAGCGCTGTTGCGCCGGCTCGTGCGGCAGATGGGGGACCTGTCGTGGCAGCTCGAGGCGCGGTGTGCGCAGACCGATCCCGAGGCGTTCTTCCCTGACCGTGGCCGTTCGGCGCAGGACGCCAAGCAGGTGTGCGAATGCTGCGCGGTGAGGCAGAAATGCCTCGACTGGGCCATTGAACACAACGAACGCTTCGGCGTGTGGGGCGGCATGTCCCAGCAGGAGCGCCGCCAGTACCGGCGCACCCACCAGGCGTAGTGGCTGAGGCGTTCTGAGTCTTGATGCTCTCTGAGCTCTGATTTCCTGGATTCCTGCGTCTCATTTCCGTGCTGCTTGCGCTAGAGCCTTCAATTCCGCCCAATCTGCCTGTGCCTCTACAATGAGAAGACGGCGCATGAACGCGCATCCCGCCGTGGCATGCCTCATGCGCGGCCCGCGAACGCGGCGTTCGGCGGGAACGCCCCTGCGAAAACGGCAGGGCAGGCCAGGCGTACGGCAAGAACGGTAACAAGGCGGCGAAGGAATCCTCATGGACAATGCGCGCAGCGTAAGACAGGCGATTGATGCGGCGATCATGGCCGCAGGCCCCCGGCAGGGGCGCGTGGTCGACAGCGAGGTCGCCGCGATAGTCACCGTCGAATCCGACCTGCGGTTCCTTCCCGACACCTTAAACGCGCTGTTCGCGCAGACCGTGCTGCCCGGCACCGTGATCGTCGCCGACTGCGCCGACAAATCCTCCGCCGCCGACCAGCGCTCCGTCATCGTGACCCCGCAGCGGCTCCGCTTCGCGCCCACCGCCCAGGCATCCGCCGCCGGGCGGTCCGAATACGAGCCTCCCATTCCGAGCATTCCGCAGCCCGAATACGCGGCGCAGCCTGAATACACAGCGCAGCCCGGACATGCAGCGCCATCGCACGGCAGCGCTGCCGGCGGCATCGCCCAGCGCGCCGCCAGCGGGGTGGCGGGCAAGGCCCCGGCCGAGCAGCGCCTCACCGTGCACATCGTCGCCGTGCAAGGCGCCGTGAGCTTCACCGATGCGGTGCGCCGCGTGCTCGAGCGCGTGCCGCTGCCCCTGGGCGCCCACCAGATGTGGCTGCTCCATGACGATTCCAAGCCTGCCGACGAGCATTGCCTCGAGGAGCTGCTGCGCGTGCGCCACAACACGCCCACGGTCTCCGTCATCGGCGCCAAGCAGCTCGACTGGACGGGCTCCAAGCTCCATAACGTCGGCTATTACAAGGCGCCCCACCATCGTCTCGCGAGCCTCGTCGTCGACGGCGAGCCCGACCAGGAGCAGTACGACGCGCGCCAGGACGTGTTCGCCGTGTCGCTCGCCGGCGCCCTCGTGCTCGACAACGAGTGGGATCGTGTCTCCGGCGGCGACCCCCACGTGGGCACGCTCGGCGATTCGCGCGACTTCTGCCGGCGCATCTGCCTGTCCGGCGGGCGCGTCGTCATCGCGCCCCGCGCGCGCATCGACCATCGCCGCGCCCGCTACGCCGGCGTGCGCACCGCATCCGGCGCCCCCGTCGCCGAGCATGCGCGGCTGAGCACTTACGCGGCGTTGCGCCGCAGCCGCGACCTGTACGTCTACTCCGACGTGTCGCGCGGCCTGTGGGTGCCGTTGTGGCTGTGGCGCTGGCTCGCCTCGCTCGCGGACTTCATCCGCCTGCTCATCCGCAAGCGGCCCTACGCCGCGGTGTGCGAACTCGCCGCCCCGTGGCTCAACCTCGTGCACATCCGCACGATGTTCGTCGTGCGCCGCAACGTGAGCGCGCAGACCGTCGTCTCCGCCAAGGCCGTCTCCATGCTCGCCGCGAACCACGAGCAGCTCGCCTCGTGGAAGTCGCGCCGCGTCGCGTTCGCCGCCGAGCGCACGAGCGAACCCACCGACCAACTCGTCGAAGGGCATTTGCGTGCTCAGGCCGCCATCAAGCACCGCTGGGCCTTCTGGATGACCTTCATCGCCTTCGCCCTGGGCATCGCCGCGAACGCCGCCGCCCTGCGCGACGCGTTCCTCGGCGGGCAGATCGTCTCCGACACGCTGCTGCCCACCGGCGCCTCCCTGCGCCAGCTCGCCCATGCCGCCACCTCCTCGTGGAACTACGCCGCCGGCACCGGCACCGGAGCCGCGCCCACGCCGTTCCTCCTCGTGCTGCTCGTCGCCTCCGCCCTGTGCCTGGGGCACGTGAACGCCGCCGTCGTGGCGATGCTTCTGCTCGCCGCGCCGCTCGCCGCGCTCTCGTTCTGGGCACTCGCCGGCATCGTGACCCGCTCGAACCCGGTGCGCGTGTTCGCCGCACTTGCCTGGGTGGCGTTCGGCGCCATGGCGGGGCTGTACGCCCACGCCGACCTGCCCATGCTCATGGTGTGCGTGTTCCTACCCGCCGGCATCGCCTTCGTGTTCAAGGCCGTGGGCATGTACCGCACCGAGGACCGTGCCGTGCCCCGCCCCTCCGCGCAATCCGCCGCCATGGCGTCCCTGTGCCTGGCGATCGTGGTGGCGTGCGAACCGCAATACGCCATCGCCTTCGTCATCGCGTTCGTGCTCTTCCTCTTCCTCGTGCGCTCGCACCGCTCCGTGCTCGTGCTCGTGCCCGTGCCAGCGGCGTTCGCCATCGCGCCCACGCTGTCGGCGATCGTGCACAGCGATGCCGGTTCAGACCAGTGGAAGCAGCTGTTCGGCTCCATCATGGTGCCTGATTCCTCCGCGACCGGCAGCACCGCGGGCGGCTCGCTCGCCGCGAAGATCGGCTCGCTGCTGGGCCTGGGTGCCTCGGATTCCACGGATGGCGGTACGCTCGCCAACCTGCTCGCATGCTTCGCGCTCGCCGCGCTCATCATCGTCGTCGGTTTCGCGCTCGCCAGCCTCGCCATGCCCTCCGTGCTGCGTATCAGCCGCATGATGTGGGTGCTCGCCGTGTGCGGACTGGGGCTTGCCGGGATCTCCGCCGCCACCGTGATTGGCGGCGACGCCGCGGGCGCGGTGCGCGGTTCCGTGCTGCCCGGTGTGTTCCTGGCGCTCATGGCACTGCTGTGCTGCATGTGCATGACGGCTGGCACGGCGGCATCCCCGTTCGAGAACTACGTCGCCGACGACTCCCAGCCCGTCAAGTCCATGGCGGTGACCGGCCGCGTGTTCCTGTGCGCGCTCATCGCGCTCATCGCAGTGGCGTGGGGCTTGGGCGGCGCCCGACTCGCTCTGAACTCGTCCGTGAAGTCATCCGACGCCCAGCTGCCGATGGTGGCGACCGAATACCTGTCGAAGAGCGACGCCCACCGCGTGCTCGCGGTGAAGGCGTCCTCCGCATCCTCGCCCCAGTCCGGCCAATCCGGCGCCGGCGTGCAATTCGCCGTCATGCGCACGTCGCGCGGCGACCTCATCGACCAGTCGGCGGCATCGGCGGCACTCGTGGGCTCCCACGGCATGAACGTCACCGACCAGCGCATCTCGTCCGACCTCGTGCAGCTGCTCGTCGGCACCAACCCCACCGCCAGCGCCGACCTCGAATCCTTGGGATTCGGCGGCGTGTACGTGCTCGACTCCGACCAGACAGCGGGCGCGACGCTGGTGTCGAACCTGCTGTCGAGCGGCAACACCCAGCAGGTCATCGACAAGGACTCCTACATCTACCTGCGTTTCACCACATACCCCACCGACCAGCAGGGCATCGACATCAGTGGGGAGACCGAGGCGCTGGCAAGCCCCCGCCGCACCGCCTGGGCGATCGGCTCCGCCGCGGTGTTCGTGTTCTATTGCCTCGTGGCGATCCCGTTCGGACGCCGCGATTACATGGGAGGAGACTTCGATGAGTGACGGCATGCACGCTTCCCAAGACAACCAGTATCACGACGGCATCGCGCCGCAAGCCGCCGAACCCTGTGACGCCGCCGGCACCGCAGGCAACGACATGACGAATCCCGGCATGCCCGGCGCACCCGAGCAGCCGATCGTGGATTTCGATGACGATTCGCAATTCGACTTCACCCAGGCCATGCCCGCCATCCAAGCACCGCCGGAGCGCAGCGCCACCACCAAGCGCCGCCTGCGCACGGCACGCACGGCCACAGCCGCCATCGTGAGCGCCGGTCTGCTCGTCGCCGCCACGCTGTGCGCCACCATTGCACCCTGGAGGAGCACGGGGGACGGCACGAGCACGGTATACGCCGCACAGGTGAGCCGCACCCAGCAGCAGGCGTACTGCCCGCAGCGCATGGCGCTCGCCGACACCGCCAGCTATGGCGACTCCGCGTTCCAGGTATCCGAAGGCAACATCGCCTCCCAAGGGCTCGTCGCAGCCACCGGTTCCGTGACGGGCGCGTCCCTGGCGAACCTCGCCGGCAAGCAGACCGCGCAGCTGCAGGCGGCGGACTCCTCATCGCTTTCCGTCGCCTCGGCATCGATGAACGACGCGTCGCAGCTCGCCAACGCCACGTTCGCCGATTCGGCGGACGGCACCGGCATGTTCGGCGCCGTCGCCTCGTGGGCCACCCAAGGCGACCTCGAAGGCCTGTCGGCAACGCAATGCGTCGTCACCGCCACGCAGCAGCGCTTCGTCGTGCCCCCCACCCAAACCGGCTGGACGGAGCAACTCGTCATCGCGAACCCTGGCACCACGTCCGCCGCGGTGGACCTCACCGCCTGGGGCACCTCGCAGCAGGGTTCGCTGAGCCTGGCGACCGACGCCACGGTGACGGTGCAGGCGGGTAGCGAGACCGTCGTGAACCTCTCCGCTGCGGCGAACGCGCAGCGCGGGCTCGTGGTGGACCTCGACAGCCACACGATTCCCGTGGCCGCCGTTGTGCGCTCCGTGTCGATGGACGGCCTGAACCCCAACGGTTCCGACTATGTGACCGCGAGCGCGGCCGCATCCACCACGCAGATCGTGCCCACCGTCGCCTCTCTGGGCGACGCGACGCTCACGCTGTTCAGCATGGATGACGCCGATGTGACGGTCTCGTGGCTCACGAAGGACGGCACGAAGACCGCCCAACAGGTCAAGGTGTATTCCCAGCAGGTGATCCTCACCGACCTGGGCTCCGTGCCGGATGGCGCCTACGCGCTCGAGGCGACCTCGAGCAGCCCGATCACCGCGCAAGTGCGCGGCACGCGCGACGGCGGCAGCCAATCCGACTTCGCGATCAGCGGCTCGCAGGATGCCGCGCGCGTGTTCGGCGTGGCGCTGCCTGGAAGCCTGTCGACCACGCTGGTGCTCTCCAATCCCTCCGATGCGAAGCTCACTGCGGCGATCACCGCATATGACGCCTCCGGCAAGAAAGTGGGAGCGGCGACCATGAGTCTCGCGGCCGGCGCCTCCACCGTCGTGGACCCCGCGAAGATCGGCAGCGGCGCCGCGATGGCCATCGTGCAAGACACGACGGATGCGCAGGGCACCACGGATGCCGATGCCGCAGCCTCCGAACCTGCGCTCCATGTGGCGGCGTCCATCAGCCAGACGGATGTCTCCGCTGCGTCGTTGCAGGGAATCGCGGTCATCGAGGGAACCTCGCTTGACGCTGCGACGAGCCTCGTCACCGCCATGCGCGATCAGCGCATCGTAAGCTGACGGCACGAGCTTATTGTGTGAACCCCGTCAGCACGCGCTGACGGGGTTCACACAATGATGGGGTTGCTGGCGGCATGGGCTGGCGGCATCTCACATGCCCCAGTCGGGATCGATGTCTTCCGGATGCATG
Source organism: Bifidobacteriaceae bacterium (assembly GCA_029227215.1). GTDB lineage: Bacteria > Actinomycetota > Actinomycetes > Actinomycetales > Bifidobacteriaceae > Pseudoscardovia. Next base: position 16,860 of record JAQXZM010000069.1, on the reverse strand, counting down.
CCGTACAGGTTCGCCAGGTCGTACACGATTTCGTCGCGCACGAGGAACTCCAGGTCGCTCCAGGTGGAGGCGCGGGACTGCAAGGGCATGCTGTAGAGCACGATGCGAGCCGGTAGGCCCTTCTCGGCGGGGAAGCAGCGGGAGAGCGGCACCTTGCGCTCCTCCCAGTCAAGCGGGTCGGACGGCGGCACGTCCTCGACGGCGCACTCCAGGTTCACGAACAGCTCCGGCCATGCGGCGCGCAACCGCTTGATATGCGATGCCACGAGGTCGTCGAACGCGCCCGATTTCGTGCGGTAGCGCGGCATGCGGATCCCGAACATCGGCTGCCGCTGGCCCCTGCCGTGGCGGTCGCGGTACCGCTTGCGATCCCACGGCGCCGCCGGTCCGGCTGGCGCACCCATGGCTCGCGCCGCCGCATTGCCGCGTTGATGCTGGGGGGACTGGGATTCGTTCGAGGGCTTTTCCATGCCACACAGCCTACGCACGCGCGGTGACGTATGGAAGGCGCGTATACAAGGCGGCGTATACAATCGGTGCTGTTGTGCCGACTGCCAGCGCCATTTTCCCGATGCACACGCCGTTTGAGAATCTGGCGTTGCGGTGCGACGGTGGCTTTACCGCCGTGGCAATCATGCGCAGCCGTGCGCAACCAGGCATGCGATGGGCATGCGATGCACCCGTGAAGAGTGACTTGCGAGGAGGGTCATGAGCGAACTGAAGCCGACGCAATGGGATGATGTCGATTACGCCGCACTGTGCAGCCGCATCAAGGCCGTGGCCTTCGATCTGGACGGCACCTTGGCGCGTTCCAAGCAGCCGATGAAGGCGCCGATCGCCGCCCACTTCGCACAGCTGACCCACCTGGTGCCGGTCGCCGTCATCTCCGGCGGGCGCTGGGAACTCGTCGACAGCCAGGTGGTGCAGATGGTGCAGGGCGCTTCCGCCAAGTCGAACCTTCACCTCATGCCCACGAGCGGCACGCAGTACATTCGCTGGGACGAGGCTCGCGGCGCATGGACGAAGGTGTTCGAACACGACCTGACCGCCCAGCAGCGCGATGAAGCGATCGCGTCGTTGGAGCGCCGCGCGAAGGAACTGGGCGTGTGGGAGGAACACACGTGGGGCGGTCGCATCGAGGACCGTGGCAGCCAGATCACCTATTCCGCGCTGGGGCAGCAGGCGCCCGTCGCCGACAAGGAGGCCTGGGACCCCACCGGCGAGAAGCGCCGCATGCTTGCCGAAGCCTGCCAGAAGGACCTTCCGGACCTCGCGGTGCACGCCGGCGGCTCCACAAGCGTCGACATCTCCCTCAAGGGCATCGACAAGGCCTACGCGGTGCGCGAGATCGCCAAGATCCTGGGCATCGAGGTGCCGCAGATCTGCTATATCGGCGACCGCATGGGTCCCGAGGGCAACGATTATCCCGCCGTGCAGGCGGGCACCTCCGCCATCCACGTTGATGGACCGGAGCAGACCGACGAATGCATCACCCACCTCATCGCAGGTTTGGGTGGTCATCGCTGAGAGTCACTGCTGCTGCAAGTCATCCATGAGGTCGTTGACGGTCGAGAACGTCTTTCCTTGGTGGTTGTCTGCCTCGCGGCGTGCCTCAATGTTGGCGTTGGATTCTCGCGAGATGACGAAGGGCATTCCGTTGTCGGTGATGGACTGCCGCAGGAAGATGTTGATGGCGGTTGACAGATCCAGACCCATATCGGCATAAAGTTGCTTGGCCTGTTCCTTTACTGTCTTGTCAGTACGCACGCTGATTGTTGTCATGTCGCTCATGATGGTCCTTCCGTATATGATGTATGTCTATTGTATAGACAATGTTCTCACATTTCAATATCTGTTGAGGCAAACGGTTATCCACAGCGGTGCCCGGGGGAGGGGGCCTTGCTGACACTTATGCACATTGGTGTGCATGCGTTGCGTGAACTGTGCGCAGTGCGCTAGCTTCGTGGGCATGGATGTGCTCATCGATTGTTACCGCAGTCTGTTTGGTAAGCGGGCGAGCCAGAACATTTTTCTGCAACTAGCGGCGTCGCGACCGGGATGCTCGGCGCAATGTGTCGATTCGATGACTGGCGTGGGATGGCATGGTGCTCGCCGAATGTGGCGTGTGGCGTGGCGTGCGGTTCGTGCTGTGTCGCTGTTGGTGTTTCCGCGTGGGTGTGCGGGGTGCGATGTGCCTGACGAGGTTCTGTGCCCGCAGTGCACTCGGTTGTTTCGCGAATACCCTGTGCGGCGGGTTTCTGCATGCGTGGAGAGTGGCGAGGCTTGGGCGTGCGCGTGGTACAGGGGAGCAGCGCGTCAGGCGGTGCTGCGGTGGAAGGACCATGGTGACGAGGAGGCCGATGCGCCGCTGTGCGAGGCATTGCGCGCGCTGGTGAGGTTTCGGACGGCTGAGCTGAGGGGTCTGATGAAAGATCTTCAGAGGGAACTGCTGGAAGACACGCCGGGAGGTGATGCGCCGGGAGGTGATGCGCCGGAAAGAGCCACGACGGAACAGGAGATACAGGGAGGATTTCCGCAAGAAGGGGAGATGCGATTCCCGATTCTGGTGGTGCCGGCGCCATCTTCCCGTGCGTCCAAACGCGCCCGTGGCAGGTTCCAGACCCGCACGCTCGCCCTCGCGGTGGCACAGGAACTGCGTCAGTGCGTGGGCGATGCCGAATATGCGGATGTGCTGGATCTGCAGGGCGTCGCCGCCAAGTCCGTCGCCTCGTCGAACAAGGCGGGCCGCGCGTCGCGAATCCGCGGACATGTGTGCATCAAACCTCGCAATCGGGCTGTATTGAGGGACCGGATGGTCGTGCTCGTGGATGATATCGTCACATCCGGCGCTACGCTCCATGAATGCGCTAGCGTGCTGCATCGCCACGGCGCCCGCGTGGTCGCGGCAGTCGCACTCGCAGTCGTGCCGCCACGCAGCGACCGGTGAGCAGAAGCGGTGAACAGATGCGGTGAACGGCGAGCGGAAGCGGTGAACTGCGGCCGATGGGCAGACCGATAGCGGGCGACCGGTGAGCAGAAGCGGTGAACTACGGCCGATGGGCAGACCGATAGCCAGCGAGCGGCTATGCACGCACCACCGCCATCTCGTTCCAGCGCGTGGTGCAACGGGGCGACATCATCGAGCGGCGCATGCTCCAGGAAGCGCCCGTGTCGCCATCCCACCTGCCGGTGCCACGCACGCCGCCATAGCCGATGCCCACATGCGCCGAGCCGAAACGTTTGTTGATCTGCTCCATGGTGTCCGAGAGCCCGGTGTCGCGTTTGGCTTCGAAACCTTCCAACGGCTGGTAGTCGTCCGCCTGAAGCAATCCGGACAGCATGACGCCCGCCCGCACATACTTGAGGCCTGGAACCATGCATTGTCGCAACGCTTCATAAGCACCCTGGCAGATGCGCAGCGGGTCGTCGGTCGGGTCATCGAGCGACGCGCAGCCGCGCACCATCATGCGACCAGTGCCATAGTCGTCGGTGGGGCCGGTGCCACAGAACACCGACACCTCGCTGCACAGGCTGTGCTGGCGCATGAGGCGGCGCGTGGCTTTTTGCGCATAGACCGCAACCGCCTGGCGCATCGTCTCCTCGTCGGTGATCGAGTGGGAGAACATGCGCGAGCACATGATCTGCGTCGTGCGCTTGCCTTGCGCGGCATCCGATTCGTCACCGATGCACCGGATGCCGCGCAGTTCCAGCACGGTCTGCTCGAGGAGCACCGAATACTGCCGGCGTATCGTCGCCGGATCGCAGTCGCGCAAATCCGCCGCTGTGAGGATGCCATGGCTCATGAGGCGCGGCGCGAGGCGGCGCCCGACGCCCCAGATATCAGTCACCTCCACATCGCGCAATGGGTCGTGGTTGAGCGTGCGGCATAGCCCTGACCATGAGTCCACGCCGTGGCGGGCATCATGCTTCTTGACCCAATGGTTCGTGATCTTCGCAAGCGTCTTCGTGGGGGCGATACCGACCGACACGGGCACGCCCACGCCTTGGAACACCGCCGTGCGCATGCGCAGGCACCGTTCGGCGAACGTCTCGCGGCGAGGGGACTCGTATGGCTCGCGCGGTGAGTCTCCGGGAGCGGCCGACAAATCACCCGTAGCCGCCCGTTCCGAACGCGTGTTGTCGGCGAGGAAGCACTCGTCGATGGAATACACCTCCTGGTGCACGAAGAAGCGTCGCATCACCGACATCATGCGCGCCGACAGGCTCGCATACAGCTCGTAGTTCGAGCTGCGCGCCACCACGCCGTGGTCCGCAGCCCATTCGCGGATCTTGAACCACGGTACTCCCTCGGGGATGCCCATCGCCTTCGCCTGTGCGCTGCGCGCCACCACGCAGCCATCGTTGTTGGAGAGCACCACCACGGGCCTGCCCACCAGCGATGGGTCGAACACGCACTCGCATGATGCGAAGAAACTGTTGGCGTCCGCCAGCGCAATGCAGCCGCGGTCGGGATCGTCAACGGCTATGTCGCGACCGCGATCATGACTGTGATTGCCACTGGGATTACCACTGAGTTCACCACTGCCGTTCATGATGCGCACCTCCACCATGCGTCTGCCTGCCATGTGCTGTGCTGCGCACCTTGCCGTATTGCGCGCGGTTGCACTGCCAGTGGTAGTTGCCGATGACCACGCCCCACAGCATCGTGCCATCGGTGTCTCCATCGCCATCGAGCGCGATGTCGGGGTAGACGGGGTTCTCGGGATGCAGCACCGTCGTGCCGTCAGGCCGCACTATCAGGCGCTTGACGGTGAGCTCGCCGCTCACCGCCGCGATGACGATGTCATGGTTCTGTGGTGTCAGGGATCGGTCGACGAGCAGGATGTCGCCATCGAAGATGCCGCACCCAATCATCGAATCCCCGGCGACGGTGACGGCGAACGTCGTGTCCGGATGGGCGACGAGATTCTCATCCAGCGAGAAATCGCCATTGAAATAATCCTGCGCCACGGAAGGGAAACCCGCATGCACGGCCTCCAGCGCCTGGGGGACGGGCCTGGGGGAGGGTATCACCCGCACGGGCGGCCCGCTCAGCGTGGCTGCATGGGCGAACGCAGCGCCGGTCGGCGCGCCATCGTCCGCCCAGCCGCCAGTTGTCAAGCTGCCATCCGGCATGCCGTCGGCCGACAAGTCCTTAACCACCAAGCCCTGGGAAGATGAATCACGCATGGCACCCACTCCTTTCGAACATATGTACTACTATAGAACATCTGTTCGAAAAGAGTGCGGCGTGTCGGCTGTTTTATGCGCTGTTCGATTCACGAGAGGGCGCTGGTGCCGGCGTCCGACTCCCTGTGGTGCTTGGGCAGCGTGATCTCGAAATCCGCGCCACGCGGGTCATCCACCACCTTGACGTTGCCGCCATGCAGCTGCGCCGCCCACCGGGCGATGGGCAGCCCCAGCCCGGTGCCACCGGACTCGGTGCCCGGTCGGCCGTCCTTGTCTTTGACATAGCGGCGGAAGATGTCGTTGCGCGCCGACTTGGGAATCTGCGAACCGAAGTTGATGACGTTCACGATGACCGTGTCGTGCGGGCGGTATTCGCGCGCCGTGATGAGCACTTTCGTGCCATCGGCGGAATGCTTGAGCGCATTGGAGATGATGTTGGTAAACAGCTGGCGCAGCCGGTCCGGATCGCCTTCCATCGTGATGTCCTGCTTCATGGACACCTCGATCGTGTGGTTGTGCCCGCCGTCGGCGATCTCCAGCGGCTCGATCGTCTCGTCGAGGAAGTCGCGCAGGTCGAATTCGCTGATCTCCAGGCTCGCCGCACCCGCCTCCATGCGGGAGAGATCGAGCAGGAACGCGATGAGATCGCTCAGCCGGTGGGTCTGGGTGAGGATGCCTTCGAGATTCGCAGGCGATGGCTCGGTGATGCCATCCGCCATGTTCTCCACCTGGGCTTGGAGCGCGGCGACGGGCGTGCGCAGCTCGTGGCTCACGTTGGCGATGAGGTCGCGCCGCATGGCATCGGAATGCTCGAGCTCCTCCGCCATGATGTTGAACGAACGGGCGAGCTGGCCGATCTCGTCCTTGCTGCTCGTGGCGCCATACACGCGCACCTGGTAGTCGCCGTCCGACACGGCCTCCGCGGCGTCGCGGATCTCGCGCAGCTGCGCGGTGAGCCCGCGGGAGAACACATAGGTGATGCCCAGCGCCACAAGCATCGTGACGGGGAAGGCGATCCATTCGCTCAGACCCCATTTGAGCATGACCCACGAGAGGATGAACACGATGATCGTGTCGATGACGATGAGCACGCTCAGCTCGACCTTGATCGACGAGAGCGAGCCGATGAGCGCGGAATGCCGTTTCGCGCCTTCGCGGGTGGCGCGTCCCGCGCGGCGTTCGGAGACCTCGGCCTGCGGCTGGGCGGGCTCGGTGAATCCAGAAGAGTGGTCTGACGATTGGGCTGATTGCGCAGGCTGGGCTGATTGTGAAGATTGTGCGGCCTGTGAGGGTCGGGCTGGTTCGCTCATTGTCAGTCCTCAGGAGGCTCGAAAGCGTAACCGACGCCATGCACGGTGCGGATCGTGTCGGAACCCAGCTTGTGGCGCAGGGACTTGACATGCGAGTCCACGGTACGGGTGCCGGAGCCATCCGTCCACCCCCATACGTCCTGGAGCAGCTGCTCGCGGCTGAGCACGGACCGCGGGCGACGGGCGAGGGTGAGCAGCAGGTCGAACTCGGTGGGCGTCATGTGCACGTCCTTGCCATCGAGCGTCACGATGCGCTGCGCGGGGTCGATGACGATGCCTCCGAAACGCAGAGTCTGGTCGTTCTGCGGGTTGCCCGCGAGCTGCTTGGCGCGTTCCACGCGGCGCAGCAACGCCTTGCAGCGGGCGACGAGCTCGCGCATCGAGAACGGCTTGGTCATGTAATCGTCCGCGCCGGCGGCAAGGCCGGTGAGCTTGTCGGACTCGTCGTCGCGGGCGGTGAGCATGAGCACGGGCACGGGGCGGGCGGCGGTGATGCGCTTCGTCGCCTCGATGCCATCCATGACGGGCAGCATGATGTCCATGATCACGAGGTCCGGATGGATCTGGGCGGCGGTCTGCACGGCGCTCGCACCATCGCCGCACACTCGCGCGTTCCAGCCTTCCGACGCCAATCGCTGGGCGATGGCGGTGGCGAGCGTCGGCTCGTCTTCCACGACGAGGATCGTGCTGGCCTGCGGTTGACCGGCTGCAGCGCTGAAAGTGCTCATAATCAGACCGTCTTTCCGACTTTGGGGCAGCCGGCTTGCGCCAACTGCCCCAAAGTCTCAATGAATCATATGGATGGAACTCGCGTTCAGTCCTCTGGCTTCAACAATATCGCACCGAGCGCCGGCACGGTGAGTTTCGCCGAGAACGGACGGGAATGATACTCGCCCTGGTCCGCCACGATGTTGTCGTTGTGGATGTTGGAACCGCCATACGCGAGGTCGTCGGTGGTGAGGATCTCCTTCCACTTGCCGCCGCGGGGGAGCGGGACCTGGTAGTCGCTCCATGCGGTGCCCGAGAAGTTGACGACCACCACGATCGGGTTGCCGTCCTTGTCGAGGCGCATGTAGCTCAGCGTGTTGTGGTCCGCGTCGTCCGAGGTGAGCCACTGGAAGCCGGACGGGTCGTTGTCGACCTGCCACAGCGCCGGGTTCTCGCGGTAGACAGTGTTGAGGTCGCGCACGAGACGCTGCACGCCCTGGTGGTCCTGCCAGTTGAGGGAATCCCAGTCGATGCTCCAGTTCTCGTTCCACTCGCCGAACTGCGCCAGCTCGTTGCCCATGAACGTGAGCTTCTTGCCCGGGTGCGTCCACTGGTAGGCGAACAGCGCGCGCACGCCGGCGAAACGCTGCCAGTCGTTGCCCGGCATGCGGCCGATGAGCGAGCCCTTGCCATGCACCACCTCGTCATGCGAGATCGGCAGCACGTAATGCTCGGAGTAGGCGTAGACCATCGAGAAGGTGATCTCGTCGTGGTGCCACTTGCGGTCGATCGGCGGGTACTGCAGGTACTGGAGCGTGTCGTGCATCCAGCCCATGTTCCACTTGAGGCCGAAGCCCAGGCCGTTGGCGCTCGTCGGGGCGGTGACGCCGGGCCATGCGGTGGATTCCTCGGCGATCATCATGATGCCGGGGTAGTTGAGGTAGCAGGTGCCGGTGGCTTCCTTGAGGAACTCGATGGCCTCGAGGTTCTCGCGGCCGCCGTAGATGTTCGGCCTCCACTGGCCGGGCTTGCGGCTGTAGTCGAGGTACAGCATGGACGACACGGCGTCGACGCGCAGGCCGTCCACATGGTACTCGTCGAGCCAGTAGCAGGCGTTCGCTACGAGGAAGTTGCGCACCTCGTTGCGGCCGTAGTTGAACACGTAGGTGCCCCAGTCGGGGTGCTCGCCGCGCAGCGGGTCCGGGTCCTCGTACAGCGGGGTGCCGTCGAAGCGCCCCAGGGCGAAGTCGTCCTTGGGGAAGTGGGCGGGCACCCAGTCCATGATGACGCCGATGCCGGCCTTGTGGAAGCAGTCGACCATGTACTTGAAGTCGTCCACGTCGCCGAAGCGGGAGTCCGGTGCGTAGTAGCCGGTCACCTGGTAGCCCCAGGAGCCCGCGAACGGGTGCTCGGCAAGCGGCAGGAACTCCACGTGGGTGAAGCCCATGTCCTTGACGGAGCGCACGAGCTCGTCGGCGAGCTGGCGGTAGGTGTAGCCCTGCTTCCACGAGCCGGCGTGCACCTCGTAGATGCTCACCGGGCCGGTGTGCGGGTTCGTGGTGGCGCGGTGCTGCATCCATTCGCCATCCTCCCATTCGTAGTGGGAGTCGGACACGACGGATGCGGTCTCCGGCGGGATCTGGTGGTGGCGCTCGTAGGGGTCGGCCTTCTGCTTCCACTCGTTGTTGGCGTTGAGCAGCTCGAACTTGTAGCGGTCGCCGCCCTTCATGCCGGGGATGAACAGCTCCCAGATGCCGGAGTTGCCCAGCTCGCGCATGGCGTGCGTGCGGCCGTTCCATCCGTTGAAGTCGCCCACGACGCGCACGCAATGGGCGTTCGGCGCCCACACGACGAACGAGACGCCGGTGATGGAATCGGAGGACGAGCCGTCCGGCGAGCCCATCGGGTCGATGTAGGTGCGCACATGCGCGCCCATGACCTCCCACAGGCGGTAATGGCGGCCTTCGCCGAACAGATACATGTCCACGTCACCCACGGTGGGCAGGTAACGATACGGATCGTCGAGCGTGGTCTCGCTACCGTCTTCATACGTTGCGTGGATGCGGTAATCCGGCACGGAATGCGAGCCGTCCTTGCGGGTCGCTGCGGGAACGACGGCCACGAAGACCCCGTTCCATTCGTGATGCGCTTCATATTCGGTGCCGTCGACGGTGACGATGCCGACCTCCTTCGCCAACGGACGAAGCACGCGCACTGTGGCGTATGCGTCGTTCGGGGCGGCATTGAGGTGGGCGCCGAGAACCTCGTGCGGGTCGTAGAAAACGCCGTTGCTGACTCTGTCAAGAGCCTCGTGGTCCGCCTCGAGAGGCGCCACATTGGTAATCAATGTCTTCTCCATATCCAAAAGTCTAAAGGCGGCACGCCGAAAAGTACAACGGAAACGCGGCATTCGGGCGTTTTTGTTTCATCTGGGCGCGCATCGTGGGCGTGGAAGAGATCCGAAAGGACAGCCGAGAGATGGCCGGAATCCGCTTGTGGCGAACCGAGGCGGGCGGTCGGCGGCTCGTGGCATACTATTACAGATTGGGCTACTTTTGGAGGAATACATGGCTTATCAAATCGGCGACACGGTTGTCTATCCCCGCCACGGCGCGGCTCGTGTCGAGGACATCGAGGACCGCAAGACGCCGGACGGCCAGACGAGGACGTATCTCAAGCTCAATGTGCTGTCGACCGACGGCTTGGTGATTTTCGTGCCAGAGGAGAACGTGGAAAGCATCGGCGTGCGCGACATCGCCGATGGCAACGACGTGGGCAAGGTATTCGAGATCCTGCGCACCCCGGTCGAGGAAGAGAAGACGAACTGGTCGCGCCGCTACAAGCTCAATCAGGAGCGCATCGCATCCGGCGACCTGCTGCAGATCGCCCATGTGGTGCGCGACCTTGCGCAGCGCGATGATGACGACCACGGCCTGTCGGCAGGCGAGAAGCGCATGCTGACCAAAGCGCGCAAGGTGCTCTCCGCCGAGATCTCCATCTCCGAGCATCTTTCCGAAGAGGAGACCCAGCGTCTGCTCGACGTGAACCTCGGCTTCGCCGATCCCGAGCCGGGCGACGAGAAGCACCACACGAAGGCCCCCGATGAGCCGGCGAGCGAGACGCTGCGCCGCATCGAGGAGCAGGGCCTCAAGGCGAAGAAGCGTACTGCGAAGAAGCATTGAGACATCGCAGCGCTGAGAGTCTCTGAAGGGTGCATTCGGACATGAATCTGTTGCAGGCGGTGCGCGTGGGGCAAGGCTTCGATGCGCACCGCTTTGCCATACCTTCTGGCGAAACGAGTCGCGAATTGTGGCTTGCGTGCATTCGCTGGACGGATGACGAAGCGAGGGGAGTGCCAGGCCTCGAGGGCGATTCCGATGGGGACGTGGCAGCCCATGCCCTGATCGACGCGATGCTCTCGGCGTGCGATCTGGGTGACATCGGCGGATTCTTCGGCGTGGGCGCTGCGAGCGATGGCGCCGGCAAGCACGGAGCGCCGATGCTTCGCACCGTGGCGCACGCCTGCCGCGAGGCGGGTTGGACGTTTGCCAACGCCACCGTCACCGTGATTGGCAACAATCCGCATATTGGTGCGCACCGCGCCGAGGCGGCGCGCGCGATGAGCGACGCCGCCGGCATGCCGGTGAGCCTGCTTGCCACCACAACCGACCACATGGGCTTCACCGGCGCCGGCGAAGGCGTGGCCGCCATCGCCACCGCCCTCGCCGTGCGCAGCGATGCGGCGTGTTGACTTCCTTCATCCTCTGCCGGGATATCGAAACCTCTGCACGAGCACAAGGCAATCTGCCGGTGCATGTGTTTGCGAAACCTCATTCCAGCCTTGATCGAGCAGGATGAGGGAAAGGGGTGCGCAAACCCATGCGCGGGCACGGCGTCATGTATCGGCGCATACGTTTGTGACAGTCTGCGGGCCACGGGGTGAGGTTTGGGACATGAAGCGTGCCGCAAACCTCTGCGCGGGTGTAGCGCAATCTGCCGGTGCAGAGGTTTGCAGAAGTCCGCTGGTCGTGGGGTGCGGGATGCGGCCCGCCTCCCTCAGTGCTGGTTGCGGCCGGTGATGAGGCGGACTGCCAGCCAGAGCGCCGAGCTGATCGTGACGATGATGAAGCTGGGCGGGAACGGGAACATCGCGGCGAGCGCCAGCCCGCCCCAGATGCTGCCCAGGCACAGTAGCGCCGAGCACACCATCGCGGAAAACGGCGAACGCGTCATCATGATTGCCGTGGCGGAAGGCGTCACGACGAGTGCGAACACGAGCAGCGTGCCCACGGCGGGCGTGGCGACGGTGATGACGCCCGCCATGAGCGCCATGTAGACGAGCCCCATGAGGCGCACCGGCACGCCCTTCGCCTGCGCCACCTGCTCGTTGAGCGAGCTGAACAGCAGCGGACGGTATGCGAAGGCAAGAATCAACAGCAGCACCGCGTCGAAGATTGCGAATCCGAGCAGTTCCGAGCGGGAGATCGTAAGGATGGAGCCGAAGAGAATCGACTGCATCTGCTTGGTGGCACTCGATGACATGCGTGCGAAGAACAGGCCCAGGCCGGTGGCGAATGCGAGCGTGGTGCCGGTGGCGATCTCGCGTTGCGACGCACGCTTGCCCAGTGCCCCGATGGCGAGTGCGCCACCGAGCGCGAACAGTCCCATGCCCCACGAGACCGGAAGCCCCAGCAGCACGGCGCCCGTGGCACCCGGCAGGCCGATGTGGGCGAGCGCGTGCGCGGCGAACGTGGAGCGGCGGGTGATGGTGAAATAGCCCATCGCACCAGCGGCGAGGGCGATGAGCACGCCAGCGATGAGCGCGTTCTGCATGAAGGAGCCGGTGAGCAGCTGCCACCAATCGTGGTTGAACGTGAATGTCGTCATGTCAGTCCTCCTTCGCCTCATGTGCCGCAGTGCCAGCGGTTTGCGCCCCCGTCCCGCTCGAATGCGCGTGCGCATACGCGTAATGCTGGCGGAAGAACGTCGCCGCCTCCGAGGCGTCGAGCGTACCGTCGCCGTGTCCTGCCGGCTCCACATCGGGATTAGGCGTGACGAACATGTCGCCCTGCGGCGTGGTGACGACCTCGACCTTCGTGCCGTACAGATGCGTGAGCAGGTCGGAGTCGAGCACCGTCGACATGCCGGAATAATGCGGGTGGCCGTCGAGCAGGTAGACGGCGCCGGTGAGGATGGGCAGCAGCATGTTGAGGTCGTGCGACACGATCTGGATCGTCATGCCCCACTCCCGGTTGAGCTGCGCGAACAGCTCCACGATGGCGCTTTGGCTCGCCAGGTCGAGGTTGGCGAGCGGTTCGTCGAGCAGCAGCAGGTCGGGGTGGCTCACCAGCGCCTGGGCGATGGCGGCGCGCTGGCGCAGGCCGCCCGACAGTTCGTTGAGCCGCATGTGCTCCTTGCCGCCCAGCCCCACGAACTCGATGATGCTGGCGACGGCGTCCTTTTGCTGGCGCGTCACGCGGTGGAATCCGAAGCGCGTGCCGGTGAGCCCCAGCAGCACCGACTGGCTCACGGTCACGTTGGAATCCACGTCGTCCATGTAGTTCTGCGGCACGTATCCGATGCGGCTGTTGGACTGGCCCGCCGGGCAGCCGAGCACCGTGACCGAGCCGTGGCACAGGGGCAGCAGTCCCAGCTCCACGTCGATCATGGTGGTCTTGCCGGCGCCGTTCGTGCCCACGATTGCCGTGACCGTGCCGCGTTCGATGGCGAAGGTGCCCTCCGACCAGATGGTGCGCCCGCCGCGCTGCACGGCGGCGTTTCGGAATTCGATGCAGGGCTCCGCGTGCTTCTCCATGCCTGCCTCCTAACAATTGCGGATTTTATAATTGAGAACCGTTCTCAAATAATAGTGCGGTACGGCATGGACATTGTTCGCTAGGAGAACAGAAGGGAAAGACCAGGGGCGGGAGGGGAAGCAGCGAGGAGGAAAAGGAAAAGATGGACCCAGAGGAAGGACACAAAGAGGAAAGGCGGAGGGGAAGGATTTTCGCTAGAGTGTTACCGCCGACAACGGCGGCGTTCATTGGCGATGAACCACGGAGGCGATGAACCACGGAGCGTTGCACGAGTCAGTCACGAGTCAGTTCGTGGTGGACGAAGCTAACTCCGCCGAGGAAGCGGTGGAGCCGGAGGCGTCAGCCGATGCCGAGCTGCTTGTGGAAGCGGTGGAGGACGCGCTCGCAGAAGCACCGCTGGTGGGCTTGGCTTCGTCGAGCTCCGTATCCATCTGCTCGACGATGCTTGCGATCCACTGCGGCAGGGAGGTCTCGGAAAGCGGTATCGTCTCGGTGAGCGTCACCGCGGGCACCGTGCGCGCCTGTTCGGTGCCGAGCACGGTATCCACTGCGCTGTTGGTGCGTTGCGAATCCGTAATGAGCAGGCTGGTGTCGCCCGTGAATCCCTTGAGCGTGAGAGTGAACTTGGCGATCGCCGTGTCGTCGGGCGTGATGCCCTTGGCGGAGGCGGCGGACCATTCCTGCGGCGTGGCGTCCTTGGCGTTGACCTCCGACATCAGGTAGTAGGCGACAGGCGTGGTCGCCACATAGCTCAGCCCGTCGTGTTCCTTGGCGAAGTCAGCGATCGCGTCCTCGGTCGCGTTTTCCTCGGATTGCCATGCGTCGAGGTTCGCAGTGAAGGTGTCGGAGGCGTCCGGGCGCAGCTTGGTGAGGGAATCGGCGATTGCCTTGGCGACGGCTTTACGCGCGTCGGCGGACATCCACAGGTACGGGTTGTCACCGGTGCTGGCGCCAATCGTGCTCGCGGCGTTGACGATGGTCTGCCCCTGGCTCACGAGGTCGCTCGCCCACGAGTCGTAGCCGGCGCCGGTCACGACCACCACCTGCGCGCTCGCGATAAGCGTTTTCTGGTCGGAATCCGGCGCGAAGGTCGACATGTCGGTGTCTGTGTCAGACACGATGGACGTGACGGAGCCCTCGTCGCCGGCGATCTGGGACGCGACGGTGCCCCAGGTGTTCTCCGCCGCCACGATGGTGATGGGGGAGTCCTGCTCGGTGGAGGAGCTCGAAGCCGCTGAAGTGGAAGACGACGGGGAGGCGCTGCCGAAACCGCATGCCGCCGAGCCGGCGACGATTGCGATGCCCGCAACCAGTGCGGCGATCCTCGTCGCCGCCTTCGCCGTTGCGGTGCTGATTCGTGCAGTGATACGCATTCTCCGCTCTTTTCTTGCAAATCGTCCGGTTATGCAATCGTTCTGGTGTGCACATCGTTCCGCCATTGCCTCAGACAATGGCCTAATGTCGCTGACCTTCTGCCGCTGTGTGCTCCGGCCGCCTCGCCGTTCCGCATTGAGGACGGCGGCGACGGGAAACTACTTGATAGAGTAGCCTAAAAGCCGAACCGAATGGGCGATTTGCCGCTGCATGGCATTCCGTGGCGTTCCGCAGTCGATGATTCCGTAGCTGATACTCCGTGGCTGGCATTCTCCAGCCACGATATCCAGCCCCAATATCAGGGAATACGCGGATGCCGTCCTCAACAGGCGCAGCGCAGGCAGCGGCAAACGGCACCACAGACAGGAGGAGCATGGCACAGGTACTCGATGGCAAGGCCGCCGCCAAGCAGATCAAGGAAGAACTCGCAGGCCGCGTGGAGCGCCTGCGCGCTGCCGGGCACCCGGTGGGTTTGGGCACGCTGCTCGTGGGGCAGGACGCCGGCTCCGTCAAGTACGTTGCCGGCAAGCACCGCGATTGCGCCGAGGTCGGCATCGACTCGATCCGCGAGGACCTTCCCGCCGACGCCACGTTCGACGACGTCGCCGCCGCGGTGCGCCGCCTCAACGAGAACCCCGCCTGCACCGGGTACATCGTGCAGCTGCCGCTACCCCAGGGCATCGACTCCAACCGCATCATGGAGATGGTGGACCCCGCGAAGGACGCGGACGGCATGCACCCGTACAACCTCGGCCAGCTCGTGCTCCACACGAACGGCGATTCGCGCTATCCGCTGCCGTGCACGCCCAGCGGCGTCATCGACCTCATGGAACGCAACGGCATCGACCTCGACGGCAAGCACGTCGTGGTGCTGGGCAGGGGCGTCACGATCGGCAGGACGATCGGCCTCATGCTCACCAACCGCAACGTTGACGCCACCGTCACGCTATGCCACACGCACACGCGCAACCTTCACGACATCATGCGCGGGGCGGACGTGATCGTGGCGGCGGTGGGCAAGGCGCATTTCGTCAAGCCCGAGGACGTGAACCCCCACGCGGTGCTCATGGACGTGGGCGTTTCCCGCGTCTACGACGAAGCGGCGGGCCGTTGGCGCGTCCAAGGCGACGTGGACCCGGCGTGCCATGACGTGTGCGCCGCGTACTCGCCCAACCCGGGCGGCGTGGGCCCGATGACCCGCGCGATGCTGCTGCGCAACGTCGTGCGCATCGCCGAGCGCCAGGCAGGGGTCGGCGACTAGCGGAGGCGGCGGTGCTGCTGCAATCTGCAATATCTCTGCAATATCACAGTGGCCACAGTGGCAACGCGGGAAACTCGCGAGAAGCCAGCGAGAAATCCGCGAGAGTCAGCAGGAAGTTCGCGAGAAGTCATTGCGCCGTGAGCGATTGCGGCGTGTCTTGCCGCCGAAAGGCGTAGCGGTCGTGTATGCTTGTGATTTGCGTGCGTGGGCGGAGTGTATCCGTCGTGCGTCGTGTGGCCGAATTCCTGGTGAATTCCGGCGGGGTGACTCGTCGAGTTACCTGGACCGGCCGCAAAAAAGAAGAACGATTTTATCCACAAACTATGAGAAACAACCAACCCAATGGCAGAAAACACTAACGAAGTCCCGCAGGTTGTCATCAATGACATCGGCACTGTCGACGACTTCATCAAGGCAGTCGATTCCACCATCAAGAATTTCGATGATGGTGATCTGGTCGAGGGCACTGTCGTCAAGATCGATCATGACGAAGTCCTCCTGGATATCGGCTACAAGACGGAAGGCGTGATTCCTTCCCGCGAACTTTCCATCAAGAAGGACGTTGATCCCGATGATGTCGTTAAGGTTGGCGACACCGTCGAGGCCCTTGTCATCACCAAGGAAGACAAGGAAGGACGCCTGATCCTGTCCAAGAAGCGTGCACAGTACGAGCGCGCCTGGGGCGAGGTCGAGAAGATCAAGGAATCCGATGGTGTCGTCGAAGGCACCGTCATCGAAGCCGTCAAGGGCGGCCTCATCGTCGACATCGGTCTGCGCGGCTTCCTGCCGGCATCCCTCGTCGAGATGCGCCGCGTGCGCGACCTTCAGCCGTACATCGGCCAGAAGATCAAGGCCAAGATCCTCGAGCTCGACAAGAACCGCAACAACGTGGTCCTTTCCCGTCGCCAGTACCTCGAGGAGACCCAGTCCGAAGTGCGCGAGACCTTCCTCTCGCAGCTCAAGAAGGGCCAGATCCGCGAGGGTGTCGTCTCCTCCATCGTCAACTTCGGCGCATTCGTCGACCTCGGCGGTGTGGACGGCCTCATCCACGTCTCCGAGCTCTCTTGGAAGCACATCGACCATCCGTCCGAGGTCGTCAAGGTCGGCGACAAGGTCACCGTCGAGGTTCTCGACGTCGATCTCGAGCGCGAACGCATCTCCCTGTCGCTCAAGGCGACCCAGGAGGATCCGTGGCAGCGCT
>JAQXZM010000068.1 GCA_029227215.1 Bifidobacteriaceae bacterium | reverse complement strand
GAGGTTCCGTACCGCGGCTCCCTCAACTACGTGCTGTACGAGCTCGTCGGCGGCCTGCACCAGACGATGTTCTACACCTGCTCCCGCACGATCCCCGAGCTCAAGCAGAAGTGCCGCTTCGTGCGCATCACCGACGCCGGCCTGCGCGAATCCCACCCGCACGACATCGTCATGACCACGGAAGCCCCGAACTACACCGGCTTCCACGAGTGAGATCGCTCAATCCGGCAGGAACGATTCAATCCGTTCCTGCCGGATTTTATTTTGCGTCATGCTGCAACGAAATGAAATCGGAGGGGAATCCGCAGCGCCGTTGCAGCGCATCGCCGAAGGCACCGCCGCCTTCGTGCCATCATGCGTTTGTAAAGCAATCATTACGTCCCGCGACAGAATGAAACATAGGCCAACCCTTTCCGAAACAGGCCATTTATAGCGTCGGCACTGTAAAAGGCATCAAACGGCCGGTCGAAGGGCGCCAAGCCCTGGCACAGCGGCGGCGCGAATACTGCGCGCAGCGCAACGGCCCGATGCCATGCAAGGCAAGAGAAGGAAGGCGATTGCGATGACAAGCGACATTGCCAGTGCGATTTCCGACAGCGTTTTCGGAGTGTGGTACATACTCGGCGCCACGATGGTGTTCTTCATGCAGGCTGGCTTCGCCATGGTCGAGGCCGGCTTCACGCGCGCGAAGAACGCCGGCAACATCATCATGAAGAACCTCATGGATTTCTGTATCGGCACCGTGGCGTTCCTCTTCCTGGGCTACGGCCTCATGTGCGGTGAGGACGCCCTCGGCGGGTTCCTCGGCAAGCCGACGCTGGGCATGCTCTCGACGAGCGGGTTCGACAACGTGGATTGGTCGAACTTCTGGTTCCAGCTCGTGTTCTGCGCCACCGCCGCGACCATCGTCTCCGGCGCGATGGCGGAGCGCACGAAGTTCCTGTCTTATGTGATCTACTCGTTCTTCATCTCGTTCGTCATCTATCCGATCGAGGCGCACTGGGTGTGGGGCGGCGGCTGGCTGAGCCAGCTGGGCTACTTCGACTGGGCTGGCTCCACCGTCATCCACATGGTCGGCGGCGTCACCGCCCTCATCGGCGCCATCTTCCTGGGACCACGCATCGGCAAGTACACGAAGGACGGCAAGTCCAACGTCATCGCCGGCCATAACATCACGATCGCCGCGCTCGGCTGCTTCATCCTGTGGTTCGGCTGGTATGGCTTCAATGGCGCCGCCGGCACGTCCGCGGCGCAGGTCGCGCAGATCTTCGTCACCACCACCATCGCGCCCGCCGTCGCCTGCTGCACCACGATGATCTTCACCTGGGTCAAGGACGGCAAGCCGGATGTGGGCATGACGCTCAACGCCTCGCTCGCCGGCCTCGTGGGCATCACCGCCCCCTGCGCTGTCGTCGATTCCATCGGCGCGCTCATCATCGGCATCATCTGCGGCATCCTCGTCGTGCTCTCCGTGGAGTTCGTCGACACCAAGCTGCGCATCGACGACCCGGTCGGTGCATTCTCCGTGCACGGCCTGTGCGGTCTGTTCGGCGGCATCGCCGTGGGCCTGTTCGCCAATCCGAACATCGCTTCCGAATATGGTGTCGAAGTCGGCGCCGGCCTGTTCTACGGCGGTGGTTTCAAGCAGCTGGGCATTCAGCTGCTCGGCTGCGTGTCCATTCTCGCTTGGACCATCGTGTGCGCCATCGTGCTGTTCGCGATTCTGCGTGCCACCGTCGGTCTGCGTGTGAGCGCCGACGAGGAGGTCACCGGCCTCGATGTCTCCGAACACGGTCTGGCCACTGCATATGCAGGCTTCCTGCCCACCGTCCCTGCAATCGCATCCCAGACCACGGGTGGCGTGGATGTGAAGGATCTCAAGCCTGTGCCGGTCAAGACGCCGGGCACCACGATGACGAAGATCACCATCATGTGCAAGGAAGACAAGTTCGTGGAACTCAAGGATACCTTGGCTCGCATCGGCGTGACGGGCATGACGGTCAGCAATGTGCTTGGCGCTGGCGTGGAGGCTGGCAAGACCGGCCAGTTCCGCGGCGTCAAGACGAACTTCAACCTGCTGCCCAAGATCCAAGTCGACATCGTGGTGTCTGAAGTCGACCCCAAGCTCGTGGTCGCCGCAGCCACCAAGGTGCTGCGCTCCGGCGAGAAGGGCGAGCCGGGCGATGGCAAGATCTTCATCTCCGCGGTGTCCGACACCTACCGTGTGTCTACCGGTGAGGATGGCGTTGCCGCGCTCGACATGACCGTGCGCTGATGCCGCGGCGATGCCGTTTGGCAAGGTGCGCTGTCCGCAGCGATTTGACTCAACGCCAATCAAGCTGAGGTTTGATCAAGCTGCGTGTTGATCAAGCTGAGGTTTGATCAAGCTGAGCACACATAAGAAAACCTCTGATGATTTGTCAATGATTCACGTCATCAGAGGTTTTTGTATGCCGTATTGTGTCCCCTGTATGCCGTTTTGTGCACCCCTGTGATGCAATTTGGTGTGCCTTGTGATTCGATACGCTGCTCGGCGCGCTTGCACAGCGGGCTAGCGGTCGTGTGTGCCCTTGTAAAGACACAAAGAAATGGAGATGCGGGGATACAAGGAAAGCAAGGCATGAACAAGAAAAACCCTGTGCAACCAGCCGCGAGGGGTGCACAGGGTATGTGGATGTGCGACGGCGGGCGCCGCTGCAGCAGGTTTGCGGTTATCAGTCCTCGAGCACTTCGATGGATTCGATGATCACCGGTTCGAGCGGCATGTCGCGCGCGTCGGTCGCCACGCTTTCAATGGCGTCCACCACGGACTTGCTGTCGTCGTCACTGACCTCGCCGAAGATCGTGTGGTGTCCGTCAAGCCACGGAGTTGGGACGGTGGTGATGAAGAACTGGCTGCCGTTCGTGCCGTGCATGCGGCCGTCAGGACCGGGGTGGATGCCTGCGTTAGCCATGGCGAGCAAGTAGGGGCGGTCGAACTTCACGTCGCTGATTTCATCGTCGAAGATGTAACCGGGGCCGCCGGTGCCATTGCCGGCAGGATCACCGCCCTGAATCATGAAGTCCTTGATGATGCGGTGGAACGTCGTGTTGTCGTACAGCGCGTCATTGCGGGTTTCACCCGTCTCGGGGTCGCGCCACTCCTGGCTGCCTTCGGCGAGAGCGATGAAATTCTGGACGGTGAAGGGTGCTTTGTCTTCGAACAGGTCGACGGTGATGTCGCCCTCAGACGTATGAATGATTGCTTGTGTCATAGCCGTATCATACCCACTGCGGTTGCGCGCCCCCCGACCGCGGGGCGGGGGTGGCGGAACAAACCGCCCCCGGCGCCCAAACCAGGGGGGGCGGGGTGTGGCATTG
>JAQXZM010000067.1 GCA_029227215.1 Bifidobacteriaceae bacterium | reverse complement strand
GCCAACCGTCTGCACGCGCTCATCGGCGACATGTCGTATTACGTTGGCATACGCACCTTCCATGCCTTCGCATTCGACGTGGCGGGTCGCGTGGGCGACCTCGACCAGGTCGATGGGATCGAACGCCAGGCGGCTGCTCTGCTGGCCGACCCGAACGCGGACATCGACACCTCGGTATGCGCGAAGACGTGCCTCGTCATCGACGAAGCCCAGGACATGTGCGCCGATGAATACGAGATGGTCGCCGCGATGATGCGCCGCAACCCGGACATGCGCGTCATCGCCGTCGGGGACGATGACCAGGCGATCATGGAGTTCCGTGGTGCCGACAGCAGGTACATGGCGCAGCTCGCCTCCGCCGCCAACGCCCCTGACGAGGAGCCGGATACTGCTTCCGGGGAGAGGACTGCCGATGCCGCGCATTCCGACACAGCTCTCGCCGACGATGCGACCATCATCGAACTGCGCACGAACTACCGCAGCGACACATCGATCGTGGATGCCGCCAATGCCGTCCTGACGCTCAAACCCCACGGCTTGAAGACAGCGAGCTGCCATGCGCACAGTGGTGAGCCGGGCAGCGTGGAGCGTGTGATCCTTGACCATCCGGGCCTCATGCCGCTCATCGAACGGGTGGATGCGCACTGGCATGCCGTCCACGGCGCGCAAGCCGGAGATACGCAAACCGATGGCGAGGAGAACGACAAGGCACATAAGGAAAGCATCGCCGTGCTGGTGCCCACCAACGAGGATGTCGCCACGGTCTATTGCGAATTGCAGCACCGCGGCATCCCCGTGAAATTCATCGACGGTTCCACTGATTTCCGTGCGGCGATGCTTGAGGAATGCGCCGCCTTCCTCGAAATGCTCGACGATGATATGGTGATCCCCGCCGACCATTACCGCGATGCGTTGGATCGCTTGCGCGCCCGCTTTCCACGAAGCAGTCACATGCAGGATGTCACCAGCGCGTTGCAACGCTATGCGAGCAGCGTCGGGACCATCTACTGTTCCGATCTCGAGGAGATGCTCGCAGACACTACGTTGGCGGAACTGACGCAATCGGACGATTCGCAAATCACGGTATCGACTTACCACAAGGCCAAGGGACGACAGTTCGACACCGTCTACTGCCAGGTGACCGGGCGGTCAGGCTGGGAGGAGCTCCAGGCTGTGAACCTTCTGTATGTGGGCATGACCCGCGCTCGCCATACGTTGGTGCTGTGCGACTCCTCGACATTGCTGAGCCCTCTGGACGGGGCCTTCGCCAAGGCCGGTGTGAGAGTGTCACACGAGTCGCGTGAATACGAGGAGCCGCGGAACGTGATGCTGGCGTGCTCGTTGCACGACATCCGGCTCGATGATGTGAAGAATCCCGCGGTGCAGCAGGCGATCGACCGGGTGCAGGCCGGCGACGCAATACACGGGCACATCGAATCGCGGGAGGGAAGCGTGTCGCTGTGCTTCGATCTGGATGCCGGTGAGGGCGCGAAAGCCAGTTTCCGCACCTCCAGGAAGATGAACGCGACCCTCGACAAATACCTGCGCGGGCATGGAGGCAGAGGAAGATACCATGTGCACTCAGCCGACGTGGGCCATGTGGTGCGGTGGCGCGACAGAGCCACTGGCAAGGAATGGAAGGTCGCGCTACCGCGCCTCGTCATGAGCCGGTAATCGGCCAAAGGCAGGCCACAGACAGGCAGCGGGGCAGCGGGGCAGCGGGGCAGGAGCGGCACCTCGCCGCCCTGACGGCGTGATGCCTGTCAACCTGTACTGGTCGTTCTATCATCATGATGCCTTGGCCTCACGCGACGCGCTGACGCCATTGCCTGCCCGGGCCGTTAGACTGGAACAATTGGACAGGCCTGCCAGGTGCAACGGCAGGCGAGAACGTAAGCGCGACTGCCGACTTCCTTCCGGCAGTCGCTGACAAGGAGAATGCGTCGATGCAGCAGAAGAACAAGCCCGGCCATACCGATCCCGAGTTGATCCGCAATTTCTGCATCATCGCGCACATCGACCACGGCAAGTCCACGGTCGCCGACCGCATCCTGCAGCTTTCCGGCGTGGTGGCGCAGCGCGACATGCACGACCGCTATCTCGACCGCATGGACATCGAGCAGGAGCGCGGCATCACCATCAAGTCGCAGGCCGTGCGCGTGCCGTGGACGTTCGACGGGCAGGAATACACGCTCGGCATGATTGACACCCCCGGCCACGTGGACTTCTCGTATGAGGTCTCCCGCGCGCTCGCCGCATGCGAGGGCGCCGTGCTGCTCGTCGATGCCACGCAGGGCATCGAGGCGCAGACCCTCTCCAACCTGTACATGGCGATCGACCATGACCTCACCATCATCCCCGTGCTCAACAAGATCGACCTGCCCAGCGCCGAGCCGGACAAGCACGCCGAGGAGATCGCCGGCCTGCTGGGCTGCGAGCCCAGCGATGTGCTGCGCGTCTCCGGCAAGACCGGCGAAGGCGTCGCCGATCTGCTCGATCGCATCGTCATGGAGGTGCCCGCGCCCACGGGCAGCCAGGAGGCGCCCGCCCGCGCGCTCATCTTCGACTCCGTGTATGACTCGTACCGCGGCATCGTGACCTACATCCGTATGGTCGATGGCGAGATCCACAGCCGCGAGCGCATCCGCATGATGGGCCTGGGCACCACGCACGACCCGATCGAGCTGGGCGTGATCCAGCCCGACATGACGCCCACCGATTCCCTGGGCGCCGGCGAGGTGGGCTACATCATCACCGGCGTGAAGGACGTGCGCCAGTCGAAAGTGGGCGACACGATCACCGTGGAAGACAAGCCCGCCACCACGCCGCTTCCCGGCTACCGCGACCCCAAGCCGATGGTGTACGCCGGCCTGTTCCCGATCGACAACGCGCAGTTCCCCGAGCTGCGCGACGCGCTCGACAAGCTCAAGCTCAACGACGCGGCCCTCGTCTACGAGCCGGAGACCTCGGTGGCACTGGGCTTCGGCTTCCGCTGCGGGTTCCTGGGCCTGCTCCACATGGAGATCGTGTCGGAGCGCCTGAGCCGTGAGTTCGGGCTGGACCTGATCTCCACGGCGCCGAACGTCGAGTATGACGTGACGATGGAGGATGGCTCGGTGCACCATGTGAAGAACCCGAGCGAGTTCCCCGACGGCAAGGTCAAGCGCATCGTGGAGCCGGTGGTGGCGGCCGACATCATCACGCCCAAGGAGTTCATCGGCTCCGTGATGGAGCTGTGCCAGGACCACCGTGGCCAGATGGGCACGATGGAGTACATAGGCACTGAGCGCGTGGAGATGCATTACCGCATCCCGCTCGCCGAGATCGTGTTCGATTTCTTCGATCAATTGAAGTCCCGCACGAAGGGTTACGCGTCGCTCGACTACCACGAGGACGGCGAGCAGGAGGCGGACCTCGTGAAGGTCGACATCCTCATCCAGGGCGAGAAGGTGGATGCGTTCAGCGCCATCGTGCACCGCGACAAGGCCTACAGCTATGGCGTGATGATGACGAAGAAGCTGCGCGAGCTCATCCCGCGCCAGCAGTTCGAGATTCCCATCCAGGCGGCGATCGGTTCGCGCATCATCGCCCGAGAGACCATCCGCGCGCTGCGCAAGGACGTGCTCGCCAAGTGCTATGGCGGCGACATCACCCGCAAGCGCAAGCTGCTCGAGAAGCAGAAGGCCGGCAAGAAGCGCATGAAGATGCTCGGCCATGTGGAGGTGCCGCAGGAGGCGTTCATCGCCGCGCTGAGCACCGACGAGCCGACCGACCGCGACACGAAAGACAAGATCCGCGCCGCGCAGAAGGCCGGCAACTGAGCTTCATGACGTTCGAGGTCTACATCCATGTGCCGTTCTGCATGCGGCGCTGCGGGTACTGCGATTTCAACACCTATACCGCGCCCGACCTGGGCGAGGGTGCGTCGCGTGGCAACTACGCGCGCATGGCGATTCGTGAGATGTGGCTCGTGCATGACTGGCAGGAGGCGCATGGCATCCACGAGCCTGCGGCGAGCACGGTGTTCTTCGGCGGTGGCACGCCCACGATTTTGCCCGCCGCGGACCTCGTGGCGATGCTCGACGCGGTGCGCGACATCTGGGGGCTGGAGCCTGGCGCCGAGGTTACGACCGAGGCGAACCCCGACACGGTGGACGCCGAGTATGTGCAGCGCCTCGCGGATGGCGGCTTCACGCGGATCTCGTTCGGCATGCAGTCCGCGGTGTCGCATGTGCTGCGCACGCTCGACCGCCGTCACACGCCGGCGAACGTGGAAGCGGGTGTGCGCGCCGCCGATGCGTGCGGATTGCGTTCGAGTGTGGACCTCATTTACGGCGCGCCGGGGGAGAGCCTCGACGATTGGCGCAGTTCCGTGGAGGCGGCGGTGGAGCTGGGCGTGAACCACGTCTCGGCGTATGCGTTGACAATCGCGCCGCGCACGAAGATGGGCAGGATGATCGCCGCGGGCCGGCTGCCCAAACCCAGCGATGATGACGAGGCGGCGAAATACGAGATTGCCGACGAGCTGCTCTCCGCCGCCGGGTTGCAATGGTACGAGATCAGCAACTGGGCGCGGCCCGGCTACGAGTCGCGGCACAACCTCGGTTACTGGCGCAACGTGGACTGGGCGGGCATCGGCCCCGGCGCCCACTCGCACTACCGGCTGGGTGGTGGTGTGGCTGTTGCCGATGATTCCAGCGCTAGGCTCTCTGATGTATTTCCTGGTGATACGGGAGCGCTCGGCTTGGCACAAGGACCATCCGAAGGTTTTCGCAAGACGGGTGCGGCAAGCGATTCGCGCGATTCATCAGCCGTGACTGCCGCGGATGCGCCGATCGACCCGTCTTCCGTTGGCGTGCGCAGCTGGGATGTGGCGCATCCCCGCGCCTGGGCGCACGACCTCAACGCCGGCCGCGTGCCGTGGGCGGGCAGCGAAGGCATCACGCCCGCCGAGGATGCCGAGGAGACGCTCATGCTCGGGCTGCGACTGCACGAAGGATTCGATACGTCGCGCTTCGCGGGCATCATCCCCCGATCGGCATGGGAAGACCTGCAATCCGAAGGTCTGCTCACGCTTGTGAATCCCACGGAACCGGCTTGCGATTCATTGCATGGATTGTCGGTTTGCGACATATTGCATGAATCGGATCACGGGATATCACGCGAATCGGCCTGCGGGAATTCCGTCATGCGCTCAACTGCCCCCATCGCCGTGCCAACGCTGCGCGGCCGCCTGCTCAACGACCTCATCATCGAGCGCCTCTACGACTACCTGCCCTGACATTGACTGCGTGCTGCAAACCTCTGCGCGGATGGTTGGTGTGACGACGGTGCATCGATTTGCGACACTCTGATGGGACGGATTCAGTGATTCGGAGTGCGGAGAGTATCGGGAACCTATGCTCCGGTGCAAAGGTTTGCGGTCGTGCAGAGGTTTGCGCACATCTCGTGGGTCGGGCCGCACACTCGGCATCAGCGAACTGGCCGGAACCATAAGCCGGGCGAGCCGTTATTCGCCCAGCTTGGCATTCCGGCCGGCATTCAGCCAGAATGAATCCGGAATGCTGTACGCAATGCCAAGCCGGGCAGGAATTCATTCGCCCAGCTTGGGGTTGGGCCGTTTTGGTTTGCTTCACTTGCCGCTTGCGGTCTCAATCCCCGTGCTATCCGCGCCGGCCTTGCTGGCGTCGAAGGCGAGCTTGCCGTTGATGTAAATCTTGGATGGCACGTGCTTGCGCGAATACTCGACGGTGTTGGTGGTCGCGTCCAGGTTGGGGCCTGACGCGATCACCTTGTCGACGGCGAACTGTTCGACCAACCATCGCTCGAACCCGTCGTCGGCGATATCCTTCCCGTTGTCAACGAACTGGGAGCCGGCGTGATGGCATTGATAGGAGTCCCCCTGGGGATATGCGATGACGAACGTCTGGTCCGGAAGCTCACAATGATGTTGCTTATATTCGTCAAGCCCACCCCAGAAAGCCGAAGATCCGCGTCCTCGTAGCGAATCGATGACCTGTGCCGGAGCCAACCCGGTCCCATACGTGTAGATCGGGACGCCCTTGAACATGATTTCGCGGGGCATATCTTTGTAACAGATCCGCACGATGTTGTCCGGGAAGGGCTTCCTGGGCTCGATGATCAGGAAATCCTCCGCCAGCCAGTCTTCGCTGTCTGGATTCATGGACTCGGGGTCGTCGTCCCAATCGTTTCCGGCCCACAGGCCGAGGAGATTCCGCCCGTCGCCAAAAATGAGCCGGAAGTCGGCGCGGAATCCTTCGTTGGACGTCGCGAGATCCTCGACGACCTTGAACACCGTTTCAGCGGATTTACTCGGAACGCTTGTCATGACGGGTGTTCCCCTTTCTTATATGGGATTGATACGAAATGCTGAATATCGGCACGATGTGGGCTCCTGTATTCGAATAATGTATCACCGCAAAGCGTGTGCTTTCGCTACCAGTGCCACTTCTGGCGATGCCGATCTCCTTGCCGCAGTCGACGTATTCCTTGTTGCCGATGAACGTCCCGGTGCCGGCGTGGTCGAGGATGCATTGCTGTGCTTCGTCGAGGGTCCCGTCGAACAGGCTCTTGCCTTTCTGCTCGGAGT
>JAQXZM010000066.1 GCA_029227215.1 Bifidobacteriaceae bacterium | reverse complement strand
GCACGGCCGTCGCGCTGCTTGCGGGAATCAATCACCACAACGCGGTAGAACGCGTAGAACTTCTTGCCGAAACGCTGCAGACGAATCTTGGTTGCCAAAATGGCTCTCCTTATGAATTGGTTTGCTAGCAGACATCGCTGTGTGGGGCACGGAGACGCCTGTTCGCGTTGCTCCCGTACGCACGGTATAGAGGGCCCCGGGCGCACAGATAACAGAGGGAATTATAGGCGATGGCATGGATTTGCGCCACTGCGTGTGGTTCCACTGCGTGACGGTGTTCGAGGAATTTCGAGAAAAGCCTGCCGGAAACAGTGCGCTGATTATACTGAAAACTGAATTGGGGGCGGTTTCGTCTCCAACTGGATTGCCTGCCGGCAACAGCCGTGCGGGCGCATGGAATAAGGGATTTCAAGGGGGCATTATGGGTGGCAACCCTAAGACTCACATGAATCATCAACGAGGCGATGCCGCAGCGAACACTGTGTCGAACGACGCCTCGAACCAATCGGCACTGACCGCCAGCACGATCACGCTGCGCAGTTCCGCGTCACACGCATGGCAGGCATGCGTGGCGCTGCTCGCTACAGTGGCGATGACGCTTGGCATGGCGTGCGTGGCGCCCACCGCCACCGCAGCCGACACCACCACGACGTGGAGCTCGCTCTCGGTTGACCTCAAGCGGTCCACCTATGGCTTCTTCCTGTGGCGATCCGAAAACGGCGCCACGCAGAGCGAGCGCGAGACCGCGAAGGATGCGGCGAACATCCTGCTCAAGAGCGCATTGCCCACGACGAAGATCACTGGCAAGGCCGGAAGCGCCACGAGCCTCGACAATGCGATCAAGGCCGCCAAGAGTCTGGTGAAGATCAACGAATATCGACTGACGCTCACCAACGAGCCATGCCGCACCGACCTTGCCGAAGGCAAGGGCCGTGCCTGCTCCGACCCGGTGCGCAAGCTCACGCCGTATCGGACGAGCGACACGCTCATGGCGATCACCCAGGTGAACGCGGACTTCTCCGACACCGTCATCGATCATGCGGCGAATAATGGCCAGTCCATCGCCTCGCAATACAACATCGGAACGTATGAGAACATCGCGTGGAACTGGGACACGCTTGACAGCGACGAGCTGCCAGGAGCCGCTTCCCAATGGTATTCCGAGAAATCCGCCTATGACGCCGGCACCACCGACTTCTCCAAGATCGGCCACTACACCACACTCACCAACAAGAGCGGTTATGGCAAGTACCAGAACTTCACCGTCGCTGGCTTCGGCTTCAACACCGTGGGCACGAAGTATGGCGCCACCGAGGTGCTCGATTGCCTGCCCGACGCCACGTGGAACTCTTACAGCGGCTACACGCAGACCGCGGCATCCTATGTGGCGGATCTCGAAGCCTATGAGAAGCTCGTGCCCACCATCGTCTCCGTGCAGAACCCCGCGGATGTGACGACGAAGTCCGGCACTGCGCCGGTGCTTCCCGCCACTGTGAAGGCGACGCTGTCGAGCGGCAGTGTCATCGACGTGCCGGTCACCTGGAACACCTACGACCCGTCGAACTACAAGACCCTCAACGCTAGCTCGTTCACCGTGGACGGCACCGTGCCGAACTGGAGCAAGAAGGTGACGGTGAAGGTCAACGTCACCGCCGCCACCGCGACGGCCGTCGCCAGCTCGGCAGTGACCACCACCGAGGGCGTGGCGCCGAAGCTGCCCAGCAGCGTCACGGCATGTTTCTCTAATGGCCAATGCATGGCGCAGGCCGTCACCTGGCCGGCGATCGACTCCTCGAAGTATGCGAACCCCGGCTCGTTCACCGTCACCGGCAAGCTGACCAAGTACCCGAGCACGGCGGCATACGTGCTCGTGACCGTGAAGGCGGCGACGGTCACGTCCGTTGCGAACCCCTCTGACGTGACCACTGTGCAAGGCGTGGCCCCGAAGCTGCCGAGCACCGTGAAGGCGACGCTCGACAATGGGAAGACGAAAGACGTCGCCGTGACATGGGCCACCGTGCTGCCCAGCAGCTATGCCAAGGCCGGCACCTCGTTCACCGTGAAGGGCACCGTGGCAGGCTATGCGAACCCCGTCACCGTGACCGTCAAGGTGGTGGCGCCCACGATCACGTCGATCGATACGGTGGCGGTCGCCACCACGTCCGGCACGAAGCCGGTGCTGCCCAGCAAGGTCACCGCGCACTATAACAACGGCACCACCGCGCTTGTCGCCGTCACCTGGGGCGCCATCGACGCTGCGAAGTACACGGCGCGTAAGGGCGGCACGTTCACCGTGAATGGCACCGTGAGCGGCACGAGCATCAAGGCCGTCGCCAAGGTGACCGTGGCCCCTGCCGTCGCCAAGAGCGCGACGACCACCGTCAAGGTGACCACCACCGCCGGCACTGCCCCCACACTGCCAGCCACGATGCAGGTCACCTGGAGCAATGGCGACAAGACGAACGAGCCTGTCACATGGGATGCGGTCGCCGCGTCGTCCTACGCCAAGAAGGGCACCTTCACGGTGAATGGCAAGTTCACCGACACGGTGCTCGCTGCGCGCTTCGGCACGCTCACCGCCACTGTGACGGTGAACGCGGTCGCCGAACAGAAGATGTATCGCCTCTATAACCCGAACTCCGGCGAGCACTTCTACACCGCCGCCGTGGCTGAGCGCAACAACCTGGTCAACCTCGGCTGGCATGACGAGGGGATTGGCTGGATTGCGCCGGTGAAGAGCGGCACGCCCGTGTACCGTCTCTACAATCCGAATGCCGGCGACCATCATTACACGACGAGCGCCGCGGAGCGTGACTACTTGGTGAAGGCCGGCTGGAACGACGAAGGGATCGGCTGGTACTCCGCCGAGAACGCCGGCAGGCAGCCGCTGTACCGCCAGTACAATCCGAACGCCAAGGCGGGCGCCCACAACTTCACGCTGAGTCTCGCTGAGCGCGACAACCTGGTGCACCTGGGCTGGCATGACGAAGGCACCGCCTGGTACGCCGTGCGTGGCATTCAGTGATGCGCTGAGACGCCGAGCCTGAGGCGTCCGCTGCCTCGTGCGGATGCGCGCAACAGACACGCGCACGCAAGCAGATGCGCACAGGTAGAGGCGCACAGATAGAGATGCGCACAGATGCCGCTGGTCGAAAGGCCGGCGGCATCCGCTATTTCGCGTGCACTATCGTGCGGCTTTATCGCGCGCATTATACTGAAAGCGAATTGGGGGCAATTCCGTCTTCAACCGGCGAACCTGCCGGCGTGAGTCGCGCAGGGGCAGAGAACAAGGGATTTCGAAGGGCATCATGAGCATGCATCCACAGATGAATCAACATGGGGTAAGTGCCAAGGGAAGCGTAACAGGAAGCGCAAGGGAAAACGCTCGGAAAAGCGATACGGAAAGCGTGATGGAAAGCGCTCGTGGAAGCGCCACGTCGCGCACTGTAATCACGCATACCGCGACGACATCGCGCGGCCATGCATCGCACATATGGCAGGTATGCGTGGCGTTGCTCGCCACGGTGGCGATGACGCTTGGCATGGCGTGCGTGGCACCGGCTGCCAGTGCCGCCAGTGCCGATGGTGCCGTCAGTGCTGCAGGCGCTGCCACGACGTGGAGCTCGCTGTCATCGAAGCTCAAGAAGTCCACCTATGGCTTCTTCCTGTGGCGCGCCGAGCATGCACCCTCGCAAATCGAGCGCGACACCGCGCGGGACGCCGCGAACATCCTCGTCAACAGCGCCCTGCCCAAGACGAAGCTCACCGGCGAGAAGGGCAGCGCCACGAACCTCGATAACGCCATCCAGGCAGCGAAGGCGCTGGTGAAGGTCAACGAATATCGTTCGACGCTTACCAACGAGCCATGCCGCACCGATCTGCCCGCCGGCAAGGGGCGCGCGTGCTCTGACGCCAGCAAGCGACTCACGCCGTATGTGACGAGCGACACGTTCATGGCGATGTCCCAGGTGAATGCGGACTTCGCCGCCCCGATCTGGGACCATGCGAGCCGTCATGGCCAGTCCTATGCCTCGCGGTACAACCTGAAAGGCAGCACCGAAATCCTTGCAACATGGGCATGGATCCAAAACGACGGGATGCCTCAGGAAGCCATCGATTTCTGGTATGGATCGGAGAAGCCCGCGTATGACTCCGATCCCGGCAACGGTTCCAACCAAAGCAAGTATGAGCATTACCTCATCTTCACCAACAAATGGCCCTACGCGCACTACCAGGAATACAAGATCGCGGGCTTCGGCTACAACACGGTGTACGATGCCGCGGATGCAATCGACGCCATGCCGGCGTGGGCCGCGGCGTCCTATACGGGCTTCACACAGACCGCGCAGTCCTATGTGGCGGACATCGAGGCTTACAAGCAGGTCGTGGATGCGGCCTTGGCATCTCCCAAGTCCGCTGTGAAGACCACCTCGGTGAGCACCGCCCAGGGCATCGTGCCGTATCTGCCTGCCACCATGCAGGTCACATGGGCCAATGGCGACAAGACGCAGGAGCCTGTCACATGGGATGCGGTGCCGGCATCCTCCTATGCGAAGAAGGGCAGCTTTACCGTGAAGGGCAAGTTCACCAATGCGATGCTCGCCACGCGCTTCGGCACATTGACCGCAAAGGTGACGGTGAACGATTACTACCAGATGTTCCGCCTCTACAACCCCAATTCCGGCGAGCACTTCTACACCGCAGCCGTGGTGGAGCGCAACAGCCTGGTCAGCCTTGGCTGGCATGACGAAGGGATTGGTTGGCTCGCACCGTTGAAGAGCAATACGCCTGTGTATCGCCTCTACAATCCGAATGCCGGCGACCACCATTACACGACGAGCGCCGCCGAACGTGACTACTTGGTGAAGGCTGGTTGGAACGACGAGGGCATCGGCTGGTATTCCGCGGAGAATTCGGGGCGCATGCCGCTGTACCGCCAGTACAATCCGAATGCCAAGTCCGGCGCCCACAACTTCACGCTGAACACCGCCGAGCGCGACAACCTGGTGCACTTGGGGTGGCATGACGAAGGCACCGCATGGTACGCCGTGAACGGCAGCACGCGGTGAACGGCGTGTGATGCGCGTGTGAGGCGCTGATTTCACATGTGCTGGTTTCCCACTGGCGGATACTGCACGATGCCGCTGGTCCATGGTGATTGGACCAGCGGCATCACGTTACTGTGCTGCGTTATTGTGCTGCGTCATTGTGCCGCTCTACTGTGCCGCGCCATCGACGCGGAGCGTGACGATCTGCGCCTTGTGGTCGGTGCGGGGCACGGTGAGGGTGCGCTGGTTGAGCGCGGTGACGCCCTGCGTGTGCACCACATGGTCGAGCTCCAGCATCGCCGGGGCAACGCCCCACGACGCCGGCCACGACAGGTGCGTGCCGCTGTGCAGCTCATACGAGGCGTCGATCAGGCCGCCGTTCCTGAGTGCGGCGCGGAACGAGGGCAGCGTGGAGTTGCTGTTGAAGTCGCCCATGACGATGACCGGTGCGTTCGCACCCGCACCGGACGGCGCGCCCAGCCGGGCGATGCCGTCAAGCCCCGCCGCCCAGCGTTGCGCGCCGCGATGGGGCGACGCCGTGTGCACGCTGGCGAAGGTGACGTTGAGTCCGCCGACCTGCAGCGTCTGCGCCGGCACCGTGGCGGCGTCGATGTCCACCGCGTCGTTGACTTGCGCCACGGGTGTCATACGGCTGAAGAGGATGTTGAACCCGCCATTGTCTTCCTCGGTGGGGTTGCCGGCGGTCATGTGAGGCAGCTCGTTGCCGATGCCCTCGGCGGTGAGGCGTTGCTGCAGGTCGGCGCTCGCCTCCTGCACGGCGAGCACGTCCACGTTGTATTGCCGCACCGCGTGCACGATGGCGCTCGCATCGGCATTGCCATACCGTGTGTTGATGGTCATCACAGTGACGCATGATGCGGCCGTGGAGGCGGCGGTATCGGCGGTGTTCTCGGTATCCGCAGTGTCTGTGGAGTTTGCGGTATCGGACTCTGAGCTCCCGGTGGCGGCACCTGTCGCCTTGGTGATGGAAGTGCAGGAATCCAGGGCCGCTTGCCGTTCGGCGACGCTCAGTGTGCGGGATTGCTCGGGCATGCCAAGAATGTGGTTGGCGGTATCGGGAAGCGCCACCAGGTAGCCCGCCGAGAGCAACACGTCGATGGCAAGCGCCGCCACCGAGCAGATCGCCTGGGCGGGGCAGTGTTTAGCCGCCGCGAGCACGGCGAGCACGGCAAGCGGGATCCACAGCAGCGGCACGAGCGCGATGACGTTGATGAACGTGGCATGGAGGTGGTCCAGGCTTGCCGGCAGGAAGTACGTCGCCATCCAGAGCACGAGCACGGCGAGTGCGATCCACAGAACGATTCCGAATGCCGACATATGGCCTCCTGCTTGGCGGGTGTGGGGTGTGCGGGTATGGGATGAATGGATATGCGATGAATGGTTACGGGATGAACGGGAGTTGGTTGAACGGGAGTTGGTCGCCTTGGATCTCGTCGACCGTGATTTGGCTGAACGGGAGCCGGACGATGCGCGCGTCGTGGCGCGTTTCGCGTGCGGTGAGCGAGCGGTGCGACTGGCGGTGTAATCGGCAGGGCGATTGGCGGAGCGTGCGGTGCCGGAACCTGTGCCGCTGTGTGCGCTCGGATCGCTACGCCGCGTAGTGTTGCGCTGACTGCTGCGGGTGGAGGAGCCGCGGGTAGAGGAACGCCGCGATGAGCCGCGCGATGGTGCGCCTTGCGATTGCGACCCGCGGATCGCATTGTTCGTGGCGGTCTGATAGGAGGCGGCTTCGTCATCGCTGCCCGCTGCGGCGCGCTTGAGCAGCACATCGCGCGCTTCCGCGGCTGCACGGTCGCGTGCGTCGGATTTTCTTGCACCCATGCCGTCTCCTTCCCAACATATTTACCAACGTATTCCCAACATATCGTCGAACATCGCGTCGGACATCGCGCAGTTGCCCCAACGAGTACACCACAATACGCCGATCGGGTGTGCGGCGAAAGAATCACCACACACCCGATCGGTCACAAGCCACGCTTGGCGACGTCGGCAACGCTAGCCGCGCCCAGCCGAGCGCCGCCGCCTCACTTGCCCATGAGGCCGTTCAGCCCGCCCATCGCACCGAGCTGGGATTGCAGATCCTCCAGGCTGGGCATCTGCTGCGCCGCCGGCTTGGCGAACGCATTGCCGCCCGCGTTGCCCTTGCCGGCAAGCTTATCGCGCAGCGCCTTCTCCTCGGCCTCGCGCTTCATCGGATTGCCGGACTTGCTCTTGCCTTTGCGGCCCTTCTTGGACGACTTGTTGCTCTTCTTGGAGCTGCCATAGCCAGGCACACCCGGGATGCCGCGGGCGCCGCTGCTCATGCGCTTCATCATCTTCGCCGCCTGTTCGAAGCGGTCGAGCAGGTTGTTCACGTCGGTCACGGTGCGGCCGCAGCCATAGGCGATGCGGGCGCGGCGCGAGCCGTCGATGATGGAGGGGTTGCGGCGCTCTTCCGGGGTCATCGAGTAGATGATGGCCTCGGTGCGGTCGATCTCGTGCTCGTCAAGCGCGTCGATCTGCTGACGGTACTGCGCCATGCCGGGGATCATGCCGAGCAGCTTCTTCATGGAGCCGAGCTTGCGCACCTGCTCCAGCTGCTCAATGAAGTCGTCGAGTCCGAATTCGCCTTCGGACATCTTGTTCATCGTCTCGCGGGCCTGCTTCTCGTCGAACTGGCGCTGCGCCTGCTCGATGAGGGTGAGCACGTCGCCCATGTCGAGGATGCGGGAGGCCATGCGGTCGGGGTGGAACACCTCGAAGTCCTTCAGGCCCTCGCCGGTGGAGGCGAAGAGGATCGGCTTGCCGGTCACGCTCGCCACGGAGAGCGCGGCGCCGCCACGGGTGTCGCCATCGAGTTTGGAGAGCACCACGCCGGTGAAATCCACGCCTTCGTCGAACGCCTTGGCGGTGTTCACCGCATCCTGGCCGATCATCGCGTCGATGACGAACAGCACTTCGTTGGGGTGCACGGCGTCGCGGATGTCGCGCGCCTGCTTCATGAGCTCCTCGTCCACGCCCAGGCGGCCTGCGGTATCGATGATCACCACGTCGTAGAGCTTGCGCTTGGCGTAGTCGATGGACTCGCGCGCCACCTTCACCGGGTCGCCGGTCGCTTGGCCGGGGGAGACCACGTCGGAGCTGGAGGTCTGCACGCCCGGTTCGGGTGCGAAGACCGGCACGCCGGCGCGTTCGCCGACCACCTGCAGCTGCGTCACGGCGTTCGGGCGCTGCAGATCGCAGGCGACGAGCAGCGGCGTGTGGCCCGTGTCCTTGAGCCAGTAGCCGAGCTTGCCGGCGAGCGTGGTCTTGCCGGCGCCCTGAAGGCCAGCGAGCATGATGATGGTGGGCGGGTTCTTCGCGAAGTTCAGCGGGCGGTCGACGCCGGCGCCAAGGATGTTCGTCAGCTCCTCGTTGACGATCTTGACGACCTGCTGCGCCGGATTGAGCGCCTCGGAGACCTCGGCGCCCAGCGCGCGTTCGCGCACGCGGGAAGTGAAGGAACGAACCACGTCGAGCGAGACATCGGCGTCCAGCAAAGCGCGGCGAATTTCGCGAATCGTCCCATCGATGTCCGATTCGGTGAGCTTGCCCTTGGAGCGCAGATTCTTGAAGGCCCCGGTCAAGCGGTCGGTAAGTGAACTAAATGCCATAGCTCTTTAGTCTATTGCAAGGCGTGGAATCGGCGCGGTTTTTGAGCACAAAAAGCCGGACGGGGAAGTGCCCGTCCGGCTTGGGAAAATCGGATGACGAACCAGTGCCGTCAGATCTGCGCCGTCAGACCAGCGCCGTCAGTTCAGTTTCCACGTCGATGGCGCGGCGGGCTTGTCTTCGATTGCAATGCCCGCTGCCTGCAGGGCGTCGCGGATCGCATCCGCCGTGGCGAAGTCCTTCGCCTTGCGGGCGGCGGCGCGTGCCTCGAGCTGTGCGGTCACGAGCGCATCGAGCGCCGCATGCTCGGCATCGGCGGCGGAATCAGCGCCCGCGCCGCCGGCAGCGGCGTTGGAAGCCCACGGTTCGGTGAGCGGATCGAGTCCGAACACGTCGAGCATCGCGCGCACCTGGAGCAAAGCGTCCTCCACGTCGGCGCGTGTCGACTCGTCGCCGGACTCCAGCTGCGACAGCTTCGTGTTGCCGGTGCGAATCGCGCTGAACACCACGCCCAGGGCGGTGGGCACCGTGATGTCGTTGTTCATCGCGTCCACGAACTCGCCGGGCATCTGGTCGGCGCTCAGGGCGGCGATCGCCTCGGCGGTGGGCTGGGCGCCCACGGCGTCGCCGGCGCGCTGCACGAAGTTCACGATGCGCTCATGCGCCGCCTCGGCTTCGGTGAGCGACTGCTCGCTCCATTCCAGCATGGAGCGGTAATGCGCGCTCGCCAGCGCGTAGCGCACCACCCAGGCGCTGTGGTTCGCCATCACCGCTTGGATGGACAGTCCGGTGCCCAGCGACTTGCTCATCTTCTCGCCCTTGGCGGTCACCCACGCCAGGTGCATCCAGCGGTGCGCGAAGCCCCAGCCGGCAGCGCGGGACTGTGCCATCTCGTTTTCATGATGGGGGAAGCGCAGGTCCAGGCCGCCGCCGTGGATGTCGAACTCGTCGCCCAAGTAGCGGTGCGACATCGTGGAGCATTCGAGGTGCCAACCGGGGCGGCCGTCGCCGAACGGCGCGTGCCAGCGGGCGTCGGCGGGGTCGGAGGGCTTGGGCGCCTTCCACAGAGCGAAGTCGCGCGGATCGTGCTTGTCGGGGGAGGCATCCGCCTCGTTCACCGGGTTGTACTTGTCGGGCCCGGTGGCGTCCACCGAGGGGCCCATGCGATCCGCCACCTCGGCATCCTCGTCCGCGGCCTTGGTGCCCTGCTCCTGGTGGGTGAGCTCGCCATACGCCGGCCAGCTAGGCACGTCGAAATACACGTTGCCGCTCGGAGTGCCGTCCGCGTTGGGCACCACATAGGCATGGCCGCGGTCGATAAGGCGCTGCACGAGGTCGATCATGTCGTTCATGTGGCCGGTGGCGCGCGGCTCGTAGGTGGGTGGGATGACGCCCAGCGTGTCGTAGGCGTGGCTGAATTCGCGCTCGTAATGGTAGGCGCGCGCCCACCAACGCTGGCCGGCGGCAGTGGCTTTGTCCAAGATCTTGTCGTCGATGTCGGTCACGTTGCGGATCAGGGTGACGTTGTATCCGAGCTTCGTGAACCAGCGGCGGATCACGTCGAACGCCACGGCCGCGCGCAGGTGGCCCACATGCGGGGAGCTGTCCACCGTGGCGCCACACACATACATGCTCACTTCGCCGGGCTTGATGGGCTCGAACGGGGTGATGGAATGCGTGGCGGTGTCATATAGCTTCAGGCCGGCGGCTGCTGCCGAGACGGTCTGGGGCGTGGTGCTTTCGGTGTTGCTCATAAAGCCGAGGTTACTTGCGTTGTGTGACATAGAAAAGACGTTTTTGCGAAGAATTTTACGGAATGGATGGCGGATTTCGAAGCGCCGCAGAGATGGCGCAGGCAGGGCGTGCGGACATGGCGCAGACGTGGTGCGCGGGGATGTGGACATGTGACATGAAGCGTGGCATGCTTGCCGCGCAGGCGGCATACGGGCGGCGTGCGGGGTGGCATACGGCCGGCATGCGGGGCGGCCACCACGCCCGGCGACACCGCGCTTTGTGCGTCGTTACGTGCCCGTGCAACAATGGGGGCTATGTCTCAGTCTCAGGTGCTTATCTTGACGCATGCCCCTTGGGAACGCCCCGGACGCATTCTCGATGCACTCGACACGTGCGGTATTCCTTACACGAGCCTTTCGATCCTCAAGGACGCCAAGCCCGATTTGCCGGATTTCGATTCCATCGCCGGCCTCGTGCTCATGGGTGGCCCGATGGGCGCGCAGGATTTCGACCAATACCCCGGCCTGAAGGTCGAGGCGAAGCTGGCGAAGGCGGCGATCGTGGCGGGCAAGCCGACGCTCGGTGTG
This sequence comes from Bifidobacteriaceae bacterium, assembly GCA_029227215.1. Taxonomy (GTDB): domain Bacteria; phylum Actinomycetota; class Actinomycetes; order Actinomycetales; family Bifidobacteriaceae; genus Pseudoscardovia. The sequence continues at coordinate 28,389 of JAQXZM010000066.1, read as the reverse complement.
TGCCTGGGCCATCAGATCATGGCGACGGCGCTCGGCGGCAAGCTCAAGCCCGGCAAGGCGCCGGAGATCGGCTTCGGCACCATCACCCGGCTGGAAAACAGCCATGAGTTCCTGCCCATGTGGGGCAAGAAGGCGACCGTGCTGCATTGGCACAACGATTGTGTGACGCTGCCCGCCGGCGCCACGCCGCTCGCCAAGTCCGACCTGACGAAGGTGCAGGCGTTCCGCTTCGGCTCGGGCCTGGGCATGCAGTTCCACCTGGAGGTGGGGCCGGCGCTGTTCGACGAGTGGATGAGCGAGAAAGAGATGACGAAGGACCTGAAGAAGTCCGACGTCGCCCGCCTGCGCGAGGAATACCCGCAGAAGGACGCGCTCATCAAGCCTTTCGCCGAGGCGGTGTTCATGGGCTTCGCCGCGCGCTGCCGCAGCCAGGTGCAGGCGATGGCGGCGGACGAGCCCAAGGAAGAGAAGATCGTCATCAGCTGAATGCCGTCACGCCGCTCACGTACCATGTGAAGCACTATGCCTAGCACTCCAACATTCGATCTCGGACTCGAACACGTTTCTCTTTCCTTCGCCACCAAGACCATCTTCACCGACGTCACGCAGGGTGTGAACGAAGGCGACCGCATCGGCATCGTGGGTCGCAACGGCGATGGCAAATCCACGCTCTTGAAGCTTTTCAGCGGGGAGCAGACGCCGGATGATGGCCGTGTGACGCGCCGCAACGGGCTCACGTTCGGCATCCTCGAGCAGCGCGACCACCTCGACGACGATGCGACGGTGCGCACCGCGGCATTGGAAGACCGCGCCGATTACGAGTGGGCGGCGGACGCGAAATCCCGCGAGATCGTGGAGACGCTGCTTGCCGGCATTCCGCTCGACGCGAAGGTCGGCCAGCTTTCCGGCGGCCAGCGCCGCCGCGCAGACCTGGCGCGCTTGCTGCTGCGCGATTGGGACATTCTGGCGCTTGACGAGCCGACGAACCACCTCGATATGCTCACGATCCATTGGCTCGCCGAGCATCTGAAGAACCGCTGGCCCGCAGGCCAGGGCGCCTTGCTCATCGTCACGCACGACCGTTGGTTCCTCGACGAGGTGTGCGAGAGCATGTGGGAGGTGCACGACGGCCTCATCGAGCCGTTCGAAGGCGGCTACAGCGCCTACATCATGCAGCGCGTGGAGCGTGACCGCCAGGCGGATGTAATGGAGACCAAGCGGCGCAACCTCGCTCGCAAGGAGCTCGCCTGGCTCACTCGCGGCGCCCGTGCGCGCGCCACCAAGCAGAAGTTCCACGTGAAACAGGCCCGTGAGCTCATCGCCGACGTGCCGCCGGTGCGCAACTCCCTCGAACTCAAGCAGATGGCGACATCGCGCCTGGGCAAGGACGTGGTGGACCTCGTGGACGTGACGAAGATCTGGCCCGCTGCCGATCCTGCCAACCCCGGTCCCGACGCGGTGAGCGTGCAGGTGGCGGTCGACCCAGCCGCCCGGCCGCTGGACGCGGACGGCAACCCGCTGGGACCGGACACCGCCGCCGCGCAGACCCGCACGATCACCGGCAAGCGCGTGCTCGACGACGTGACGTGGCTCATCGGGCCGGGCGACCGCTTCGGCATCGTAGGCGCCAACGGCGTGGGCAAATCCACGCTGCTGGGCATCATCGACGGCACCATCGAGCCGACGCTGGGCCATGTGAAGATTGGCAAGACCGTCAAGTTCGCGGTGCTCACCCAGCAGCTCGACGAGCTGGAGAAACTGGGCAAATACAAGATCCGGGAAGTGCTCAGCCGTTACAAGCCCACCTACATCGTCGACGGCAAGGAGACGACGCCGGCGCAGATGATGGAACGCCTCGGCTTCACGTCCGCGCAGCTCATGACGCCTATCGCCGACCTTTCGGGCGGCCAGAAGCGCCGCATGCAATTCCTGCTCATTCTGCTCGACGAGCCCAACGTGCTCATCATGGACGAGCCGGGCAATGACCTCGACACCGACATGCTTGCGGTGATGGAGGATGTGCTCGACACCTGGCCGGGCACGCTCATCGTTGTCTCCCACGATCGGTACCTGCTCGAGCGCGTCACCGACCAGCAGTACGCCCTCATCGATGGAAAGGTGCAGCATCTGCCGGGCGGCGTGCAGGATTACATCGATGAGATGGACCGCCGTGGCGGCGCCGCTGCGCGCTTCGACAGGACGCAGTTCGATAAGTCAGGTGCGTCACAGGCTGCGCAGGGTTCCGATGACGGGGATTCCGCGGGGGCGGCAGAGCCTCTCGACCCCGCAGCCGCCAAGGCGTTGCGCCAGAAGAAGTACGAGGCGGGCAAGCGCATCAGCGCCATCGAACGCAAGCTTGCGAAGCTCGAAGCGCAGATCGCCGGCATCGATGAACAGATGGCGGCGCACGACCCCAGCGACTACGAAGGCCTGAACGACCTCAACCAGCAGCGCCAGGCGGTGGAGACCGAGAAGTCCGGTCTGGAAGACGAATGGATGGAACTGAGCGAACTCGTGGAAGGCTAGGCGTGGCGGTGGTGTACAAGGCCTCAGAGGGCGTTTCGGAGGATTCCGGACTCGGTCATGGGCATGATTGTGCCATCGGCATTGTAGACAATGACAAATTCGCGCTGGCTGCTCTATGCGGTTGCTTGCGCAACACGCCTCATTCGCTCGCCGAAAGCCGCACGTAGCCGGTGGCTTTGAGCGTGAAACGGATGCGGGAAGCGACGAACAGGTCCACTGCATGTTCCACGGGGATGCCGTCCGCTGTGTAGGCGTCGCGCCGGATGCGCACGAGCGGCGAGCCGGTCGGTATGTTGAGCAGCATCGCGTGCTCCTCCGACGCTTCGAGAATGTCCAGTGTCTCTTCGGCATCGGAGATTTCGACATTGAAATGATTGCGCAGCGTGCCGTAGAGCGATTTGCCGAAATTCGGCACTGTGAGCAGATTGGGGAACAGCCGCGCGGGCAGGGTGCTCTGTTCGAGCGATAGTGGCGTGCCGCCCAGTTTGCGCAGCCGGCTCAGCGCATACACCGGGGTGCCCTCCACCAGCCCCAGATGCCGTGCTGTGACCGGGGAGGCTACGGTGAGCGTGGCATTGAGCACCGTCGTGTCGAGACTGAAACCCTGCCGTCGCGCGATGGCAGGCAGCGATTCGATCGTGTCGATGTTGCGGATGAGCTTGCCATCCGAGACGATGATGCCGCCTTTGCGCCCGATGAGACGTACGATCTCATGGTCGCGCTCCATTGCGTCGAGGGCAGAGCGTAGTGCCGCCCGCGTGACGCCCAGCCGTTCGGCGAGCGCACGCTCGGTGCCGATGCGTTCGCCGCTGATGAGCTGGTCCGTGCGGATGATCGTGCGGATGCGCCGGATGATTTCCGCACGTTCTTGCGCTGGCGTGGATGCAGCTGCCGGTGTTGTTGTAGGTGTTGCCGCGGGCGGCGCCTTGCTCAGGGTGCCGCCCGTCGTCGTGATGGCCTTGGGGTGAATGCTTGCCATGATGCTGCTCCTTGCTTCTCTTCGTACTTCGCATGCTATGGGGCGAATGTGTTGGAGGAATTTCCAGCGCATTCCCACACGGGTTGCGGACGTGTGGATGGCATGGGCGGCATGGTGGCATGGCGCGCAGGCTGAGATGTCACGACCCGGTCTGATGGCCCCTGTCACAGACCCAACATCACAGTCCCAGCGTCGCCAGCGTCTTGGTGAACGCGTCCATGAACCAGTCCACGTCGCTTTCGCTGAACACGAGCGGCGGACGCAGCTTGAGGATGTTGCCGAAGCGACCGCACACGGAGGTGAGCACGTGGTTGTCGCGCAGCGTTTCGAGGATGTCGAGCGCGGCCTTCTGATCTGGCTCGGTGGTGCCGGGCTTGACGATTTCGCAACCGATGTACAGCCCGGCGCCGCGCACATCGCCGATGCATGGGTGCGCGTCCTGCAGGCTTTGCACAGCCGCCTTGAACACAGCGCCGACCTTCTTCGCGTTGCCCATCGTGTCTTCGTCGCGCATCACGTCGAGCGTCGCCTGGGCTGCCGCCATGCACACGGGGTTGCCGCCGAAGGTGTTGAAGTAGGGGATGGAACCGGCGAAGGGTTCGAGCACCTCGTGCCGCGCCGCCATGAGCGAGGTGGGCAGACCGTTCGCCATCGGCTTGCCGGATGTCACGAGATCCGGCACGATGCCTTGGCGTTCGAAGCCCCAGAACGCGTCGCCGGTGCGGGTGAAGCCGGGCTGCACTTCGTCGGCGATCCACACGCCGCCCAGCTCGTGCACGGTGTCGATGACGGGCTTGAGGTACCCCACAGGGTCAGGGTACACGCCGTCCGACGAGAAGATCGAATCCGCGAGCAGCGCGGCGAACTTGATGCCATGCCGGTTCATGTCGGCGACGGCCTTGCGCACCTCGCCCGCCATCCATGCGCCGAACTCCTCGGCGGTGCACTGTGCGGCGGGCTTGCCGCCGATGGTGAGGCGGTAGGTGTCGGGTGTGGGGACCATGCGCATCGTAAGCCCCAGCGTCTGCGCGGTGCCGAGGGCAGGGGAGAGCTTGGACGTGAGCGCGGAGTTGCCATGGTAAGCCTCGTGCGTCACGATCACGCCTTCGCCGCCCGTGTAGGCCTGTGCCACGCGCACCGCGAGGTCGTTTGCCTCCGAGCCGGTGCATTGGAACATGATGCGGTCGAGTGAGCCAGGCATTGTCGAGAGGATGTCGGTTGCGTAATTGAGGATGTTCTCGTGCAGGTAGCGTGTGTGCGTGTTGAGCAGGGACGCTTGGCGCGTGATGGCTTCGACGACGCGCGGATGGCAATGCCCCACCGACGCGACGTTGTTGTACACGTCAAGGTATTCGACGCCGTCCGCATCCCACAGGTGGCTGCCCTGGCCTTTGACCAGGTGCACGGGATGCCGGTAGAACAGCCGGTATGCGGGGCCCAGCACCTCGCGTTCCTCGGTGAGTTTGCGCGTCTGCGGGTCGAGTGCATCCGCCATCTCGGGACGGAAGCTGTTGGTATCCATGATCGTGGAACGTGTTGCCATGATGTCTTCTTTCCTGTTGTTGTGCCTATGTCCTATCGATTCGGTTCCGTCCGAGGCTGATTGGATGGCTGATTCCGACACATACGTCGGATTCGATTCGTGCCGGTCGGGGCCATGCCGCCTGGGCGTTTCCGTCAACACTTGCAATCTAAGAACGCGCGGCGCGAAGGCGTGCGGCGCAGCATTACCACTGTGTAACGGTCTGCGGCACTTGTGTAAATGGTCGTGGCGTCGGTCCGCCCGACGCCGGGTGCGAAGCGTTGAAATACAAGGCTTTTCGCCGCTTCCGAAATGCGCCCTTAACCGTTGATCGGGTGGAATTAACTGCGGTGTAACGCTGCGCCGCGATGTCGAACATTCATCAAACTCACAATGACAATGAAAGCTTTTCCACAACCAACCGATATTCCACCCCGGCGGTGCGCCCACTGCGGTGATGACGTCCGCTGTCAGGGGATGGCAGGAAGGAGTTCCCCATGCTCACCGTCAGCCAGTATCGAGCGGCCTACCTCAACGGCAACCTCACGCCCAGCGCTGTCATCGCCGAGCACCAACGGTATGCGCAGTCCGTGGCAAAGGTCACGAACGCCATCAGCGTGCTCAATCCCAAGGCACAGGACGCTGCCGCGGCGAGCGATGCGCGGTATGCCGCAGGCACGCCCAAGGGATCGCTCGACGGGGTGCCGGTGATCGTCAAAGACAGCTACCACGTCGCGGGGTTGCCGCGGTGGCACGGCAGCGCCATCCACGATGGCGACCCGGTCTCCGTGTTCTCCTCCGAGCCCATCGAACGGCTCGAGCAGGCGGGTGCCATCATCATCGCCAAAGGCACGATGCCTGACATGGGCATGCTCGCCAGTGGCATCAGCTCCCAGTTCGGCATCGTGCGCAACCCATGGGATACGCGCATGAGCCCCGGCGGCTCGAGCTCCGGCGTGGGCGCTGCCCTCGCCAGTGGACTCGCGGCGTTCGGCCTGGGCACCGACATTGCCGGGTCTGTGCGGCTTCCCGCCGCGCATTGCGGGCTCGCCGCCATCAAACCCACGCAAGGGCGCATCGCCTACTCCCCGGCAAGCGTCATGCGCTCGTCCGGTGTGCTGGCACGCACCGTGGCGGACGTGATCGAAGGACTCTCCATCGTGGGCCAGCAAGCGGCAAGCGACCCGTGGTGCCTGCCCGGCAGGTTCACGCCAGTGCCGGCACAGCAGGTGTTGGCGGGCACGCCGAGGGTCGGCGTGCTGCTCGACATGGGTTATGGCGTGGCGCCCGCGCCGCAAATCGTCGCCGCCGTGGAAGCGGCCGCCCACAGGCTCGAGGGCATGGGATGCGTCGTGCAACCGGTGTCGCTGAGCCTCACTGATGCGGACTTCGACAACGCCGACCGCGTGTTCAAAGCGCATGCCGCCGCGGAAATCCGCTGCTCCCGGCATCCCGAGGCGGTACTCGGCCTCGTTGCCGACTGGGTCAAGGAGGCTGAGGGCCTCTCGATGGCGGATTACGAGGACGCGATGAACGGACTGCTGGGCACCGTCGCTCGTATCGAGAAAGCCATCGAACCATTCGACTACCTCATCAGTCCGGTCATCCCCGTCGTCGGATTCCCCGCGGAATCGCCTGGGCCAGGCGACGAGACCGAGCTGCTCCACCACACCCAGTTCACCGCATGGTGGAATCAGGCCACCCAGCCCGCCGCCGTGTATTGCGAGACGATGGATGACGCCGCGCATCTGCCGATCGACGTGCAGGTGGTGGGACGGCGCTTCGATGATGCCGGCGTGCTGGCGCTCGCCGGTGTGCTCGAATCCACCCGCGGTTTTGACATGACGTTCCCGACGTTCGAGGGGGTGCCCGATGGCAACGAGTGACATGGCCGCGAAGGAAGCAGTGGCAAAGGAAACAGCGGGAAAGGAAACAACGCCGATTGCCGCGGCGCCGGCGAATGCAACGCCCGTGAACCAGGTGTGGACGTGGGGCGACGTCAAGGAGACGGATATCACGCCCAGCTGGGTGGGCGGCGACGGCATCTTCACCGAGGGCACGTCCGTGGACGGCGACGCCGTGCTGCGCCGCGTGTTCACCAGGGAAAGCCGTCCCTACGCCTCGCCGTTCGAAAGCATCGCCACGATGATGCAGATCGCTGGTGACGCGGGCATCTCGCCGCAGGTCGTCTCAGTGGGCGAGGACGAAATCATCATGCGCAAGCTGCCAAGCAATTGGCGCAACGCGAAGCTCGATGAGCTGCGCGACCCGTATGTGCTGTGGGCGGTGCTCGAACAGCACCGCCGCGTGCACGAGCTCACGATACCTGCGGGGCGCGAGGTCATGGAACGCGACCTCATTGAGGACGTATTTGGCATGCGTGACCTGTACCGGCACACTGGCAAACGAATGCCGCGCGACGTGGACCGCCTGCTCAAGCGGCTCGATCCCTTCATCCGCCGCGTCGACGAATTCCATGAGCCGGCCGTGCCCTGTCATGGGGATGGCGCTGCGTCGAACGTGCTCATCAACCCTGCGATCCGCCCCGGCGACGTGGCGCAGCCCCTGCTGTGCGGCTGGACGGTGAGCGGCGTCATGGACCCGCTCGAGGAAGCCGGATCCGTGCTCTCCGAGGTCGGGCCGTTCTGCGGCGTGCCCTCGATGCTCATCAACGGCCTTGGCCTGCCGTCCTCGGCGCTGCCCGTCGCCCAGGTCTTCGGAATCCTCGGCGACCTGTACTGGGCGCTCATCGGCCTGTGGCGCAGCGCCACGACGGACACGCCCGAAATCGACTTCGCCAAGTACGGCCTGTGGCGGCTCGTCAAGGCGAGCAACCAGTTGCTGCTGCCCACCGGCCCCGCCACATGGCTCGAAAGCCTGTGAATGCGGGCACCACCCCACGCATGTCGAAGAAAGGAGTTTGAGATGAACGTGAAGATATACGAACCATTGACGCAATCGTCTGAGATGCAATCAGCAGCGCCGGCTGATGGCGCGGCAACAGCAGCTACAAACGCCGAAGCGGCGTCCTCACAGGGCGCGCAGCCATCCGCGGCGCCAACCTCCGCACCGATGGTGACGGAAGGCCGCGTGCAGCACTCGCCCTACGTCACGGTGCCCCAGGACGTGCTCACGGCAATCGAAGACGCCCAGCTGTGGCAGGGGCAAACGGTCACCGCCAAGCCGATGAGCGGCGGCCTCACCAACGAGAACTGGAAGGTCATCGACGCCCAGGGCACGCCGTATTTTCTCAAGGTGCCAGGCCAGGGCACCGGCTTCATTGACCGCAGCAACGTGGACGCCGGCACTCTGCGCGCCTCTGACCTGGGCATCGGCGCCGCCGTCTACGAGTTCGATGCCGCCAGCGGCGTAGAGATCACCGAGTTTCTTGACGGCTGGCGCACGTGCACCACCACGTCCCTGCGCACCCAGGAAGAGGGGCTGCAGGCGATGCGCATCTACCGCATGCTTCACGGCGGTGAGCCGTTCGCCAACACGAACACGCTGTTCGACCAGATTGACCTGCACTTGGAACAGCTCGACGACCATGCGATCGACGTACCCTCCTGGGTGCACGGGCTCATCGACGAATACCACGATGTCAAGGCGCGGTTCCTTGCCTCCGGTCTCGACATCGTGCCTTGTCACAACGACCCGATGCCCGGCAACTTCATGGTCAAGGACCACACGATGCGCATCATCGACTTCGACTTCTGCGGCAACAACGAGGAGAGCTGCGAAGTGGCGCTCTTCATCGCCGAGATGTTCTACGACGACGAAGACATGATGCCGCTGCTCGAGGAATACTTCGGTTCCGTCGACGAGCAACATCTCGCCAGGGTCCGTGCCGCCCGCGTCATCGGCGACATCAAATGGGGACTGTGGGGCATCATCAACTCCGTTGTACGCACCGTGCCGTTCGACTACTGGAAGTACGGCATCTGGAAACTGATGCGTGCGTACACCTACAAGAATCAGCTGGATTGGCCAAAAGTCAAAGAATCCATCTGATTCCCTTCAACAATCACCCATCCAACCAACCATTTCACCTACTCAACTTCGAGGCCCTGCGCGAGCCATGCCTTTTCCGGCAGGCGGCTGGGCATAGAGGGCTCAGAGGGAAGGATCATCATGAAAAAGTTCGTTCGATCATGGACGGTGAAGACCAAGATCACGGTCTTCGCTCTCCTCTACATCATCGTCTTGGCATTCGCCGTGCTGCCGCCGCTGTACCTGTGGGGCAGCGGACGCACCGCACTGTTCCTGGGCGCCCCAATGTCGGTGTGGTACTGGCTGTTCGACTTCCTCGCCCTGCTCATCATCATGGGGTTGCTCTATTGGGTCGAGGATGTGCGCGGGGAGGTCGATCCCGAGGAGGATGCCCCCGCAGACACCGCAACGCTCCCGCCGACATCTGGCACCACCACCGCTGCCGCAGCAAACAATACCCGCACCGGCAGCACCCACTGAGAGGAAGTGACACATCATGGCAATTATGTTTGGCATGCTGGCACTGTTTTTCGCCGGCATTATCCTGATTCTCTTCATCACCAACAAGAACTCCCGCACATTCAACGATTACGCTGTCGCAGGTCGTTCCTTTGGCCCATGGTACGTCGCCATGTGCTACGTGAACTCGTGGTGGCCCGGTACCGTGTTCATCTCGTTTGCGGGCCTCACCGTCGCCTCGGGCGTCTTCGGATTCTACGGGCTCGCCTACTCCACGCTCGGCCTGGCGTTCATGTATTTCGTCGCCACCCGTGCTTGGCGCTGGGGCAAGCAATACAACCTCGTCACTCAGCCCGATCTCATGCGCCTGCGCTACTCGTCGAAGGCCGTGGGCGTCGTCACGTCCATCATTGGCGCCATCGCCATCCTGCCGTGGACGATCCTGGGCATGCAGGCGCTCGCCACCGTGTTCCACATCGCTTCGCAGGGCAGCTGGGCGCTGCCTGTGTGCCTGGGCGCCGGCCTGCTCGTCATCCTCATCCGTCAGATCTGGACCGTGCAGATGGGTATGCGCGGCCTCGTGTATACCGACATGTATCAGGGCCTGTTCGCCTATGTGCTCGCCGCGATCGTATGCATCTACCTGCTCATTGCACCATCGTCGCCCGCGAACTGGAGTGATCTGTCGAGCGTGTCCGCCGATCTGCTCAAGGTGCCCGGCGATGGTGGCTCCTATGGCCCGTGGTACCTGTTCTGCCAGGTGTTCACCGGCGTCGTGGGCGCACTGTGCTGGCCAATGAGCTTCGTGCGCATCTACACCGCCAACAACGTGCGCTCCGTCAAGAAGTCCACGAACCGCGCCATCATCATCGCCGGTGGCTTCTACGCGCTGCTCACGCTCGTTATGCTCGCTGCCGCGCACATCCCCGAGGTGGCGGCGAACCCGCAGTCCGGCTGGACGACGCTGCTTGAGCAATACGGCGGCGTATGGCTGCTCGGCCTGGGCCTCGTGATGATCTTCGCCGGTTCCATCGGCCACATCGACGGCAGCGTGCAGGCTGCGGGCACGCAGATCGCCAACGACATCATCGGCAACCATGTACACCTCGACGACGCGGCGAAGACCCGCGTGTCCAAGATCTGCATGGTCGTGTTCGTGCTCGTCTCCGCGGTGCTCGCGTACTTCACCAACGGCATGTCCCGCCTGCAGCTGCTCGCGCAGCTTTCCTATCAGGGCATTGTGCAGATCGCGGTGCCGCTGTTCTTCGGCATCTTCTGCAAGTTCGGCAACAAGTACGGCGCGCTTTCCGGCATGATTTCCGGCTTCGCAGTCGCCGCGGTGCTCACCGTCATCTACCCCGATGACATCGCGGCACTGGGCAGCCTCACCTCCGGTGTGGTGGGCATGATCGTGAATCTCGTCGTGTACGTCGTCGTCTCGCTGGCGACGCGTGGCAAGGTGAGCGCTGACGAGCTCGCGCATGTCGACGAGCTTTTTGCCGTCGCCTCCGCCCGCCGATCCACGGTTGCAGCGGCGGAAAGTGCCGCAGCCGAAACGGAAGTCTTCGCCACCGAGGACGCCGTGGTGCAGTGAGTGCAGCGCATACATGAGTGGTTGGGGCTCTCCTCTGATGAGAGGAGAGCCCCAACCGTTTGCGATGGCGGACAGCTTGGCTGACAGATCGGTCGGCGCTGCCTGGTGCTGAAAGGTCTGAGTATGTGGGTGGATTTTCGATTGTCAGAGGGAATGGCACTCGATTTGCGGATTTGCAGAGAGAACGACACAAAATTCGGGACCAAAATCCCTGACAATCGAAAATCCGGCGACAGAATCATGGAAAATGGCACCGCCATGGTGCTGGAATCCCTGACGGATTGCGTGGCGGCAGGATTCGCAGAGGGACTGGCACGGGTCTGGGTGCCATAATCCCAGACGATATCGGATGCTCGCAGATTCCCAGAGGTGCAATCAATCGGGATGGTGCAGGAATCACTGACGATGCGCCGCCCATGCAGATTCTCAGAGGTCAGCCGGGCCGAGCCAGTGCCGAAACAGCTAGCGATCCACCAACATATGCACATCCGCAGAGGATCTGGCACACCGGTACGGAGGCATGCTCGCATGCGGATACACCAACAGGCAAACCAGCGAAGCACGCAAACGGATACGCAAATGGATACGCGAACAGCCCCGCAAACAGATACGAATAAGGCGGTTCCCTGATTTCTCAGGGAACCGCCTTATGCGTTGAGCCTTGTGCAGTGGCCCCACTTGCGGAGGCGATCAGCTAGGAATCAAGCTGATGCGCTGTCGCCATAAGCCCGCGCGAACATCGCGCAAGCCCGCAAGCTGTAGCCAGCCGCCACTAGTCGGCGAGGGCCTTGTCGACCACCTGGGTGGCCTCTTCGAGCACCTTGTCGAGGGTCTCGGGGGAGTCGAAGGACTCGGCGTAGACCTTGTAGATGTTCTCGGTGCCGGAAGGACGGGCCGCGAACCAGTTGTTCTTCGTGGTCACCTTGATGCCACCGATCGGGGCGTTGTTGCCCGGGGCCTTGGTGAGCTTCGCGGTGATGGGCTCGCCGCCGAGCGTGGTGGCGGTCACGTCATCGCCGTTGAGCTTGGCGAACTTCTGCTTCTGCTCGAGCGTGGTCGGGGTGTCGATGCGCTTGTACCAGCTCTCGCCGAAGCGGGCGACCTGGTCCTTGTGCAGCTCGGCGGGGTTCTTGCCGGTCTTCGCGGTGATCTCGGCGGCCAGCAGGTCGGGGATCAGGCCATCCTTGTCGGTGGTCCACACGCGGCCATCCTTGCGCAGGAAGCTCATGCCGGAGCTCTCCTCGCCGCCGAACGCCACCTCGCCGGTGAACAGCGGGTCCACGAACCACTTGAAGCCGACCGGCACCTCGACGAGCTTGGCGCCGATGGAGGCAGCGACGCGGTCGATGAGCGAGGAGGAGACGAGCGTCTTGCCGATGCCCGTGCCCTTCGGCCAATCCGGACGGTTCGGGTTGCCGTTCTTGTCCTTGCCGAACAGGTATTCCACGACCACGGCGATGTAGTGGTTCGGGTTCATGACGCCCCAGTTCGGGCACACGATGCCGTGGCGGTCGGCGTCAGGATCGGTGCCGCCCACGAGGTCGTACTTGTCCCATGCGCCGTTGTTGAGGGAGTCCACGAGGCCCTTCATGGCATACGGGGAGGACGGATCCATGCGAATCTTGCCATCGTGGTCGATGGTCATGAAGCGCCAGGTCGGGTCGACCTGCGGGCGCACGACCTCGATGGAGGTGCCGAAGATCTCGTTGACGAGCGGCCAGTAGTTCACGGACGCGCCGCCGAGCGGATCGATGCCCAGGCGCACGCCGGAGGACTTGATCACGTCGAAGTCGATGACGTTGCCCAGATCCTCGACGTAGTGCTGGCGGAAGTCGAACTTTTCGATGAGGTCGGACTTGATGGCCTGCTCGAACGGGACGCGCTTGACGGACTTCCACTCGGGGAGCAGCTCGTTGGCGCGGTTGGCGATCCAGTTGGTCGTCTCGGCAGGGGCCGGGCCGCCGGTCGGCGGATCGTACTTGAAGCCGCCGTCGGTGGGCGGGTTGTGGGACGGCGTGACGACGATGCCGTCGGCGATGTCGTCGCCTTCGAAGCGCTGCGTGCCGTCAGCGGCGCGGTTGTGGGTCAGGATGGCCTGGGACACGACCGGAGTGGGGGTGAAGTCGTCGCGGGAGTCGATGCGCACGCGCACGCCGTTGGCGACAAGCACCTCGATGGCGGTCTTCCATGCCGGCAGCGACAGCGCATGCGTGTCGCGGCCGATGTAGAGCGGGCCGGTGATGCCGGCGGCCTTGCGGTTCTCCGCAATGGCCTGGGCGATGGTGACGATGTGCGCTTCGTTGAACGACGTCTTGAGCGAGGAGCCACGGTGGCCCGAGGTTCCGAAGCTCACGCGCTGTTCGGGCACGTTCACGTCGGGGACGAGGTCATAGTACTTGCCGATCACCTCGTCGACATTGATCAGATCTTTTTCGGTGGCGGGCAATCCCGCATTCTTTGCAACCATAGGTCTAAGTTTGCCACGCTGACGTGACGTAGCGCGACACGCCACCGACCCTCGCGACACGCCGTGCAGACTCTGCCACGGCTTGCAATTGGCGGGGTGCGGGCGCTTTGCCCACAGTGAAACGCGGCCCGGCTTGCGATTTTTGTCAGGTCGTTATACGTTAACTGTGTTAATTGACAGGGTTGTTACTCGGCCAGAGGCAAGACCTGGGACGCGCGAAGCATTGTGCTTCAAGCTGCGCTGCGAGGCGTGGTTTGCGAGACATTGGCTTGGGCGATGCGTATGCAATGTTGGTGCACACACCAACGCAGCACACGCACCACGCGCATCCCAGGTCTTTTTGTTTTCCGACCACGATATCCCTGCCCCGTCCCATATAGTCAAGGGAGATTCACATGGGCAAGAACCAGGAATCTGCGAAGGCGATAGTCAAGGGCGTCGGCGGCGTGAGCAACATCAAGATGCTCACCCACTGCGCAACACGACTTCGCTTCACGCTGGGCGACACGGCAAAGGCCGACGTGCCCGCACTGGAGGCAACGAAGGGTGTGCTGGCTGTGGTCAAGCAGTCCGACACCGCGCTGCAGGTCGTCATCGGTGGCGGCGTCGAGCAGTTCTACGACGAGATCATGTCGCTGCCTGAGATGGCGAACGTCAAGGGCGGCGAAGTCGAGGACGATGCCGACAGCGAGCTGACGAACGACCAGGTCAAGGCGCAGGAACGCGCCAAGACCAAGGGCAAGAACAAGTGGGTGGATTCGTTCTTCGAGTTCCTCTCCGATTCGTTCCGTCCGATCATCGGCGTGCTTCTCGGCGCGTCCCTCATCATCGCCATCATCAACGTGCTCATCGCATGCCATGTGGTCAGCAACGAGACGCAGTCTCCGACGATGCTGTTCTGCAAGGCCATGTACCGTGGCGTGTTCTACTTCCTGCCGATCATGATCGCCTACAACGGCGCCAAGAAGCTCAAGGTCGACCCGTGGGTGGGCGCCTCCATCATGGGCGCCGTGATGACGCCTGAGTTCCTGGCTCTCGCGAACCCGGACAAGTACGCGTCCGTGTTCTCCACGACCGATGGTCAGGCCGCCGCGAACGCTGCGCTCAACTGCGTGACGAACTCCACGCTGGGCACCAGCTCCTGCACCACGAAGGTCTTCGGCATCACGATGCAGCTCAACGACTACTCGGGCAACGTCTTCGTGCCGTTGCTCATGGTCGCCGTGCTCGCCCTTGTCTACAAGGGTCTGCAGCGCATCATCCCGAACTCCGTGCAGCTCGTGTTCGTGCCGTTCCTCTCCATGCTCGTCATGATCCCGGTCACCGCGTTCATCATCGGCCCGATCGGTGTGTGGCTCGGCAACGGCCTGGGCACTGGCCTCGCGTGGATGAACAACCATGCGCCGTTCATCTTCGCCATCCTCATTCCTATGCTCTACCCGTTCCTCGTGCCGCTGGGTCTGCATTGGCCACTCAACGCCTTGATGCTCATGAACATCGACACGCTCGGCTACGACTTCATCCAGGGCCCGATGGGTACGTGGAACTTCGCTTGCTTCGGCGCCACCCTTGGCGTGCTCATCATCGCCTGCCGCGAGAAGGACACGCAGATGAAGGAAACCGCTGGCGGCGCTCTCGCAGCTGGTCTGCTCGGCGGCGTCTCTGAGCCCTCCCTCTACGGCATTCACCTTCGCTACAAGAACGTCTACAAGCGCATGCTCATCGGCTGCTTCGCCGGCGGCCTCACCATCGCCATCCTCGGCTGGCTCTTCCCGTCGACGCTGGCTGATGGCACCGTTGTGCGTGGCGTGACCACCACGGCGTTCGCCTTCACCTCGCTGCTCACCATCCCGGTGTTCAACCAGATGTGGGTCTACGCGGTCTCCATCGCGGTTGCCTTCGCGGTCTCCGCCATCCTCGTGGCGACGCTTGACTACCGCACCCCGGAGCAGAAGGCCGAGGCCCATGCCCGCATCGCCCGAGAGCAGGCCAAGGAAGCCGGCAAGGCCGCTCCTGCCGCCGCCACTGCAACCGCGGTGAAGGCTGCTCCGGCTGCTACGAAGTCCGCCCCCGCCGTTCCTGCGGCCGCGGACGCCGCTCCTACCACCGAGATTCTCGCCCCGATCGCCGGCCATGCCGTGACCCTCGAGGACACCGGTGACGCGGTCTTCGCGTCCAAGGCCCTCGGCGAAGGCCTGGGCATCGCCGATCCGAAGGACTCCCGCGTGGTGGCCCCTGTGGCCGGCGTGCTCAAGACCGTCGCCAAGACGGGCCACGCCTACGGCATCAAGACCGACGATGGTGTGGAAGTGCTCGTGCACATCGGCATCGATACGGTTAAGATGGGAGGCGAAGGCTTCACCGTCGCGGTCACGAAAGGGCAGCGTGTCAATGCCGGTGACCTTCTTGCCACCGTTGATTTCGACAAGGTTGCCGCGGCCGGACACCCGACCGTCACGGTGATGACAGTGACGAACAGCAAGAAGCTCGCCTCCGTCACTCCGCACACCGGCGTCGACGTCTCCGCTGGCGATGCCGTGATTGACATCGCGCACTAAGGCCTCGCCTTCATCCAGGCCTTCCTGCGCAGCCTGTCCAAGGAAGCGCAGGGAGGCAGGGAAGAATGGTAAGCCACCAAGGCCAACAGCTCGAAGGCATGCGGGTTCTGCGCGTGTTCAACAACAACGTCGTGCTTGCGCAGACGCCGGGATCGGACGAGGAAGTGATCCTCACCGGCCGGGGACTGGGATTCCAAGCCCGGCCGGGCGATCCGGTCGATCCGCGCAAAGTGATCCGCACCTTCGTGCCGTCCGATGGGCGCGACCCTGACCATGTCGCACAGATGCTGGCAGGAATCCCGCCCGAAATCATCCAAATCGTCTCCGACAGCCTCGCACCCGCGGGGTTGCAGCAGATGGCCCAGGAAAGCCCGTCGTTCGTGGTGGCGCTCGCCGATCACACGGAAGGCGCCATCCAGCGGCAGGCCCAGGGAATCAGCATCGAGTACCCGCTCAAAGGCGAGGTCGAGAACCTCTACCCCGGCGAATACGCGCAGGGGCAGGCGTTCGTCGGCGCCGTCAACCAGCAGCTCGACGACCCGATCCCCGCACAAGAGGCAGTGGCGGTGGCATTGCACATCGTCAACGCCGGGTTCTCGAACGGAGACCTGACCTACACCTACCAGATGACGGGAGTCATCGAGCAGGTGCTCACGATAATCGAAGAAAGTTTCGGTGTGCGCCTCGACCGCAGCTCGGTCAACGTGGCGCGGTTCATCACCCACATGCGTTACCTGTTCGTGCGTATCTACCAGGGCAAGCAGTTGCATGAGGAGCCTTCGCCGGTCGTGGCGGCCATCAGGGAGTCCTTCCCCGACGCGCTGCGGTGCGCCGACGATTGCGCCGCGGTGATCGGGCTGCGGCTCGGATCGCAGCTGTCGGCGGACGAGGAATCGTACATGACGCTGCACATCGCTCGCGTCGTGTCGGATGCCCGCTCGTCAGCGGCTTAGCCGATTGACCCCTGAAGCAAACGACTCCTAGGGCTGGCAGCGGTCCACAGTCCGATGCGCACAGCGGGGTGCGTGGCGGCACCGATGACCCACTCTTCGATACGCCGCGGCATCAGGCGATGCCACCAAAACTGAAAACGCAGCACAACAATCAACCAACACACTTTGGCGCCGGCGCACGGGATTGCGCCGCGTCGAATCGCACGCCACGTGGCGTGCGAAGGGACGCTGGCACACGCCAGCCTTATGAAAGGAACTCTCATGATCACTCGCACTGCTGTTATCGGCGCTTCCGTCGGCCTCCACGCTCGCCCGGCCGCTCTCTTCGCGCAGGCCGTGGACGACAAGGGCATCGACGTGACGATGACTTTCAATGGCGAGGAAGCCGACGCTTCCAGCGCCCTCGAGATCATGACCCTGGGTGTCAAGAGCGGCGACACCGTCACCATCTCCACCGACGACGATTCCGCCGCCGATGCGATGGATGACCTTGCCCAGATGCTGACCCGCGACCTCGACGCGGAGTAACGGACGGCGCACAATGACTAGCGAACACAAGGTACTTCATGGCATTGGCGTGTGCGCCGGCACCGCTTCCGGTCCTGTCGCCTTCGTGGCCGAGGCCCCGGGCGTGGACGAAGCAGAACCCAAGTGCACCGACGTCGATGCAGCCGTAGCCAAGCTCGACGAGGCCCGCGACGCCGTGGTGGCGCAGCTCAAGGCCCGCGCCGAGAAGGCAACCGACGAAAAGTCCAAGGGCGTGCTCGGCGCCACCGCACAGATGGCTGCCGACAAGGGCCTGTACAAGAACATCGTCAAGCGTCTCAAGGCCGGCGACGGCATGACGCACGCCGTGGCGGGCGCCGCCAGCGATTACGCTGCCAAGCTCGCCAAGCTCGGCGGCTACTTCGCCGAGCGCGTCACCGACGTCAACGAGGTGCGCGACCGTCTCATCGCCCAGCTGCGCGGCCTGCCCGCGCCGGGCGTGCCGGACATCACCACCCCGGTGATCGTGGTCGCCCGCGACCTGGCACCTGCCGAGACCGCAACGCTCCACCCGGGCGCCGTGCTGGGCATCATCACCCAGGAAGGCGGCCCCACCAGCCATACCGCCATCCTCGCGGCGCAGCTGGGCATCCCGTGCGCTGTCAAGACGAAGGGCGCCCTCGATGCCATCGCCCCGGACGACACCGTGGCGCTCGATGGCGGTGTGGGCGAGGTCATCGTCTCCCCGACGGACGACGAGGTCTCCCAGCTCAAGGACCGCGCCGAGCGCCGTGCCCGCGCGCTTGCCGGCTCCAGCGGCCAGGGCGCCACCCGCGACGGCCATCGCGTGGCCCTCCTCGCCAACATCGGCACCGTGGACGACGCTCTCAATGCCGCCAAGTTCGATCTCGAGGGCTCGGGCCTGTTCCGTTCCGAGTTCCTCTTCCTTGGTCGCGACGAAGCCCCGACCGTCGAAGAGCAGACCGAGACCTACACGAAGGTGCTCAATGCCTTCGGCAAGGACCGCCACGTGGTGGTGCGCACGCTTGATGCCGGCGCCGACAAGCCGCTCAAGTTCGCCAACCAGGAGCACGAGGACAACCCGGCCCTCGGTGTGCGCGGCCTGCGACTCGGCATGCGCCGCGTCGACCTGCTCGACACCCAGCTGCAGGCGCTCGCCAACGCCTACCAGGCGACCGGCGGCGACCTGTGGGTCATGGCCCCGATGGTCTCCACCGTGGACGAAGCCGAATGGTTCGCCACCAAGGCGCGCTCCTACGGTCTGCCCAAGGTCGGCGTGATGGTGGAGGTGCCCGCCGCCGCCATCCGCTCCGCGCAGATCCTGTCGGTGGTGGACTTCTGCTCCATCGGCACGAACGACCTTTCGCAGTACACGATGGCAGCCGACCGCCTCAACGGTGAGCTCGCCAACCTGCTCACCCCGTGGCAGCCCGCCGTGCTTCACATGATCAAGGCCGCCTGCGATGGCGGTGCCGCGACCGGCAAGCATGTGGGCGTGTGCGGCGAGGCCGGCGGCGACCCGCTCATGGCGCTCGTGCTCGCGGGCCTGGGCGTGCAGTCCCTGTCGATGGCGCCCACGAAGGTCAACGCCGTGCGTGCCGCCCTGCGCCTGCACGACTTCAGCACCTGCCAGCAGATGGCCGCCTATGCGCTCGACGTGCGCACGGCGGAGGACGCCCGCAAGGCCGTCATCGCCCTTGCGGATCCGATGCTGCTCGACCTGCTGTGAGGCTGTGACGGCCAGGCAGTAAATCGGTTAGCAACTGATTGCATATGGTGAGGCCCCGGAACTCCAAGGCTCCGGGGCCTCACCATATCTGATCTGCGATGGCGGACCGCATGCCCGATCGCATGCCGGTCCATCGCAGGCGCAAATGATTCGGCCGGCGCGTCCATCATCCCTGATGAAACGCCGGCCAAAACGAATCGCATCAATTCACATCAGATTGAAAGAACCGCTCTCACGCTTCCCATGCGTGGGGTTCGATGACCTCGAGGCCGCCCATGTACGGGCGCATCGCCTTCGGTACCTCGATGGAGCCATCCGGATTCTGATGGTTCTCAAGGATTGCAACGAGCCAACGGGTGGTTGCCAGCGTGCCGTTAAGCGTGGCGACCGGACGGGTGCCGTCCTCGGTGCGCTCGCGGATGTTGAGGCGGCGTGCCTGGTATTCGGTGCAGTTCGACGTGGACGTCAGCTCGCGGTAGCGGTTCTGCGTAGGCACCCATGCCTCGCAATCGAACTTGCGGGCAGCGGATGCGCCCAGATCGCCAGCGGCGGTATCGATGATGCGGTACGGCACCTCGACCTTGCCGAGCATCTCCTGCTCCATCGCCAGCAGCTGCTGGTGCTGGTCGCGGGAATCCTCCTGCTTGCAGTAGACGAACATCTCCACCTTGTCGAACTGGTGCACGCGGATGATGCCCATCGTGTCCTTGCCGGCGGCGCCAGCCTCACGGCGGTAGCAGCTCGACCAACCGCAGTAACGCAGCGGGCCCTTGGACAGGTCCAGGATCTCGTCGGCGTGCATGCCGGCGAGCGCCACCTCGGACGTGCCCACGAGGTACTGGTCGTCGGGCTCGCGCAGGCGGTAGATCTCGTCCGCATGGGAGTTGAGGAAGCCAGTGCCCGCCATCGCCTCGGGGCGCACGAGCGTCGGGGTGATCGTGGGGATGAAGCCGTGCTCCTGGGCCTGGTCGACGGCCATGGTGAGCATGGCGATCTCCATGCGGGCCACGTCGCCGCGCAGGAAGTAGAAGCGGGAGCCGGAAACCTTGACGCCGCGCTTCATATCGATTCCCGCCACGCCTTCGCCGAGCTCCAGATGGTTCTTCGGCTCGAAGCCTTCGGCGGCGAAATCGCGGATCGTGCCGACCTTCTTGACGACCACATAGTCGTCCTCGCCACCTTCGGGGGCCTCGGGCTCCACGATGTTGGACAGTTTCCACATGGCGGTGGTGTATTCCTCAGAGGCCTTGTCGGCGGCGTCCTTGTACTCGGAGACCTTGGCGGAAAGCTCCTTGGTCTGCGCGATGATCGCGGCCTTCTGGTCGGCGGGGGCGGAAGCGACCTTCTTGCCCATTTCCTTCTGCTCGGCGCGTGCGGCCTCGAACTGGCGCAGCGACTCACGGCGGGCTCCGTCGGAGGTGAGGACCTCGTCGACGAGCTCCACGGACTCTCCGCGCTTGCGCTGGGAATCCTTGACGATATCCGCATGTTCGCGAATGAAATTGATATCAAGCATGACTCCAAGTTATCGTGTTTGCCCGACATGGTTTCGGCATGGTTCCATCGCCCGCCGATTGGCGAATGAGCGGTTTGCGGCGGGGTGCGCACGGTGCCCAAGGCCTGCTTCCGCACGCTTCGCAAGCGTTCTCTCTGTCAGCGAAAATTGAGGGAATTCGGTGAAGATTCCACCACCTGTTTGGTCAAACCGCAGGTTGAGTGCACAATAATAGATATGCCCAGTCCTTGGAATGTCATCGTGCCCATCGTCATCTGCATCGTTGCAGTCGTCGCGCTGGTGCTCCTTATCCGCGCCCTGCGGCATCGCCATGAGTCGAAGGTGGCCCAGAGCCGCGATGACGACACCCGCGGCTCGTATGCATTCATTGTGAACCCGTCGAAGCCCGGTGCCGAGATGACGCGCACGTTCATCAAGGAATATTGCGCCGACCATGGCATCACCGATCCGATCTTCATCGACACCAAGCTCGACAAGGACGGCGCGGTGTGCGCCCGCGAGGCGCTCGACCGCGGCGCGCAGGTGGTGGTGGCGTGTGGCGGCGATGGCACCGTGCGCACCGTGGCGCAGACGATGGCAGGCAGCGGCAGGGCGATGGGCATTGTGCCCATCGGCACCGGCAACCTTTTCGCCCGCAACATCGGTGTGCCGCTTGACAACCTGGAGGCGGCGATGGCGGTGGCGACCTCGCATGGCTCGCGCACCGTGGACGTGGGCTATTTGCAGATGCTCGACTCCCCTGACCCTGATTTCAAGCACCGTTTCCTCATCGTGGCGGGCGTGGGCTTCGACGCCGACATGATCGACGACACCGACCCGGCGCTCAAGAAATCCATCAGCTGGATGGCGTATTTCGTGGGCGCCATCAAGCATCTGTTCCAGCCCAAGGTCAAGGGCACCGTGCAGCTCGTGGACGCCAAGGGGCGTTCGCACGCGCAGCCGAATCTGGAGTTCCGCACGCTCATGGCGGGCAATTGCGGGCAGATTCCGGGCTTTTCGCTCATGCCCGAGGCGCTGTTCGACGATGGCCTGCTTGATTTCGAGATGATCGACACTCGCGGTGGCATGATCGGCTGGATGAACCTCTTCGGCGACGTGGTGCACCAGACCGTGGTGAAGAAAGCGAAGCAAAGCCCGTTCAGCGTGAGCTCCACCGTCGAGCAATTCCAAGGGCTCGAGGCGACCGTGACGCTCAACACCCCGCAGACCGTGGAGGTGGATGGCGACATCCTCGGCCAGACGCGCCGCGCCCGCTTCGGGCTCGACAAGCGTGCGCTCATCGTGCGTGTGCCCGAACTGCCCGAAGGCGACGTGACCGGCGTGATGCAGCCGCTCACGCCCAGCGACATCTCGGCGCTCAAGCGCCTGAAGGGCGGCGAGTGAACGGCGCAGCTGCCGCGGACGGCGCGCGTGCGGCGCGGCGAACGGCGCGTGGTATGCTCCGCAGCGCCGTGCCCCGCGTGGCGCTGTGTATAATCAATACGTGCTTCGTGCGCTTGCTGGCGTGATGCTGGTGGGGCACGTGATCGGCGGCAAAGATCGCGATGGTGATGATGCGCCCCGATTCCTAGCATGGACAGGTGTCCGAGCGGTCTAAGGAGACGGTCTTGAAAACCGTTGGGCGCAAGCCCCGCGAGTTCGAATCTCGCCCTGTCCGCCATCAGGCTCTGCAGCCAGCGCACCCGCGCTCGCTGCGGGGCCTTTTCCATAGCGCCGAACTGGGGGTTTCGTCCATCATTGCGGACTGTTCAGAGGCATAATGCCGTACAAAACCCCACGTTCGCGATGAAAGTCTACGCCAAGCTGGTGGTTTGGACCATATCGATTATCAATGTGTTGTGATTGTTGATGCAGGAAAATCGTTGGAATTGCGCGGGTTCTGGATGGCGCTTGCACGAAATCAAGGGTGACGGAGAGTGCTCCAATACACGAAATCAAGGGTATGGAGATGCTCCAGAATACACGAAATCAAGGGTTACTTGTCCCATTTGGGATGAGCGGAAGGTGCCAATCCATTGGTGAACGCGTTGATGGAGGGCATTGAGCATAGCGCAGATGCTACGTCGGGCGCGCAGATGATGCAGTGGTGCATCCAATGAAAAGCCGCCCAGCGAACGATCCTGACTCGAAGGTGTTCGCCGGGCGGCATGATTTTCGAATAATGGCGCCGTCTTGTGCTGGCGCCGCCTTGTGACGACGCTGCCTCACACGAGGAAGATGTCCCAGAACATGAACATGAGGAAGGCGAATGCAATGCCGATGCCGTAGACCGTGATCCACACATGGTGGCCGGTGCCGGCGACGGCAGGGCGGGCGCCCAGCGAATCCTTGTGGTGACGGATCGCGGCGGTCACACCTGTCACGAGCAGCGAGGCGAGCGCCACCGTGCACAGCACGGCGAGCACGCGCATCGCATCCTGCCACACGGTCATCGCGCCGGCCTTCGCGGTGAGGCCGAACACGCCGAGCGCCACGTAGACGATGTAGCCCAGCCAGGCGAGCGTGGTGACGAAGGTGAGCCCGCCGAGCGTCCACAGCTTCGTCGCCATGCCGGGGGCGAAACCGGGGCGGCGGCGCGATTCCTTGGCGAGCTGGTCATACTTGACCACGATGTTGCCGGTCTCGGCGCTGTCGGGCGAGCAGTTCGCGGCGAGCTGCGCCACCGCCATCTCGTGGTGGATATGCTTCTTGCGCGAAGCGTGCAGCGCCGGGATCGTGAGGCCGCAGCCCAGGAGCAGCACGAGCGCGCCGAGCTGCAATGCCAGCAGCCGGTCGACCGAGTGGATGAGGCCGCCGCCCACGCCGTTCTCGGACAAGTCGCTCACGACGGCGCTCGCCTGCCAGGGCGTGTCGTCGCCAGCGGTCATCGCGGTGCTCCAGCCGCGCGTCGATGATGCCTTGGCGTCGAGCGCGAAGTTCGTGATGTCGCGTTCGAAGTTCTCGGCGAGCGGCAGCGACTTCTTCGCCTTTGCGTCGCCCACGCGCATCTGGTGGTTGGCACCCTTGTAATAGCGCAGCAGCGTGTTCGTGTTACCGGCGTCCGCCATGAGGCTGCGGGCGGCGGCGGGCGCTTCGATCGTGGGCATCGACAGGTCGTTCGTGCCGTAGGTGAACAGCGTGGGCTGCGTTTGCTTTTGTAGGTACGGGGTCACGTCGAAATCACCGTAATTGGGGCCGATGCTGCCCATGTCGAGCGTCGTCAGGCGGCTGATGATGTGGTTCGTGGGGAAGGGCACGGACAGCTTGCGGAAGTAATCGTCCATCGCATACGTCATCTGCTCGCGCGGGGTGAAGATGGGCGCGCTCGTCATGATGGAGAAGCTCACGTCGCTGCGCTCACTCGCGATGATCGGTGTGATCCATGCGCCCTCAGACTCGGCGTACAGGCCCACGTTCGTCTTGTCGACGCGCACGGAGGCGGTGCCGCTCGTCTCGTCTGTGTCGCTCACGTTGCCGCCCTCCGGGCTCACCCAGTTCTCGAGCACGTCGAGGGACGCTTCGTAATCATGCGCCATCTGCACATAGTCGCGATGCTGCCAGGAGTAGCCGTCCATGTTCTTGTCCGGCACAATCGTGGCGACGCCCGCCGACGCCATGTCCCAGGCGATGTCGCCGTATACGTCGGTCGCCTTGGCAAGGCCTGCGCCGGTGATGAACATGCACCCGGGGACCTCGCTAGGCAATGCGGGGTGCTCGGCGTCCGGCGTCGCTGGCTGCTTGGGCGTGCGCACGATGGCATTCACCGTCACGCCGGAATCAAGATGCACGGTGACGGTCTGCTCGTCCACGTCGTAGGTGCCGATCGCGGCATTCGTCATGCCCATGGCGGCGATGGACGTGTCGGAGCTGTCGAGCGTGACAGTCGCCGTGGAATCCACGGGCTGCCAGGATGGCGCGATGACGCGTCCCAGCAGGCTGAATGCCACGAGAAGCACCGCCGTCACGGCAGCGATGAGCCAAGCTTGATTCCTTTTGCGCATACCCTCACTGTATCGAAATGGCATGAGAGACGAACATCGATTACGCTGAGTGATAAGTGGCGCGCGACAGGAGTGGCGCCATGCATGATCAGGCGAAGGAGCTGACATGGGAGCTGACAAGACTGTGATGAAATCGACGATCTACTACGGACCGGGCGACGTGCGCGTCGAGGAGCGGCCGGTGCCCGAGCCGCTCACCCCGCAGGACCTGGTGATCCGCGTCGTGCGCACGTGCGTGTGCGGATCCGACCTGTGGCCGTACCGTGCGATGGACGCGAGCTCGGCGGGCAAGCCGATCGGGCACGAGTCGATTGGCGTGGTGACCCAGGTGGGCAGCGCAGTGACGATTGCCGCACCCGGTGACTTCGTAATCGTGCCGTTCCCCATCAGCTGCGGCGAATGCGCGGCATGCCGCGCGGGATTCGAATCCAGCTGCCCCAATGGCGGGTATTTCGGTGGCGCGGAAGGCCAAGGATGCCAGAGCGAATACCTGCGCGTGCCCCACGCCGACGGCACCGTCGTGAACGTGAGCCGCGCACTTGCGTCGCCTGAATTCGCCGACGATCCCGCCGTGCCGCACGACCCGCATGATTTCGATGACGCGATGCTCGCCGATCTGCTCACGCTTTCCGACGTGATGGGCACCGGCTACCACGCCGCCGTGAGCACCGAGGTGAAGCCCGGCTATACCGCCGTCGTCATGGGTGACGGCGCCGTGGGGCTGTGCGGCGTGCTGTCGGCGAAACTGCTGGGTGCCGAGCGGATCATCTCGACGAGCCGCCACGAGGACCGCGCCGCGATCGCCCGCGAATTCGGCGCGACCGACATCGTGCCGCTGCGCGGCGATGATGCGGTGGATGCGGTGATGGCGCTCACCAATGGCGACGGTGCGGATGCCGTGCTCGAATGCGTGGGCACCGCGCAGTCGTTCGACACCGGCCTGCGCGTCACGCGCCCAGGTGCGGTCATCGGCCGCGTGGGCCTGCCGCACGGCGTCACCGTGCCTGCGGAAGGCACGTTCTACCGCAACATCGGCATCAAGGGCGGTCCCGCGCCGGTGCGCACCTATGTGCGCCGCACACTGCTCGCCGCCGTGCTGCGCGGGCAGATCCACCCCGGCCATGTGTTCACGAAGACCTACACGATCGACGAAGTGCCCCAGGCCTACGCCGACATGGACGCCCGCCGCGTGATCAAGGCCCTCGTCCGCGTCAGCGAGGTGTGACGCGGTCTGCGAGGATTCCGCGCCCGCACAATCTGTCAGGGGTTCCGGCTGTCAGGGGTTCCGGCATCGTGGTCGTGCTGGCATCGCGGTGGTGCCAGAACCCCTGATTGTGTGGGCGCGTTGTGGATTGTCAGAGGGATTGGCACCTGATTTTCGCATTCGCAGAGATAAAGACACTGATTTTGGGATCGAAATCCCTGACAATCGAAAATCCGAGAAGAGAATCAGAGAATAAGGCACTGCCGTGGTGCAGGAACCTCTGACGGATCCCCGCGCCGCCTCTCACGCGGCGTCCCGCGCGCTGTTCCAATCGGCAAGCCAGCCGATCACGTCATCGGAACCGCCCAGATACCAATCCGAGAGCAATCGGTTGAACTCATCGGTGTGCGGTTGGTCCACCGGTACGCTGAGCACGGCTTCAGAACCTTTGCGCAGCAACAGCGCATTGCCCGCCAGCAAGGCAGTGCGCTTGTTGCCATCGCCGAAAGGCTGTGCCTTCGCCAGCTGCACGAAGAGCCGCGCGGCATCGTGCAACGAGCCTTGCGAATCCTCGGCATCGGCCATCATGCCTTCCAGCTCCTCCTTTTGGGGAACCTGCGGCGTGTAAACGCGCCCGCCGGAGCAGCGCACGATGATGTTCTCGCTTGTGCGCAGCGCTCCGGGCTGGATGGCGGCGGTGCGGCTGAGCGTACGGTTGATTGCGCACACGAATGTCATATCGAACGGGGCAGTTGCCGCGTGCACCAGTGTGAATTCCGCGGCATCGCGCAGGTCCTCGAGCAGTGCGAGGTCGTTTTTTGAGCCGAGCACATTGGGGTTACCCGTGCGCAGAAAGTCCTCGGTCGCCATGCGGGTGGTGTTCAGCCCGTCGAACGTGCGCCCCATCTCATACAGCAGACGCGCCAGCCCCTTGACGCTCATCAACGCATTCGTCATCGTTCACGCATTCGCGAGTCGGTCGGAGATGAAACGGTTGAGGCTCACGCCTTCCTCGGCGGCTTCCATCGCGATGCGTCGATGCGTCTGCGGTGGAATGCGCACGTTGAACCGTCCGGAATAATGATGGTCGGCGAACGCCTGCGGTGGCTGCTCTCCATGCTTGAGCATGTCATCGACGCATTCCTGCGTCACCTTGCGAATTCCGTCCAGCGCGCCGTTCGGCGTGGCGTCTAGCCAGTTCAATCCCGGGATTTCAAGCACGGTGCCCACATACTCCGCGTCCTCCGGCGACCACTGGATGCGATATGCATAATGATTGGTGATTTCCGTCGCGTTCATCGCGCATCCTCCTTTCTTTCGATGGCTGCAAGCACCTGGCGCACTTGATAAGGCTTGGCATTCCCATCGTGTCCTCGTTGGATGTTCACATAGGGCTCACCACGCCAAGGTGTGTGATACACGTGATGCGATGTGCCGTTGATTCGCGGGGTTCCGAAATAATATTCGCAGACCTTGGCGAGATCTGAGAAAGGAATTCCTTTCGGATTGCGACGCATGGCGTCAAGTATCTTGTCAATGCTTGGCATGGTACCAATAATAGCACTATGAAAAGAGGAAACAGAGGGGGCTCGGTGCCAGAACCCCTGATTGTGCGGGCGCGTTGTGGATTGTCAGGGGGATTGGCACCTGATTTTCGCATTTGCAGAGATAAAGACACTGATTTTGGGATCGAAATCCCTGACAATCGAAAATCCGAGAAGAGAATCAAGGAATAAGGCACTGCCGTGGTGCAGGAACCTCTGACGGATCCCCGCTCCGCCAATCTCTCAGGCATTCCGGCACTCGTAGAGTGTATGAATGCCTAACGCTGCACAATAAAGAAACCGCGGTGCCAGGATCGATTGGTTGAACAATCCAATCTTGGCACCGCGGCTTTGATACTGGTGGTTACTCACGCCGTGGATTCGCGGGCTGCGCGCTCACAGCCACAGTCACAAAACAGCCACAGTCGCGAAGCGATCATGCGCTGCGTGTACCTGCAAAGGGCGCGATCAGCGCGAGCCATGCACGCCACAGGTCACAGGATGCCCTGTGCCACCATGGCGTTCGCCACTTTCTCGAAGCCGGCGGCGTTGGCACCCAGCTGCAGGTCGCCTTCGTGGCCGTACTTCTTGGCGGCGTCGAGGGAGTTGTGCACGATGCCCACCATGATGTCGTGGAGCTTGGAGTCGACCTCTTCGAACGTCCAGGAGAGGCGCTCGGAGTTCTGGCTCATCTCGAGGGCGGAGGTGGCCACGCCACCGGCGTTCGCGGCCTTCGCCGGGCCGTACAGCACGCCGTTGGCCTTGTAGACCGCGATGGCCTCCGGGGTGGACGGCATGTTCGCGCCCTCGCACACCACGGTCACGCCGTTGGCGACGAGCGTCTTGGCGGATTCCTCGTCG
>JAQXZM010000065.1 GCA_029227215.1 Bifidobacteriaceae bacterium | reverse complement strand
CCCAGAAATCCACGGGGCGCGTGTTCATCTCGTCGAAGACGTCCTGGAACGGGTAGATAGGTCCGAAGCATGTGTCGTTGCAGCAGATGACCTCGTCGAACTTCGCCAGCTGGTCCCAACCGACCTGCAGCAGCACCTGCTTATAGGCAGCAGTGTCAAGGCCTTCGTTTTCACGCTCGATGATGAACGGGGTGAATTCCTCGAACATCGCGCGGCTTTCGTCATCGATTGTGCCATTGGAGACAACGATAAGGCGGCGGATGCTCGGCATGAGCCCTTCAAGGAACACGCGCACATAATCATCAGCGTGCCCCTGGGCATCGTAAAAGCAGAAAATCGCAAGGCGGTTCGTCGTGCCGCTCGTCAGCGTCTTATCGTCGTTTTGTGCCATGGCTTCCTCTGTGATGGACTTCTTCTCTTTCGAGATAGATATGCGTTAGGTAGCGTATGCAACGCCATTTACCAAACCCCCTGCCAACACCTTCACGGTGTCGGGCAGGGCGTTAGAGAGTGGTTCAGTCGTTGGGCTTGGAGATCACGCGGTTCTCGGCCACCTGGAGCAAGTGCTTGCCGTAGTTGGACTTGCCATAGGCATGCGCCGCCTCCATGAGCTTCTCGCGGCTGATCCAGCCGTTCTCGAAGGCGATCTCCTCGAGCACCGAGATCGGCAGGCCTTGGGCGCGTTCCACCGTGCGCACGAATTCGCCCGCCTCGTAGAGGCTGTCCATCGTGCCGGTGTCAAGCCAGGCGTAGCCGCGGCCGAGGGTCACCACGTTGAGGGAGCCGTCGGCGAGGTACATCTTGTTGAGGTCGGTGATCTCGAGCTCGCCGCGCGCCGAGGGGCGCACCTGCTTGGCGAAGTCCACCACACGGCTGTCGTAGAAGTACAGGCCGGTCACCGCGTAGTTGGAGGCGGGGTGTGCCGGCTTCTCCTCGATGGAGACGACCTTCTTGTGCTCGTCGAACTCCACCACGCCGTAGCGCTCCGGGTCGTCCACGTAGTAGCCGAACACGGTGGCGCCGTGCTCGATGTGCGAGGCGCGCTCGAGCTGCTTGCTCAGGCCGTTGCCGTAGAAGATGTTGTCGCCCAGCACAAGGGCGCACGAGTCACCATTGATGAACTCCTCGCCCAGCAGGAACGCCTGCGCCAGGCCGTCCGGGCTCGGCTGCACCTTGTAGCTCAGCGAGATGCCGTACTGGGAGCCGTCGCCGAGCAGCCGCTCGAAGTTGGGCAGATCCTTGGGCGTGGAGATGACGAGCACGTCGCGGATGCCCGCCATCATGAGCACGCTCAGCGGGTAGTAGATCATCGGCTTGTCGTAGACAGGCAGCAGCTGCTTGGACGTCACCGTGGTCAGCGGGTAGAGGCGGGTGCCGGATCCACCGGCGAGAATGATTCCCTTCATATTTGCCTTTCGCGTTATGCGTCAGTTGGCTTGCTTCGTGCGCTCGGCGCGCACGTAATCCCCCAGAGTCTGTTCCCAGTCGCTCGGCGTGAAGCCGGTGGCCTCGATCTTGCCCAGCGAAAGTGCGGAATGCACCGGGCGGGGCGCGATGGGGCCCTTGGCGGACTGGAAGTACTGTTCGGTGGTGACGGGCTTGACGGCGTCGCCATTGCCATTTGTGAGCTCGAACACCTCGGTGGCGATGTCTTTCCAGGAACGCACGGCGCCCTCGCCCGTCAGGTCGTATGTGCCATACGGCGCCTGCGAATCAAGCAAGTGGAAGATGGCGGCCGCCATGTCTTTCGTGAAAGTGAGGCGGCCGAACTGGTCGTCCACCACGGTCACCTGGTTGAGCGCCTGCTCCGGGTCCGCCACGCGGTCGGAGAGCGCCATCATCGTCTTGACGAAGTTATGGCCGTCGCCGATCACCCAGCTGGAGCGCAGGATGTAGTGCTGCGGGGCCTGCGCCACGGCGATGTCGCCCGCCGCCTTGCTCTGGCCGTACACGCCGAGCGGCGCGAACGGCTCGTCCTCGGTGTGCTCCTCCACCGTGCCATCGAACACGTAGTCGGAGCTCACATGCACGAGCGTGATGTGGTGCTCGCGCGCCACCTTGGCGAGCAGCGCCGGGCCGCTGGCGTTCGCCTTCCATGCGGCGGTGCGGCCTTCCGGCGTCTCCGCCTTGTCGACGGCGGTGAAGGCACCTGCGTTGATAATGGTGCCGTACAGGTCCCAGTCGAACTGGTCGTAGGCGGAGGGGTCGGAGAAGTCGAAGGTGTCGATGTCGTGGTACTCGAAGCCATGCAGGTCATGCGCCTCGGCGTACTCGCGGATGGCGCGGCCCAGCTGGCCGTTCGAACCGGTGACGAGCGTGCGCTTGGGCTCCATCGGCTTGGCGTCCTTGAGCATCGGGTGGTGCAGGTCGGCCTCGCTGCGCTCGGTCTGGTCGAGCGGGATGGGCCACTGGATGTTGAGCGTGGGGTCCGCGAGGTTCACGAAGGTGTAGGTCTTCTTCTGCTCGAGGCTCCAGTGGGCGTTCACCAGGTAGGTGTAGGCGGTGCCGTCCTCCAGGGTCTGGAAGCTGTTGCCCACGCCACGCGGCACGAAG
Source organism: Bifidobacteriaceae bacterium (assembly GCA_029227215.1). Taxonomy (GTDB): domain Bacteria; phylum Actinomycetota; class Actinomycetes; order Actinomycetales; family Bifidobacteriaceae; genus Pseudoscardovia. The sequence continues at coordinate 10,043 of JAQXZM010000065.1, read as the reverse complement.
ATGGCTTTGGACGGGTCAAGAGTGCAGGTGAACACCTTGCCGAAGGTCTCGCCGGGGCGAAGGTCCACCCAGGCGCCGAACACGCTGCCGGTGGCGATGGAGATGTACTTGTCCCACGGCTCAGCGTGGATGCCGCGCGTCACGCCGCGCTTCGTGTTGAAGCTGATGTTGTTTTGCACAGGGCCGAAGTCCGGCAGGCCGAGGGCGACTTCCTTGGCGCGCTGCCAGTTCTCCTTGAACCAACCGCGGTTGTCGCCATGCACCGGCAAGTCGAACACGATGAGACCCGGGATACCGGTCTGGGTGGCTTTCAGTTCCTTTTCGAATTCCATGTGCGTTCTCGTTCCTTACGATTCTTGAGTTCTCTGGATTACTCGTGTGGGCCCGGCGGCGTGTGCCGCGCGAACCCAGTGGGAGCCCCAGTCGCACCACTCGCGCAATTCCCGGCATCGGCACTGCCACCGAGCGGGGATGCTCGCGAGCGCAAAACAATCCGACTCGATTGTATCCCAATGAGTGGAGGGACGGGCGGAGGGGGAGGTGACGGGTGGTGAGGCGGGCCGGGAAGCGGAAAGTGAAAGGGACTGCAATAGAGCGGTGGAACGAACGGATACGATGGCACCGGGACGGATAAGGCAAGGCGAAGCGAGACACGCGTCATCTCAACACAATCCTCGGCACGCCAAGCGTGTGCCGAGGCTACTCCGTACTACTCCGTACTTTCACCGATCTCCAAGGTTGTTCGCGCATCCCCTTCCCTGTTTAACGCCCCAAATCACCCAAGCTCAATCATCTGACGCGCCGACCGACCGGCAACCGGGCATGCGTGTGGATGGACCAAAAATCGGTTGTACCGCACACAACAATAATCGCTCCATACTGCAACTAGTTTATGTAAATCATGGAATAGGAGTTATGTAAATCGTGGAATAGAGTTTATGTAAATCAATCAATAGAGACCGATATTCCTTGAGAATAAGCCATACTCTTACTTTGAGACAATCGACGGGTGTCTAGTGCCCGACAGCCGCTGTTTTCGCCTCCCCATCTTGATTACCCGACCTCCGCAAACCTCTGCTCCGTGAGACGGGTATTCGATAGTGCAGATGTCTGCGACACACTTGATGTCGAAGTTGGCTCCATCGGTGTCTCGAAACCTTTGTAAATGTCTGCACCGACGCGCGGCCCGACGCTCGCGCAGACATTTACGAACGAAGGCCTTGATTCCGAATCGATACCGTGTGGCAAGAATGTGTGCGGGATTGCGCAACGAGGTGATGCCGCACACAAGAATGCCGCGCGGCTGCCCGGGTCAAGGCCTTCCAGACCGCGATGACCGACACCATCATGTGCAGCAACGCAGGAAGCGATGCAACTGCACACGATGGTGCCGCCCGGTTCCACAGCACGGGCATCCGAACACGAGAAAACCGCCGAGAGCGGCCGGCGATTCAGAGCAGAATCCCCAACCGTCCCCGGCGGCTCATACCGCAGGCAAGCGCGACAGCCGCTCACCCGCCCATTCGCCTACACGCATCGACTCACGCCAAATCACGCATGCACGGCGTACCAGGCGAGGCCCTCGGCGTGCCAGCCGAGGTGCACCAGCCAATCGTTCTCGGCCTTGTTCAGCGTGTAGTTGTGCGAGCCCGCCTTCGCGTTCGGGTTGTACTGGCGGTACAACGGGGCACGCTGCCTGTCCGACGCGTCAGCCGAATACCAGCCCACGCCCTCGAAGTTCCAGCCGGCGGCGACCAGCATGTCCTTCTCCGCGGAGTTCATCGTGTAATGATGGTCGCCCGCGTTCGGATTGTAGAGACGGTAGACCGGCGTGTCGCTCTTGATTGGGGCGGTCCACCCCGTGCCCTCGTCATGCCAGCCCAACGACTTCAAGTGATCGCGCTCCGCCACCGCAGCCGTATAAAAATGCTCGCCACTGTTCGGATTATAGAGACGGTACATGTCCTGCGTGGCAGCCGTCGGGTTCGACGGCTTGGACGGCTGCGCGTTCTTCGTCCACCGCGCATACAGCCTCACGTCGGCCTTGACAGGCTTGGAGAAGTCATACTTCGAACCACCAGAAGCAGCCGTGAACCAACCAGCGAACGTGTATCCGCTGCGCGTAGGCGAGGCAGGCTGCGATGCCTTCGAGCCATACTGCACCTTCTGCGCCGCAACCGCGCTGCCACCCTGCGAGTCGAACGACACCGTGTAGTACGGCTCCGACACATGGCCGCTGAACTCCGCCACGTGATCTTGGCCGTAGTGCTGATCCTGGCGGAAGTCGTACGAGTACACGGCGGACGGATCATATTTTGTCCACGTGACCACGCCCTTCGCCGCATCCAGCACGCCGCCCGAGGGCGACGTTGACGACGGGGCGACCGCCGTCCCGTCCAACCCCCGCGGGGCAGGCATGCTCGCCGAGCCATCCGCGTTCACCGTCACGCCCACCCGCGGCTGCATACCGGAAAGACCCAGGACGGTAAGCTTCGTCATCTTCGCCAGCGGCGACACATCCGACACCCCCGTGCTTTCAAGCTCCAGCCAGGTAAGGTTCGTGAGGTTCGCCAGCGGCGACACATCCGACACCTTGGTGGAGTCAAGACCCAGCCGGTCGAGGTTCTTCAGGCCCGCCAGCGGCGACACATCCGACACCCCCGTGCTTTCAAGCTCCAGCCAGTCGAGGTTCGTCATCTTCGCCAGCGGCGACACATCCGACACCTTGGTGTACGAAAGATCCAGCACGGTGAGCTTCGTCATCTTCGCCAGCGGCGACACATCCGACACCTTGGTGGAGCCAAGAACCAGGACGGTGAGATTCGTCAGGCCCGCCAGCGGCGACACATCCGACACCTTGGTGGAGCCAAGACCCAGGACGGTGAGCTTCGTCAGGCCCGCCAGCGGCGACACATCCGACACCCCGGTTTCGAAAAGATCCAGGCTGATGAGGTTCGTGAACACCTGGAGCCCCTGCAGGCTCGACACCTCGGAGTATCGGGCGAATGAAAGGGAATGCGTCTTCTCCACGTCCCCGGAGGTGAGCACCTCCCCCGTCCTGCCCGCGCCGCCCTTCAGCCTCCCCGCGATGGCCTGTGCCAGCGCCTTGTCGGGGAAGCACTGGGCGATCGTGGACTTGCCGGGGACGCACTGCGAGGTGCCCGAACCCCCCGACCCAAACGAACCTGTGGCATCCGCCGCTTGCGCGGCGCCCACCCCCGACAACAACATGCATGCCGCGGCCAGCACCGCGGCACCCCTGGTGAAACGCCCCATGGCGTTCTCCTTCCTCTAATTCCATGATGGGGAAAATCCCTAGACGCCTTTCCCCAACACGAAAAACGCTACCCCCCCCCCCCGCAGACCCAGCGCTTCGGGCGGGTTCTAGCGAACGTCGCAACACCGTGGGTTCGGAAGGAGAGCGGGTTCTAGCGGACGGAGCACCTCGGATTGTGAGTTGCCCATGCTCCTCAGTTGAAGGCGCATCCTTGCGCTTGTAGAACGTCACCGATGTGTGCAGGCGCGTGCCATCTTCGTCTGCTGCACCGAAATATGACGCTCGCGGTTACGAAAACATGCCACCGGCAGCCCCAAGGGCGACATCGTCGTGTGCAGCAGCGCACGCCATACTCGGGCTGCACACAATCATGACCCCTCCCTGCACTCAGACCCGCCCCGCACTGTCACGAGTACCGCAAATGTCTGCACCATGACGTGTGGACTCGCCGGTGCAGACATTTACGGCACGCTTCGTACTGAATCGGGATCCACCGATGCCTCGTAACCTTCGTAAATGTCTGCACCGCCACAGTGCCTAATACTCGTGCAGACATTTGCAGCAGTCTCGCGGACAGAAGCGGGCCAATCGGGTCAGAACCATGTTCGCAAACCTCTGCAGCATCACCGTCCCTTACACTCATGCAGACATTTGTGACAGTCTCGCAACCGGAATCAGGTCAGCCTTCCCGCAACCATGTTCGCGAAGCTCTGCACGGCCACTGGCCAACCTGCCGGTGCAGACATTTACAGCACGGCTCATGCCGATTCCGATCCCATCGGCACCTCATGACCTTCGCAAACCTCTGCACCGTCGCGATGCCTGGTGCTCGTGCAGGCATTTGCAGCAGTCTCGCGAGCACGAGCAGCCCGATTGAGCCACAATCACGTTCGCAGGCCTCTGCACCGGTGTGTGCCGGTTCATCTGTGCATAGGAAAGCGACAGGCAGCCGCCAGCTAACTGGTGGTTGCGGCCATCATTCCGACGCAAGAATGGCAAAATGATGGCCACAACATCCAGCTGGGCAGAATTCCACCTGCCCAGCTTGGCATCGTGACCATCATTTTGGTTCGATTCCCGCTCAATGCTGTACGGGACCCCAAGCTCGGCAGAATCACTCCAGCCCAGCTTTTGGCGCCGCTACGACAAATCGCCGATGGCGGCAGTTACGAGCCCGAAAAGGGTGTAACTGCCGCCATCGGCGACTGTGTGAATGAGTGCTCAGCCAGCCGGGCACACCAGCCTCGCTAGATCAGCTGTGGACGGCGTACCAGGCGGTACCCTCCTGCTTCCAGCCGATGGAACCCAGGTAATTGTCTTCCGCCTTGTTCAGCGTGAAGTTATGCGCGCCGGACTTGGCGTTCGGGTTGTACTCGCGGTACAGCGGAGCACGCTTCGGGTACGAGGACTCCGCGGAGTACCAGCCGATGCCCTCGTAGTTCCAACCAGCCTTGACCAGCATGTCCTTCTCAGGTGCGCTGGTCGTGTAGTGGTGGTCACCGGCATTCGGATTGTAGAGGCGGTACACAGGTTCGCTGCTCTTGACCGGGGCCACCCAGCCCACGCCTTCGTAGTTCCAACCAACACCCTTGAGCATATCGCGCTCCCCCGTGCTCGCCGTGTAGAAATGCTCACCCGAATTCGGGTTGTACAGGCGGTACATCTCCTGGGTGGTCACCGCCACGTTCACCGTGGCATAGACCTTGGTGCCGGAGGACTTCAGGGTGCCGCTCACAGTGAACGTGCCTGCCTTCGCGTACTGCTTGAACTGCGGGGTGTCCCACGTGACCTGCTCGGTGGTCTGCGAGCCGTCACTCCAGGTCACCTTCACGGTGGCGGGGAGCTTCGGCGGCACGTTGGTGCTCGTGTTCACCGTGGTGACCGGAGCGCTGCTCTTGAGGCCAAGCACCTTGACGTTCACCTTCACTGTGCCGGTGTAGCCCTTGACGCTGCCGTTGACCGAGAAGTTGCCAGCCTTCTTGTACTTGGAGGCATCGACCTTGTCCCAGGTGACGACCTCCTCGGTGGTGGTGTTGTTGTCCCACTTGACAATCACGCGCTGAGGCAGGTTCGGGGCCTTGCCCTCGTAGGTGGTCACGTCCTTGGGGTTCTCAGCGCTCGTGATTTTCGCCACCACCTTGGCGGTGGTGCTGGCGGTCTCGCCGTCCAGCGTCGCCTGGATCTTTGCAGAGCCCACTTCCACGGCGGTCACTGTGACGGTTTCGCCCGTCGTCGCAGAAACCTTCGCGATGGATGGCTTATCGGACGCCCAGGTGACGGACTTCATGTCCATTGTCGCGTAGTCCGCATGAAGCGGCGACACAACCGCGGTGACACGCTGGGTGGCCTTGCGGTTGAACTCGAACGACTGGTTCGTCACATCCTTGTCAACCTGCTTGTTCTGGTCGTCACGCATCGTCGCCGTGAGCTTGAGCTGCGGGCGCACGACGGAGATGGTCGTCGTGACGGACTTGCCAGCGGCTTGCGCCGTGACCGTTGCCTTCGACGAGCTCTGGCCACGCGAGCTGATGCCATACACGGTGGCGATATCGCCATTGGTCTTCATGTCGATCGTCTTGCCGCGGGAGTCCTCAGTCCAGGTGGTGCGAGTCACGCTGGAGGGGAAGCTCGCGTAATCATGGGTCGGCGTGATCTTCGTGTAGAGCTTGAAGCTCTCGCCAGGAGTGACTTCGACCGTCTTGCCGCTCGCGGTCACCTGCGTGTCGTCGCTCTTGTCTTTCGTGTCCTGATGGGTGTCGCGCACGATCGAGAGCGTGGCGTCCACCACCTTGACGGTCGCCTTCACCGTACGGCCAGCGATTGTGCCGGTGACAGTGACGGTGCCAGGCTTCTTGGCGGTGACAGTGGTGCTCGGCACCTTGCCCGCAGAGCTCTGAGCGGAGCTCGTCTTCACTGAAGCGACATCATCGTTCGACGATGCCCACGTCATGGCGCTCAGACTCGCGTAATCATGGCGTGTGGCGAAACCCAGCGTGAGGTCGGCGGATTCACCAGCGGTGAGCTCCATCGTGCGGTTGGTGGTGTCGACAGGCTTAGCGAGCTTGCCTTGGTAGGTGAGGCTCAGCTTGGGCTCCGCCACCACCGCATTGAATTGGAAGAGCACGCCGCCGAGCGACACTGTGACGGTGCTTGTGCCAGCGTTGACCGCGGTGAGCTTGCGGGAGCTATCGGAGTCCAGCGTAGCGACGGACTTGTTGACGGAGTCCCAGTGCGCGGCGCCCATCGTCGCATAAGCCTTATGAAGCGGGGAGAAGGCATTGCTCAGCTGAAGAATTTCTCCCACGCTCAGGTTCACGGTGCCACGGTTCTGAACCGTGACAGGGCTTGTGCTCGAACCGTATTGCACGGAGATGCTTGGCGCGATGACATTCACCATCGTCCGAGCGGAGGCATCGCCTAGCTTGTCTGTCGTTGTGCCCCAAATAGGCTTGCCGTTCTTGTCATAGCCTGTAATGATATTGTGTTTGAAGACGAAGATAGCATTCACGGAAATCTCCGATTTGCCAGCGATGTTACCTTTCGCAGTCACTTCCGTGTTCCTGGGACGAATGCTATTCTGATAATCCACAGCAGCGCGATTCGAAGAATCCCAACCCCAGGCATATTTCGTCACCGTCTTCAGCTTGCCGGTATCATCCGGTTCTTGCGTTTGGTAGTTGTCTGGATTGTTCCACATAGACGTGGAGAATTCATAACTGTACTTCTTGTTCTGTGCCGTGGTGCCATCGCCATCGAACGTGGGGTAATACTTCAACCGCATGGACTCGCCTGCGGTGATATCGGTAGTGTCGGTTGCCCCCACAGCCTGGGAATCACCAGTGCGCACAATCTTGAGTTTCGTATTGTGCACGCGGAATTTCGCGGTTGCTGTTTCTTTGATGCCTTCATCCACAACAACCTTGACCGTTGCCTCACCTGCACGAAGCGCTGTCAACCCACCGTTGGAATCGGTCAAACCGACGGCAGCTTTGAGGGAATCCGAATCGTATTTCTGGGTTTTCCATGTAGCGGTGTTGTTGTCAAACGTGTTGAAGGGCACAAGCACATCGTTGATGTACCATAACGCCGTGTTGTTGACGACCTTCTGGCCGTCGCCACGGTAGTTCCACACACTGAGCTGGACTTTCTGGCCGACCGCGAGGTCGACGACCTGGCCCTTCTCGGAGATGTTCCAGTTACCGACCGACTTGGCATCATCGATCTCGATGCGCAACGCGCCGGACTGGTCTGCCCAGGCCTTCGGCGCCGCAACCAGGCCGCCCATGAGCATGGCGATTACGCATGCCGCGGCGATGACTGCCGTCAAGAAGCGCGATTGCGCCGGACTATCGGGCTGACTCTTGGGTTGTGAATGAGACAAACTCATAAACTCTCCTTATTCGACTCTCGTGGCACATTGTCTCCAGGAATCTTCGACATGCCGTGGGGCCGTCATGGCCGTACCCCTGAGCATTCCGAGGAAATCCCTATGCACCTTCCACCCAGCCTGCGACCGGGCTATCGTGTTCCATCTTAACGGATTGATGGCGGGTTTGTTTGCATTCAGATAACAATGCGGATAGCCCCCTCGAGACCATCGCAAATCTCTGCGGGGACGGCGCCTCGCACCACCCCGCATAGGTTTTGGACCGTTCGGAGACTGAACCGGCCCACCGAACGCCCCGCGACCAAGGAGCACACACCGGGACGGCAAAAAGGGAGGGGCCGGCACAGGCCAGCCCCTCCCATACATCCGCGCACGCCCGGCAGGCAGCCGAGACAGCAGGGCAGTCAGATCATCGAACGGTCAGCTCACGGCGTACCAGGCAAGGCCCTCCGCACGCCAGCCCACACGCACCAGATGGTCGTTCTCAGCCCTGGACAGCGTGTAATTATGCGCGCCAGCCCTCGCATTCGGATTGTACTGGCGGTACAAGGGCTTGCGGCCCTTCACCGACGCGACAGCCGAATACCAGCCGATGCCCTCGTACTTCCAGCCGGCCCTCACCAGCATGTCCCGCTCCGCCGGGTTCAACGTGTAATGATGGTCGCCGGCATTCGGATTGTACAAGCGGTACACCGGGTCGCCCGAAACGGGCGCAGTCCAGCCCGTGCCCTCGCTCTTCCACCCCACATGCACCAGGTGGTCGCGTTCGGCCGTGTTGCCCGTATAGAAATGCTCGCCGCTGTTCGGATTGTACAGACGCCACATCACCGCCGTGTCCGCGGCGGTCACCGTCACCGGAGTCCAACCCTGGCACACACCCTTGGCATCCACCAGGGACACCGTATGCGAACCCGCCTCCAAACCAGTCGGCACAATCGCATCGAAATAATACCGGCCCTTCGGGTCCTTCTCCACCGTCACGTACGGAAAGCCGTCCGGACCCGTCAAACGCTGCGGGCTGCTATAGATGTACGCATACCAGAACAGGCTGCTCGCATCCGCCTTCCCACGGGCGGCCGCCTTCAAACCATCCACATAGAAACGCGCCACACTACCCTGCTTCACCACACTGGCATCCACGGAAATCCGACCCTTCGCAGACGCGGGAAGCTGCGCCGTCGAAGACGCCACAACAGGCTCCACACCAGTACGAAAATCAGGAACAACAGCCGTGACGAAATCGAGATAATCATCGGGGACAGTGGCGCTACCGCCGCCATAGCCTCCACCGTCAACGTAGTGCGGCTGGTCTTGACGATGTACCACCGGGAAGACGGTGTTGCAGGCGGTCTTGTCAATCCAATCCGCCTTCTCCCCGTAGTCGTCCACTCCCGCCTTGCACTGCTGGACGGCCTTGCTGGAGTCCTTCAGATGCAACGCCACACCCACCTGCAGGCGACGCACGTCGATCTTCGTGTTCTTGCGCACGCCCTTCTTGTACAGGTCCGAGGCAGTGGAATCGACGGCATTGTAGTAGGAGCCCGTCGACCAGTCACGGGTCGACTGGTTGCCGTCAAACCAGTAGGTCGAGTAAATGCTGTCCGGCTCCTTCGTGTTGCCGTACAGGGTGTTCGCGTCCAAGCCGATCAACGCCATGTCGTAATGGCCCTTCAACGTGCCCGGCTTCGCACCAGCCTCAGCAAGCGACGGAGTGAAATACCGGTAGAACGACTGCTCGGTCACCGTACCGTAATTCAGTTTCTCGGTCCGCGTGCCGTAAATGCGCCGGTAATCCGACGCGGTCAACTTGTCATCACTGGTGCCACCGGTATCGCAGACATTGTTTGATTCGGTGCCGTAATAGTCGTCATTAGCGGCGTCCGTCGGTGTCACCGACGTCGCGCGCCCCACGCCGATCGTGAAGCACACGCCATCCACATCCTTCGCCGGATCAATGTCGAAAAGACCGGCGCCATTGTCAGACACATAGTCCCCGCTTACGCGAGACACACGGATGTTGTTTCCCGCGTATGCGACCTTCCAGGAATAGGTGTCTATACGCTTCCCATCCTTGAACTGTGTGGTCGTCGTGGTCTTGCCGTTCTGCTTGCCGTTGAGCAGGTACGACAGATCCCAATCGAACGACACGTCCGCCGTATGCGCGCCCACGTCACTCACCTTCACGTTCCGCAGCCACGACGACGGGTCAGGCACACCGACCCACTGCGACCGCGACGCCCCGCCCGCGCCGCCCGAAGCGGACGGCGACCCCACGGACGGCGAACCCGCAGACAGAGAGCCCGACCCCGGCGCCGGCACGCCAGCCGACGGCGACACGGACACGCCGGACGACGCAACCCCAGACGACGCGGCCGGCGA
>JAQXZM010000064.1 GCA_029227215.1 Bifidobacteriaceae bacterium | reverse complement strand
TTCTGGCGATGCCGATCTCCTTGCCGCAGTCGACGTATTCCTTGTTGCCGATGAACGTCCCGGTGCCGGCGTGGTCGAGGATGCATTGCTGTGCTTCGTCGAGGGTCCCGTCGAACAGGCTCTTGCCTTTCTGCTCGGAGTATTCGTTGCGGTAGTCTGCCAGGGCGGATTCGGTGAAGTAAAGGGCGGAGTGTGTCGCAAACCGATGCGCTAGTGCAGGAGGTCGTGGTCGTGCAGACATTTATGCATGTCTGGATGTCGGCATACGGCGGTTCGGAGTGCGGAGTGTGTTGGAAACCCATGCTCGGGCGCAGGGGTTTGCGGTCGTGCAGACGTTCGCGCATGTCTGGATGGCGGGACGCGGCGAATCGATAGTCGGAAGGTGCTGTGAACCTCTGCGCGGATGGACAACGGGATGCTCGTGCAGACGTTGGCGCACATCCGGGGCATTGGTTCATCTGCCTAGGCGTCGAGCCAACTGCCAAGGCATCAGCGAACTGGCAGGAACCATAAGCTGGGCGAGCCGCTATCCGTCCAACTTGGCATTTCGGCCAGCATATAACCGGGATTCGTCCGGAATGTTGTACGCAATGCCAAGTTGGACGAGAATGTATCCGCCCAACTTGGGGTTTTGGCAGGCATGTTGATGGATTTTGCTTGGGATGCTGGCCGGTATCCAAAGTTGGGCGAGAGGTCATCCGCCCAGCTTGGCATTCCGAACAGTGTCTGGCCAACATTCAGATGGATTGCAATGAACGGCGGGCAGGCGGTCGCCGCCGCCATCATTCTACGAACGAGAGGGTGCCCTTGTGCAGCAGCTCCGCGCGGTGGCCGCCGGCGTTCTCGTCGGGCCACGTCATGAAGGCGTAGACCTTGCCGTGGGCGAAGTCCGCGATCTGCGACACCACGAGCCCGGAGTCCTCGATCCAGTTGACCATGAAGATGCCCTCGCCCAGCTCGTACGAGGAGTACGGCTCGCTCTCATGGTTCGGAGCGCCCTCGGCGGTCTTTGAGAGCGCGGTCCACTGCAGCTCGTTGTCACTCAGGTATTCAATCACGAAGTGATAGCCGGTCTCATAGTCGACGTCGACCTTGCGACCCTTGCAATATTCGTAGATGGACATGTCGGTTCCTCCTTGAATCGGATGCGTTTCCATTCGGCGGTCTAACAATTCATAACAAAATGTTAGCCGCTGCATCCCAGTGTACAGCGTCCATACATGCGACAGGCGCGGCATCGCGGGAAACGGAGATCGGGGAGGGGACTCGATTGGCAGGGTGCTGACGGGGGAGGCTCTCGATTCACGGGGGAGCGGATTGGCAGGGCGTTGATGGACACGGATTGGCGCGGTGCCGATCGGAAAGGAGCAGATTGGCGGGATGCGTCAGTGCCGCAGCCTGTCGAAGAACCCGCGTGCGAGGGCGCTCGCATGCGCGCCGAGCACCAGGCTGAATGATGCGCTGGCGGCGGGGTCGTCGAGCGCCACCTTCGTGTGGCCGGCCGGAACGTCGCGGCTGCCGGGTGCGTCCGTGATGAACATACAGTAGGGCGTGGAGCGCGCGAGCTCGGCGAACACGGTCGGCTCGCTCTGGCGGATGAACGTGGAATGCTGCAGCGCGCGCTGCATGCGGGCGTCCCAGAAACCGGTGTCGGCGAGCACCAGGAACGTCTCGCCGTCGAGCATCGCGGCTGTCACCGAGGGCCTGTTCGACAGCGGATGGCCAGGCGGCAGGATCACCGACAGCCGCTCGTCCATCAGGTGCACGCTTTCGAAACCATTGGCGCGGCTCGACGTGTCGGCCGATACACTGTCTGTTTCCGCCACCCCATTCGTGTCGTTGCTTGCGCTATCGACTGCCGTATCTTGATCAGCCTTGCCACCGTCCTCATCGTTGAGAATGCCCAGATCGAGCGACCCCGATCGCAGGCCGGTGAGGATTTCGGAGCGCGGGATCATCTGCGAGGTGAGCGTCTCGCCGGGGCGGAAGCTCATGAGCTGGGTCATGAGCCGCCACAGGGGAGCGGGCGCCACGGTGCCCACGCGCAGCGTCGTCTCGCGCTGGGCGAGTGTGTCGAGCGAATCGCGCATCATGCGTTCGTCGCGCAGCAACTGGCGCGACCAGTCCACTGCCGTGCGCCCCATGTCGGTGAGGCGCAGGGTCCTGCCATGCCGGGCGAACAACGGATGCCCCAGGTCGTCCTCGAGCCGTTGCATCGAGCGGCTGAGCGCCGGCTGCGAGATGCCGAGCAATTCAGCGGCGGCGATCATCGTGCCTTCGTCGGCAATCGTGACCAATTGGCGGAGCTGTTCGGTTTCCATGGCGTCTCCCGGAAGTCCTCGGTTGCTTATTCATGACTTGATTATTCATGACTTAGCATCCATGATTCGCCATCCATGATTCATCATCATGGAAGCCAATCATTCCATTCATGCATGGAATGCATAAGCAAATCGTCGTGGTGCATTATACGAATACGTCTGCGTGGCGCATCATAGAGCCAGCAAACAACGGAAAACGAGTCGACAAGGCTGGCGCGAACAGCCAAGCGATTCGGCGAAGGAATCCGTTGGAATGGCATCGAAATGATGCCGGAATGATGCCGAATCAACCGAACCAATAAGGAGCACACATGGAATACCTGACACTCAACACCGGCGCAGCAATCCCCCAGATGGGCTACGGCGTCTTCCAGATGACGAGCGAGCAGGTGCGCGAGCATCTGCCCGAGGCGCTCGACCTGGGCTGCCGCCACATCGATACTGCGAACGCCTACTTCAACGAGGCGGCGGTCGGCGAAGTGGTGCGC
>JAQXZM010000063.1 GCA_029227215.1 Bifidobacteriaceae bacterium | reverse complement strand
TGGGCGGCACCACCGACGAGACCGCCGCAAGCGCTACGACGGGCGCGACCAGCACCACTGACAGCACCACTGGCAGCGCCACCGCCGGCACTGCTGACGGCACCATTGCGGGCTCCCCCGAGACCCTGGTGCCCCTCACCTTCCAGGCGACCGTCACCGGCATCACCCACGACACGAACGACCAGTACTCCCTGGGCGGCGGCTCGCTCATCGTGGCCCCCGACGACATGCTCACCCTCTACAAGGCCGACGCCGCCGGCTTCAATCCGAACGCCGCGTCCTTCACCCACGCCGACATGCCCGCCAAGACCGTCTACTACTCGGTCGCCAAGGGCGCGAACGCACAGGACGTGCGCGATGCCGTGAACGCCTCGCTCTCCGGCGCCACAGTGACGAGCCGCCAGGAAGCCGCGGACAAGTACCTGCGCAAGATGAACGGCGGCGGCATCAACCCCATCACCGCGGCCATCCTCGCGTTCGGCGTGCTCGCCATGTTCGTCGCGGCGCTCGTGATCGCCAACACGTTCCGCGTGCTCGTCTCCCAGCGCCGCCGCACGCTCGCCCTGCTGCGCACCATCGGCGCCAGCAAATCGCAGATCCACCGCTCCGTGCTCACCGAAGGCGCTCTGCTCGGCCTCGAATACTCGGCGATCGGCACGGCGCTCGCCTGCCTCATCGTCGGCATCATGGACATGGCGAACGTGGAATTCGGCGGCGAACCGGTGAAGTTCATCCCCTCGGCCGCCGCCATCCTCGTGCCGATCGTGTTCTCCACGCTCATCACGCTGCTCGCCTCCACCGGCGCCGCCCGCTCGGCGACGATGGTGAGCCCGATGGAGGCGCTGCGCCCCATCGACACCACCGAGAAGCGCTCCATCAAGGCGGCGCGCGCGGTGTTCGCCGTGTTGCTGCTCGTGATCGGCATCGCGCTCGCCGCGCGGGCGATCTCGCAAGTGCATTACTTCTCGAGCAACCCGTCGGCGCTCTCCGCCACCGACACCACCTCACAGGCCATGCCGCTCGTGTGCGCCGTGCTCGCGGCGATGCTCACGTTCATCGGCCTGGCGCTCTCCTCCCAGGTGTGGGTGCCGTGGGTGCTCGCCGGCCTGGGCAAGCTCGCCTCGCTCATCGGCGGCGCGTCCGGCACGATCGCCGCGGCGAATACCCGCACCACCCCGCGCCGCGTCGCCGCCACGAGCACCGCCCTGCTCATCGGCGTGACGCTCGTCGCCACGGTCGCCACCGGCGCCTCGTGCGCCACCGCCACCGTCAACAAGCTGCTCGACAACCATTACACGGTGGACACCTCCGTGACCACCACCGCCGACGCCACCACCTCCGTGAACACGCTCAAGGCCGTGGATGGCGTGAATAGCGCGGTGAGCATCCCCAAGTACGCGGTGCAGGGCTTCAAGGACGCCAACGGCCTCGCGCAGTTCTACGGCACCGCCTATGTGGTGCCCGACTCCGCGATCGGCAACGAGGTGGCGGATGTGTTCGGCACCAAGCAACTCAAGGACGGCGTGGTCTACCTGACAAGCGACTACAAGACCATGGCGATGGGCTCGGACACCACCGTCGACATCGCCGATGGCCAGCAGGTGGACCTCACGTTCAAGGCGGCGAAGTCCGAGAACTTCTTCCTGGGCGTGTACGAAGGCACCTCGAAGTTCGGCGGCTACGACCGCTACGACGAGCCGGCGACCGGGGACGATGGTGCGAGTGCGGACTCGGATACCGCGGACTCCGATAACGCGGGCTCCAGCGCAACCGATTCCGCTTCCGCTGATTCCGATTCCACCGATGCCACCAGCTCGGCAGACAGCGTGGCGGGCAGCGACGAAGACGACAACGTGGCCCCGCCGTCGACTGACAAAACGCTCACCGTGCAGCTCGCGGACTTCGACATCACCTCCGCCACCGGCGCGTCGATGGTCATCTCGCAGTCCACGGCGAAGAGCCTGGGCCTCGAGGCGCAGGCGCAGGAGGTGTGGATGGACCTCGACACGACCCGCTCGGCGGGCGAACTCGTCGACAACCTGCAGAAGGCCGCCGACACCCTCCCCCAGGCGGAGCTCCAAGGCTCGTTCGTCACGCGCGAGCTGTTCAACAAGGTGATTTCCATCGCGATGTTCACGTTCTTCGCACTGCTCAGCGCGGCATTGCTCATCGCGCTCGTGGGCGTGGCGAACACGCTGTCGCTGTCGGCGATCGAGCGGCAGAGGGAATCCGCCACGCTGCGCGCCATCGGCATGACGGCGGGCCAGCTGCGCGCTTCCCTCGCTTGGGAGGCCGTGCTCATCTCGATCGGCGCGGGCATCGTGGGCATCATCATCGGCGCGTTCTACGGCTGGATGGGTTCCATCACGCTGTTCGTGGGCACCGATGTGGTCGCCGCCCCGAACTGGCCGGCGTACCTGGGCGTGCTGCTGCTGGCGCTCGTCGCCGCGCTGCTCGCCAGCATCGCGCCCGCCCGACGCGCCATCAAGGTGCCGCCGGTCGAGGCCCTCGCCGAAGCCGACTGAGAACGGCTGGCTGCGGCTGACCAAGCCGCTGGCCGTCTGCCGGCAGCCAGCGTTGGCAGCTCATCGATAAATAACGCAAATGGCCCTGTGCAATCGTGAAAGGTTGCACAGGGCCATTTGTTGAGTTTCCAGCACAAGGGTTCGATAGCCAACCGTTCAATATTCGACGGCTGCGTTCCCTACTTCTGCATCAGCATCATCGCAACAATGGCACCCGCGGTTCCGAGCACGGTGAGGGCGAGCAGCAGCCAGTCGCCGGCGTTCATGCGCACCTGCACGCGATAGGTGCGGTGCACACCCGGCATGCCCAGGCCTCGCGTCTCCATCGCCCAGCCCACGTTGCGGCTCATCGTGTAGGCACGGATGAGCACGGCGATGATGACCGGCATGTAGGAGCGGAAGCGTGCGACCATGCGGGAGAATGGATTGCCGCGCTTGCGCTTCCGACGGGGCTTGTCGCCCTCACCATCGTTTTCCTCGTCGCCATCCTCGTCTTTCTCCTCGCCGCCGATGTCGAGACCACGGGCGCGCTGGGCGTCCATCACCTGCCCAAAGATTGAGAAAAACACGGGGATGTAGCGCAGCGCGGTGGAGAGCGTGAGACCTGCCTTGTAGGGAACGCCGAGCTTCACCAGCCCGCGCACGGACATCGGCTGGCTCGTGGTGAACAGCGTGAGGAAACAGGCGAAGGCGAGCGCAGGGATGCGCAGGCCCATCACCGCCGCCATGAGCAGGTTCTCTTCGGTGAGGCGCAGGAACCCGGCGTGCCAGATCTCGTGTGTGCCGCTCGTATCGGTGAGAGGCCACAGCACCACGACGAGCACGATGACCGGCGCAAGCACCTTCCATGCCCACACGACGCTGCGGCGGGGCACGCCATCGGTGGCGAGCATCACATGCTCGGCGATGAGCGCGCCGGCGATGAGCCACCATTGCCGCCACACCAGGCACAGCACGAGCAGTGCGAGGCTAAGCAGCAGCTTGACGCGCGGGTCGCGGCGGTGCAACCAGCCATCGCCCGGCGTGTAAAGGTCGGAATCCATCAGCGCACCTCCTGTGATTGCGCGACTGGCGGGGCGACTGGCGGCGCGACTGGCTGTGCGGCTGGCGACACTGCTGGCGACACTGCAGGGACTGCGGATGCAGCCGAGGCCGTCGCCTCCCGGTCGATCGCGCCCCACCGCGCCACATGTCCGCCGTCCATGCGCAGCAGGTGCGTGCAATGCCGCGCGACGGCGCGCAGGTCGTGGCTGATCATGATGACCGTGGTGCCGTGCGCGTTCGCGTCGGCGACCAACGAAAGGAAACGCTCGGAAAGATTCGCGTCCAGGCAGGCTGTGGGCTCGTCGAGTACGAGCACCGGCGTGCGCATGGCGAGCACCGAGGCGAGCGCCACCGCGCGGCGCGTGCCGTAATCGAGCGTTGCGGGCGGCGCGGCGGCGACGTCTCGCAGGTCCAATGCTTCGAGCAGCTCGTCGGTGCGAGCGGCGACCTTGCTCGCGGGCACGCCGAGCGCCTTGGGCCCGTAGCCGATTTCGTCGCGCACGGTGGAGCAGAAGATCTGATGGTCGGGGTTCTGGAACACGAACCCCACGTGGCGCGCCATGCGCCCCACGCTGTGGCGGGCGGGGTCCAGCCCGTCCACGCGTACGGTGCCGCTCGTGGCCTTGAGCAGGCCGTCGAGATGCCGCACGAGCGTTGTCTTGCCCGAACCGTTGCGGCCGACGAGCCCCACGAACGCGCCACGCGGGATCGCCAGGCTCACGTCGTCGAGCGCCGGTGCCGTGGCGGCGCTGGCGTTCGGGTAGCGATAGGTCAGGTGTGTGAATTCGATGATGGCGGATCGGCCGCTTCCTGCACCCGTGTGGCTTGCGGTATCGGCATGATTCGCGCCGCCATCCTGTTCCAGCACAATCGCCGGCTCCGCGCCCTGCGGCTGTGCCACACCTGACTTCGCCATGTCATCGCGGTGCACATCGAACACGTCCATGCCGCCGTCGGCAGCGATGCGTCCACCATCGAGGAACACGATGCGGTCGGCGCGGCCCAGGAAGCATTCGGTGTGCTGCTCCGCCATCACGATCGTCATCGGCCTGCCCTGCTGCGCCGCGCGGCGGCGTATCGAATCGAGCGCCGCCATCACCTCGCGACGCCCCTCGGGGTCGAGCGCGGCGGTCGGTTCGTCAAGCACCAGCACATCGGGGTGGCTCACCAGCGCGGCGGCGATGGCGACGCGCTGCATCTGCCCGCCGGAAAGCTGCGACGGCTGGCGGTCGCGGAACGCACCCATGCCCACGGCGGCGAGCGCCTCGTCGATCATGGCGTCCATCGCCGCCGGGTCCACTCCCCTGCTTTCGAGCGGGAAGGCGAGCTCATCCTCCACGCTCGCGCAGAACAGCTGCGATTCCGGGTCCTGCTGCACATAGCCCACCTGGCTGGACAGCTCGGCGACGCTGTGCTCGCGGGTATCCATGCCCATCACGCGCGCCACGCCGTTCATGCGCCCTTCGGCGAGGCTGGGCACGATGCCGGTGAGCGCCATGCACAGCGTGGACTTGCCGGCGCCCGTGGCGCCCACCAGCCCCACGAACTCGCCAGCGTGAATCTGCATGTCAACGCCACGCAGGGCCTGCACCGGCGCCTGCCCCTCGCGCGAGGGGTCATAGCGCCAGCCCAGGCCCTGTGTTTCGATGACGACGCGTGGCGTCGCTGTCATTCGGCGACCTCCATTTGGTGACGTCCGCGAGGCAGCACCCATTGGATGATGCCGCCATTCGGACTCGGATGTTCGACTCACCCAGCGTAATCACCAGGCGCAACCAGCGGCATATCGCTCTGCGCAGTCACTCAGCGCAGTCACTCAGCGTCGTCGGCAGCAGCGTTCACGCCGAGGTTGCCCAGTCGCACGAGCGGCGGGTATGCCTTGCGCACCGCGGAGAACAGCGCGATGCCGATCACGATGCCCACGCCCGCCTGCAACAGGTTGCCCGGCACATCCGCCAGGGACGCGGCCAAGCCGGAGAGCACCACGCCGGCGAT
>JAQXZM010000062.1 GCA_029227215.1 Bifidobacteriaceae bacterium | reverse complement strand
TTCTGGCGATGCCGATCTCCTTGCCGCAGTCGACGTATTCCTTGTTGCCGATGAACGTCCCGGTGCCGGCGTGGTCGAGGATGCATTGCTGTGCTTCGTCGAGGGTCCCGTCGAACAGGCTCTTGCCTTTCTGCTCGGAGTGTTCGTTGCGGTAGCCTTTCGTGCCTTTGATGTGGCGGGCTTGCTTGTCTCGGTTGAGGCGTGTGGTGTATTCGGTGCCGTCGGGCGCGGTGACGTGCGGGTACCCGTCGTCCTTCGCGCCTTGGGTGCGCATGCCGGTCAGTCCGCTGCGTCCGCTTCCCATGGCTCGCCTCCCTCCGGCCCGTGTGCCGCCTTGTGTCCGGGCACTGTCTGATTGACCGGATTTCGCGGCGTTGCGTGTCTGTGGAAGCGAGTGAAGTACCGGGTGTTGGCGGGGTAGGTCCATACCGTGATGCCCAGGGACCTGGGGTAGTCCATGGCGCCGTGTGAGTCGGACCCGTAGTAGACGATCGCGCGGGGCTGGAGCGTGTCGACGGTGGTCCTGACGTCGCGCAGGAACATGCGGCGCTCGGTCGGGTCCTTGATGAGCCCGTAGCCGCTGATGGCGATGGTCGAGTGGCGGGGCACGCCGTCGAGCAGCCAGGGGCATCCGGGCTCGGCGCGCACGCTGGGGATGACCTTGATGCCGGCCTGCTCGCACCTGGCGGCGATGAGCTGGCTGCGGAAGCGGTTGGCGGCCTTCACGGGGCGCGGGTAGTCGATGCATGTGGAGAAGTCGGGTTCGATGATGCCCGCGAACCGGCGTAGCTTCCCGAGCGCCCTGTCGAAATCGCGCCAGATGGATTCGAAGCGGTAGTCGTCCTCGAAGAAGTGGATGAAGGCGCCCGGGTCGCAGAAACCCCGCTGGCATGCGGCGGAGTACGGCACGAGACTGAGCGGGTGGGCGTCGCAGCCTTGCAGGACGGGGAACTCATAGAGGGGCGTGTAGTGGATGCCGGGCATCAGGCGCTCGTTGCACGTGTCGCGCCGGTGGATCGGCTTCCGCTTGCCCGTGCCGCCGGTGCCGGCGGGACGCGGGCGGGGCTGGGGATCGTCATGTTGGTTCAATGATTCTCCTTTAATATGCTTCTTAATCTCTTGTTTTCAGTTCCAATTCGTTGGAACGCTCACAGCATAGCACGACATTAGATACCTACAACTGTTGTTAAAAATATATATATATTACTATCTGGTGAATGCTGGAGAATCCGGAGGGGTTGGGAATGCTTGCCTTCCGGTCGGCGGGGCGGCGGCGCCTGCCTTGGGAGGGGTTGCCGATATTATGCTAACAGCGATATTTTCTTGTAAACAGGAGCGGTCATGGAGATGGCGAACAAGGATGCGGTCGGCAAGGATGCGGTCGGCAAGGATGCGGCCAGCGGAAGCAAGGCCAAGGTCGTGGCGGCCGGTGGGGACGTGATCGACAAGAAGGAGCTGGGCCACAGGCTGCGCAAGGCGCGCCTGGAGGCCGGTTACCCCACGGCGGAGGAGTTCGTCAAGGCGCTCAAGGACAAGACCGGGGTGTCCGTGTCCAAGCAGACGGTGTACAACATCGAGTCCGGCAAGCAGGAGCCCAAGCTGAGCGTGTACCTCGCGATGCAGCGTCTCACCCACCCGGGGAAGGAGCTCACGGTCGACGACGAGCTGCGTGCCGCGCTCCCCGCCACATGGAAGATCTCGCTGGACATGTACCTCCAGGAGGAGGCTCGGCTCGCGGACTCAGGGGAGCTCCGGAAGAGCGTCGGCTCCCAGGCGGACCTCTCACAGGCGCTCCGGGAGATCTACGCCCCCTTGGCCAAGCAGATCTCGGAGTCTCTGATGCCGGCCATCAACGAGTATGTGGCTCGGCAGGTCCGGCAGGTGGTGGACCCGGAACAGATGAAGGCACTCGCCGACGCGCTGCCCGTCAGCAAGCCGGTTGGCGACACGGTCTCCGAAATCGGCGCGATTATCAGGCACAGCGGAATCCCAGACGCAGGGCCGCAGGACACGCAGGATCCCGACACGGACCCCGTGGCGGACCCGGGGGAGCCTGGCCCGGACGATGGGCGGCAGGGCGGCGAAGGGACGGAAGCCGAACAGCCGGGCACCAAGCAGCCAAGCCGGACGGACGGCACGCAGCACGATGACGGGGACGGTGCCCAGCGGACGCAGAAGGACGACAAGGAATAGCCCGCCATCCCGTGCCCATCCCTAGCAGATGCGGGAATGCATGCAGCGCCATGCGGGAACGCGATATCGCGGAGGTTCACGCACGTCCGGCTAGGCGGATGCGGTGATTCGGCAGCCGGAGTGTGTCGTGGACCCATGCTCGGGCGCACACTGCAATGCCCGTGCAGAGGCTTGTGCACGGTCGATGGGCCGGAATTGGTGATTTGTGGAGCGAAGGGTGCTGCAAACCCCTGCGCCGGTGCAGGGGTCGCGGTCGTGCAGATGTTTGCGCACGTCGGGATGGCGGGATGCAGCGATTCGATGGCCGGAAGGTGCTGTGAACCTCTGCGCGGACGGATGGCGGGGTGCCCGTGCAGACGTTGGCGTACATCCTGGGCATCGATGCCATCTGCCCAGGCATCAGCGAACAGGCCGCAACCATAAGGTGGGCGATTCGCCTTCCGCCCAACTTGGCATTTCGGCCAGCATTGAGATGGATTCCGCTTGGAATGCTGGCCGGTATCCAAAGTTGGGCGGGAATTCATCCGACCAGCTTT
Organism: Bifidobacteriaceae bacterium; assembly: GCA_029227215.1. GTDB lineage: Bacteria > Actinomycetota > Actinomycetes > Actinomycetales > Bifidobacteriaceae > Pseudoscardovia. The sequence continues at coordinate 630 of JAQXZM010000062.1, read as the reverse complement.
GGGTCTCGACCAGTGTCTGACCAGCATTCAGGTGGATTGCAATGAGTGGCAGGCGATGGGTCGCCGCCAATCACTCGACGAACGAGAGGGCACCTTCGTGCAGCAGCTCCGCTCGGCGGCGGCGATCATCGTGCCTTCGTCGGCGATCGTGACCAATTGGCGGAGCTGTTCGGTTTCCATGGCGCCTCCCGGAAGTACGGGTTCGATACGTAAGCTCAGCATCCATGATTCGGCTTCCACGACTCATCATCATGGAAGCCAATCATTCCATTCATGCATGGAATGCATAAGCAAACCGTCGTGGTGCATTATACAGATGCGTCTGCATGGCGCATCATAGAGTCAGCAAGCAACGGAGAACGAGCCGACAAAGCTGGCATGAACTGTTAAACGATTCGGAGAAGGAATCCGTTGAATGGTGCCTGAACAATTTAGGAACGATAAGGAGCACACATGGAATACCTGACCCTCAACAATGGCGCGGCGATTCCCCAGATGGGCTACGGCGTCTTCCAGATGACGAGCGAGCAGGTGCGCGAGCATCTGCCCGAGGCGCTCGACCTGGGCTGCCGCCACATCGATACTGCGAACGCCTACTTCAACGAGGCGGCGGTCGGCGAAGTGGTGCGC
>JAQXZM010000061.1 GCA_029227215.1 Bifidobacteriaceae bacterium | reverse complement strand
ATGGCGGCGCACCGCCGGCTTCGAGCTCGAAGACCTCGACGATTCCCCCGAACGGATCAAGCGCCTCGAAGCGGATCGCGACGCAAGCCTAGCCGCAGCGCGTGCCGCCGCCGACGTGCTCCACGACGTGCGCGCCGCTGCCGCGAAGCGCCTCGCCGGGCAGGTGAGCGGGGAGCTGGCCTCCCTCGCGATGCCCGACGCACGTTTCGACGCCGAGGTGCGCCCCGCCAACGAACTCGATGCGCATGGCGGCGACGACGTGGAGTTCCTCTTCACGCCGTTCCCCGGCGCTGGCAGGCTGCCGTTGGGCAAGTCCGCCTCCGGCGGCGAGCTAAGCCGTCTCATGCTCTCGATGGAACTGGCGGCGGCGGACGCCCGGCGCGGCGAGGCCGGCGATGGCGCCGCCGGTGATCCCGCGACCAACGCCGCCGATGCCGAAGCAGGTGCCGCGGCCAGTGCCCCGGCTTCCAGCAACGCCCTTCCCACCTTCGTCTTCGACGAGGTGGACGCCGGCGTGGGCGGCAAATCCGCTGCCGAGCTCGGCAAGCGTCTCGCACGCCTCGCCCAGGGCGCGCAGGTCATCGTCGTCACCCACCTGGCGCAGGTCGCCTCGTGGGCGTCGGCACAGTACGTCGTCGCCAAGTCCAAGGACGCCGACGGCCAGGTCTCCACCGGCGTCACCCAGGTGACGGGTGAGGCCAGGGTGCGCGAGATCGCCCGCATGCTCTCGGGCAGCGAGTCCGCCGCGTCGCTGGAACACGCCAGGGAGCTGCTCGAATCCAGCACGATTTCTGCGTGATTTTCCTTTCATTCCCTCCCGATTCGGTCGGTTAGTTAACCCTACGTTCACCTTGCAAATCGGCTCGGGTGGTCGGGTTTTTCAAGGCGGCTGTAGGGCTTTCGGGCTGCGCCGATGGTCGAGACCCCAAGGGATGCCGCGATATCATAGTGCCTATTGGCCCGGCATTATTGCCCTGACGAAGGAGAGGAATGCGACGCAAGATCGTTGACTGGCTCAAGAACGAGACGGTGTTCGCCGTCGCTCTCGTACTCGCCATCATCTCGTGTTTCATCGTCCACCCGGATGCGCGCTACGCCACCTACATCCACATGAACACGATCGTGCAGCTCGTGGCGCTCATGATCGTCGTATGCGGCTGGCAGCGCGTGGGCCTGTTCCACATCATCGGCTCCAAGCTGCTGGGGCGTTCCCGCACCGAACGCGGCCTCGTGCTCACCCTCATCGCGCTCACGTTCTTCTCCGCCATGTTCATCACCACCGACGTGGCGCTCGTCACCTTCGTGCCCTTCGCCATCTCGGTGCTCGCGATGGCGAACATGCGCCAGCACACGTGCCTCGTCGTGACGCTCATGACGATCGGCGCCAACGTCGGCTCCATGCTCACGCCGATCGGCAACGCCCACAACCTGTACCTCCACCAGCTCTCCGGGCTGTCCACCACGTCGTTCATCGGCATCATGGCGCCGTATTCGCTCACCGCCGCCGAGCTGCTCACGCTCATCGTGTGCGTGGTGTTCGGCAACCGCAAGCTGTCGAACTTCGAGTCCGTGGATTCCGACGACATCGAACGGCAGGTGCTCGCGCCCAGCACCGACATGCAGCCTGACGAAGTGCGCACGATGGGCTTCGGCGGCTGGCGCACCTGGGTGTACGCCGCGCTGTTCGTGCTGTGCCTGCTGGGCGTGGACGGGTTCGTGAACAAGTGGGTCATGCTCGGCGTCGTGGTCGTGGTCATGATCGCCTGCGACCGACGCACGCTGCGCCATGTCGACTACTTCCTGCCGCTCACCTTCGCCGCGTTCTTCGTGTTCATCGGCAACATGCGCCGCGTGCCGCAGTTCTACACGATCGCAGCCTCCCTGGTGGGCAGCCATCCGATCAGCCTCGCGGTGGGCTTCAGCCAACTCATCTCGAACGTACCCACCACGCTGCTGCTCTCCGGATTCTCCGACGCATGGCGCCCACTCATCATCGGCACGAACCTGGGCGGCATGGGCACGCTCATCGCCTCGATGGCCTCGCTCGTCTCGTACAAGTCCGTCACCCGCACCTACAAGCGTTCCAAGGGTAGGTACCTGCTCACCTACACGGGCGTGAACGTGCTGTTCCTCGCGGTGCTGCTGGGTCTCGCTGCGATCATCGAGCCCACCGGCATCTGACAGGCAATCAGGCTGCGCCATCGATCCGGCAATCGCACCCCTCGCTTACGCTGAAGGGGCTACGGGTGGTTCCGCCGAAGAGCAAGCACCACCGGCATCTCACCACCCGGCATCTCACCACCCGGCATTCCACCATCCAGGAGGCACCACATGGGTCACATGGACACCACCGCGAACGCCGGCAAAGGCGCGATCTTCGACCTCGACGGCACCTTGCTCGACTCCCTGGGCGTATGGGACGACGTGGACGAGATCTTCTTCCGCCGCCGCGGCATCCCCGTGCCTGACGACTACCAGGAGGCGGTGAGCCCCCTCGCGTTCCCTGACATCGCCGACTACACGATCCGCCGCTTCCATCTCGACGAGACCCCGCAGGCGATCATGAACGAATGGAACGACCTCGCCTTCGCCGAATACACGCAGAAAGTGCGCCTCAAGCCCGGTGCCAAGAGCTACCTCGAGCATCTCCGCGCCACCGGTGCCAGGCTCGGCGTGGCGAGCACGCTCATGCCCAGCCTGCGCGACCCCACGCTCGAACACCTGGGCATCGCCGGCATGTTCGATGCGGTGTGCGGCATCGAGGAGGTCGGCGGCCTCAACAAGGACCACCCCGACCTCTATCTGCACGTCGCCGACCGCATGGGCGTGGCACCGGGGGAGTGCACGGTGTTCGAAGACATCGTGGTGGGCGTGCTCACCGCCAAGCGCCTCGGCATGACGGCATGGGCGATGCTCGACGATTCCTCGCGCTCGCAATGGGAAGGGCTCGCTGCCGCCGCCGATGGCACGCTGCGCGACTTCACCACCGCGCCGCTCGTGCTGTAGAGCGCGCATGCGGTGCATGCGCATGCGCGTGAATGCACATGCTTGGATAAACATGCACCATGCCCGATAAACAGCTGCGCCCCGACGCTTCACAGCATCGGGGCACAGCTGTCTGCAGTGGACTGATCCGTAGCAGACTGCTCTAGGGAACCGAAACCCTCACTCCGCCATGCGCACGGCGGTGGAGCGCACGTAATCGGTCATGTCGGGCACGTCGATCACGTCGGTGAAGCGCACTTGGGCGTTCTCCAGGCCGCGCAGCGCGGTGGGGGCGGGGGTGCCGCTGAGCGCGGCAAGGGCATCCATGCACGCGAAGTCGCTCGCCGGCGCAGGCTCGCCGAGCGCTTCGAGCACCGCGCGCGGGAACTTGTAGGGGCTTGCGGTGCTCAGCAGCACGCGCGGCACGCCGGGCGTGCGCGGGGTGCCGGCCAGCGTGTGGTAACCGCATGCCGTGTGCGGGTCGATCACATAGTGGTTCTTGTCCCAGCAATCCTTGATGGATGCACGGATCTGATCCTCATCCGCCCAGCCGGCGCCGAAGACCGACGGGATTTTTGCCAGCAGGTCGGCCGGCACG
>JAQXZM010000060.1 GCA_029227215.1 Bifidobacteriaceae bacterium | reverse complement strand
TCAGCCGTCCGATTGATCGTTTGTTATTCCATTATTGATTCTTCCCCAGGCACTGGTGATGCCCAGTCATGTCCATGATGAGATTCGACTACCCTTCTGAACTTCCCGTGAGCGAGGCGCGCGACCGCATCGCCGACGCGGTGCGCGCCTCGCAGGTCGTCATTGTCTCGGGCCAGACCGGCTCGGGCAAGACGACGCAGATTCCGAAGATCTTGCTCGAGCTGGGCCGCGGCACACATGGCCGTAAGATCATGCTCACGCAGCCCCGCCGCATCGCCGCCCGCACGGTCGCCGAGCGCATCGCGCAAGAGACCGGCACCCGCTTGGGCGACCAGATCGGCTTCCGCGTGCGCTTCACCGATGAAAGCTCGCCCGCCACGCGCCTCGTGGTGGCGACGGACGGCATCCTGCTCGCGCAGATCCAGCGTGACCCCGAGCTTTCCGCCTACGACACGATCATGATCGACGAGGCGCATGAGCGCAGCCTCAACATCGACTTCCTGCTGGGCTACCTCACCGCGCTGCTTCCCCGGCGCCGCGATCTGAAGCTCATCATCACGTCCGCCACGATCGACTCGGAGAAGTTCCGCAAGCATTTCTCGGCGGCGCTCCACCACGAGGTGCCGGTCATCGAGGTCTCAGGCCGCACGTACCCGGTGCAGGTGGTCTATGAGCCGCTCGGTGCCCCGCCCGCCCTCATGCGCAGCGTGCCTGGATTCCAGGACGCGGTGCGCGACCCGGATGACCCGGAGGACTGGGACGACACCGACACGGACGTGCCCACCGCCGTGGCGCGCGCCTGCGCGGAGCTCGTCATCCATTCCTCCCATGTGACCGGTCCGCGCGACATCCTCGTGTTCGCCGCCGGCGAGCGCGACATCCGCGATTACGAGACGGCGCTGCGCCGGCACTTCGGCCCGCGCGCCGCCGACATGCGACGGCCCGATGCGCTGGAGATCGTGCCATTGTTCGCCCGGCTCTCCGCCAAGGAGCAGCACCGGGTGTTCGAAGCGCACACGCACCAGCGCATCATCCTCGCCACGAACGTGGCGGAGACCTCGCTCACCGTGCCGTCCATCCGCTATGTGGTGGATCCGGGCCTGGCGCGCATCTCGCGGTATTCGAAGACCGCGAAGGTGCAGCGCCTGCCGATCGAGCCGATCTCCCAGGCGAGCGCCGACCAGCGCGCCGGCCGATGCGGCCGTGTGGCGGACGGCATCGCGATCCGCCTGTATGCGCATGACGATTACGAGACGCGGCCGCGGTTCACCGACCCGGAGATCCTGCGCACGTCGCTGGGCGCCGTGGTGCTCCAGATGCTCGCGGTGGGCGTGGCATCCACCGCGAAGGACGTGACGGATTTCGGGTTCATCGACCCGCCGGACATGAAGGCGGTCTCCGATGGTTTCAACGAGCTCACCGAGCTGGGTGCGATCAGCCGCGGCGGCAGGCATGGCGGGCGGCATGGTTCGCACGGGCGCGGCACTGAGCGCGATACCCGCGGCAATGGTCAGAACGGCGACAATCAGAACGGCAGCGACCGCACCAACCATGGCGCCGACGTGTGCCTCACGGCGATCGGCAGGCAATTGTCCCGCCTGCCGGTGGACGTGCGCCTGGGCCGCAAGGTCATCGAGGCGGCGCGTCGCGCCACGCCGGATGTGCTGGCGGACGTGCTCGTCGTCGTCTCGTTCATGAGCCTGCAGGACCCTCGCGAGCGCCCCGAAGACAAGCGCGACGAGGCCGACCGCATCCACAACCGCTATGCGGACGCCAGCTCGGACTTCCTCACGGCGCTCAACATCTGGGATTCCTTCTGGCAAGCGAACGGCGAGCCGTCGAATTCCGCGCTGCGCCGCCGGTGCAAGACCGAGTTCATGAACTACCTGCGCATGCGCCAGTGGCGCGACCTGTACGCCCAGCTGCGCCAGATGTGCGCGCAATTGCATTTCACGGTGGGCGAGCCCACCCCCGCCGAGCGCCCGCAGAGCTCCGTCACGAGCCTGCCGATGGACCAGCAGGGCGCGCATTCCCTCGCCTGCTCGTGGGATGGCGATTCCATCCACCGGTGCATGCTCGCCGGCCTGCTGTCGAACATCGGCATGCAGGTGGTGCGCGACCCCAAGGCGTCGCAGTTCGCCGGGCTCCATGGCGCCGCCCTCGCCCGCGCGATGAAGAAGGCGGCGAAGGCGTCGAAGAACGATTACCAGGGTGCGCGCGGCGTGCATTTCGGGCTGTTCCCCGCGAGCGCCGTCGCCAAGGCCACTCCCCCATGGGTGATGGCGGGCGAGCTGGTGGAGACGAGCCGCCTGTGGGCGCGTTCCGCCGCCGCCATCGACCCAGCGTGGGCGGAGACGCTTGCCGGCGACCTGGCGCGCACCACCTATGCGGAGCCGCACTGGTCCGGCTCGGCGGGCGCCGCGGTGGCGTCGAGCACGGTGCTGCTCTACGGCCTGCCCATCGTGCAGGGGCGCACCGTGCAGTGGGCGCGCATCAACCCGGCGCAGGCGCGCATGTTCCTCATCCGCCAGGGCCTGGTGGAGGGCGACATCCACGAGCGATTCCCCTATGACGGCTTCATCGAGGCGAACCGCGCCGTGGTGAGCGAGGCGGACGAGGAGACGAACCGCACGCGCCGCGTGGTGGATGCGGTGGACGACGAGGACCTCGTGGAGTTCTACGACGCGGCGCTGCCCGCCGAGGCGACGAGCGTGGCGGCGCTCGGAGCATGGTGGCGCAAGCACCATGACGAGAACCCGCACCTGCTGGACTTCGACCCCTCGAAGGTGCGACGCCTCGCGGACGCCGAAAGCACCGATCTGGGCGACTACCCAGATCGGTGGGCGACACGCGGCACGGACGGGCGCGAGATCTGCCTGTCCCTGAGCTATGTGTACGACCCGCAGTCCGAGGCGGATGGCATCACCGTGCACATCCCCATCAGCATGCTTTCGCGTCTGAAGCCCGACCAGTTCACCTGGACGGTGCCCGGATTCCTCGACGAGCTGATCGTGGCGACGATCAAATCGCTGCCCAAGCCGTTGCGCGTGCAGTTCGTGCCCGCGCCCGACACCGCGGCGAAGATCCGCGCATGGATGGACGAGACGTACCCGGCGCTGCCTGGCTCGGTGACGCCGCATGACGGCGACGGGCTGGACGCAGCGGATGCGGTGCCCGGCTTCGAGATCGCCTTCACGCAGGCTGCGATCGCCGTGGTCGGCGCGCAACTGCACCCGCAGGTGTGGACGCAGGAGCGCCGCGAGCGCATGCCCCGCCACCTGCGCCTCACGTTCAGCGTGGAGGAAGACGCCCCGCGCAAGCGCGGCGGCTCGCACCGTGGCTCGCATGGCGGCACGCATGGCAAGCGTCATGCGCCCACGGTGCTCGGCACGTCGAAGAGCCTGGTGGAATTGCAGAAGCGTTTCGAACGCGAGGCGGTGGAATCCGCCCGCGCATCCATCACGAAACAGGCCTCGCATGCGGGCGAAAGCGGCCTCGTGGTCAAGCAGGCGAACCTGCTGCACAAGGCGGGCGCCACGATGAAGCCGCGCACCCAGATGCTGTGGGAGGCGGCGCTCGACGCACTGCGCCTGCCCTCCGAGCGCATCTCGTCGCGCTGGCTGGGCACCGAGGCGCTCATGCTTGCCTCCGCCCCCTACACGTCCACGCCTGCCCTGGTGGAGGACCTTCAGATGGCGGCGGTCAAGCGCCTGCTGCCGGACGTGGGCCAATGCAAGGACGACGAGCAGCTTGCCGATGCCGTGCAGTCCGTCTCGCAGGTGTACGAAGACACCGTGTATGCGGTGGCGCATGACGTCATCGCCATCATGAAGCGCCAGGCCGAGGTCGACAAGGCGGTCTCCGGGCCGGCGTCGCTGCCGTTGCTTGCCGCGCTCCAATGGATCCGCGAGCATGAGGCGTCGCTCGTGCACAAGGGGTTCGTCGCCGCCACCCCGCCGTATGCGCTGGGCAGCATCGAACGCTACCTGCACGCCGACCTGTACCGGCTCGACAAGGCGAAGACGAACAAGGACCGCGACGTGGCGTGGGCGTGGCAGGCGCAGGAAGCACAAGGCATCGTGGATGCGTGCCGTGCCGCCGCGGATGCCACGCCGGCGGGCGCCGGCAGGGACGCGGCACAGGAACGCGCCGAGCGCGTGCGGTGGATGTATGAGGAATTCCTCGTCTCCCTGTGGGCGCAGGAGCTGGGCACCGCGCAATCGGTGAGCATCAAGCGTCTCAAGAAGGCGGCAACCGCCTAGGCGCGCACGGCTCTGCCCGCGGTGCCGCGCCGTGGGTATCTATGCCGTGGGCGCTGAACCGCCCTCGACATGCGTCTGCGACTGCCTGGTGCGCGCTTCTTGTGGCGTGCCCTCTTCACGTGAGGCGCCATCGCCATGCGGGGCATCGCCGCCGTGCCTGGCATCGCCGTCACCCTGCACGGGCAACCGGGGCAGTCTCATGTCGCGGGAGATATCCGCCTCGAACACGAGCATCGGGTCGGTGCCCTCCATCGGCGCCGTGCTCTCGATAAGCATCGTGCAATACGCTTGCACGATGGCAAGGAACGACTTGGAGAACTGCTCCTGCGACACATCGAGGTCGCCCACGACATGCTGGTACATGAGGCTGTAGGCAATGATGACGGTGAACGAGACGAAGCGGCGGTCCTTCTCCTCCACGCGAATCTTCTGCCGCGTCATGTATTCGATGAGCGCCTCGTACACGTTGCGGATCTTGGATGCGATGATCCACTGGTAGTTCGGGGAATCCTTGTATTCGGTGAGCAGCTCCGCGTAATGCTGGCGGGTGCTGTAGATGTATTCGGAGCACGCCGCCACGAGCCCGGTGGGATGCCGCACATCGAAGACGGTGTGGTGGGCGTCCAGCAGCTCGGTGAGCCGCCGCTCCCTGCGGAAGAACGACCGGCTCAGGTCGTCGAGCGACGAGTAATACGAGTAGAACGTGTTGCGGGTGAGGTTCGCGCGCTTCGCCACGTCCGTCACGCTGATGCGCGCGACCGGCTTGGTGAGCAGCAGCTCTTCGAAAGCTTTGTGAAGGGCCGTGAGCGAACGTTCGGCGTTGCGATACATGGGTTCCTCCTTCACGCTGTGACGATTGGTACGTCTGTGACGATTGGCTCGCCACGATCGGCATGGTATGTCACCACTGGTAACGGCTCAAGTCCACCACTCCCCCGGGGCACGGCACGCCCTCGGCTTCGAGCAGCTCGATCTGCCGGTTACCGCCGCCGAAGGCGAATGCGTCGGAGACGTGCCCGAAGCGATTGACGACGCGGTAGCACGGGATGTGCTCGGGGTCGGGGTTCGCATGGAGCGCGTACCCCACAACGCGGCTCCACCGCGGATTGCCGGCGAGCGCCGCCACCTGGCCATAGGTGGCCACTTTCCCGCGGGGGATCTGCCGCACGATGTCGTAGATGATCTCGAAACTCGACTTGTGGGCGGCGTCATGATCGGTGCCGGATACGCCACTGGCCTGCGCGGAGTCACCGTGCAGGCCAGTGTGCTGTGATGTTCGTGCCATGCCGCAAGGGTATCACGCGGCATGATGTTGCGGGAATTCACCGGATTCCCCGGAAGTCCGCGAACCCGTGCCCTGGTACGTGCCCCAGATACATACCCCGGAGCTGCGAGCGCCGTGCGGCTACAGCCTCGGCAGGTACTTCTTGAGCTCGTAGGGCGTGACCTGGAGGCGGTATTCGTTCCATTCCTGGCGCTTGTTGCGCAGGAAGTACTCGAACACATGCTCGCCAAGCACGTCGGCGACGAACTCGGACTTCTCCATCACCTTGAGCGCGGTGTCGAGGGAATCCGGCAGCGGCTGGATGCCCATCGCCTGGCGTTCGGCGTCGGTGAGCTCCCACACGTCGTCGCTCGTGGGGTCGCCCAGCTCCATCTGCTTGTCGATGCCGTCGAGGCCGGAGGCGAGCAGCAGCGAGTAGGCGAGGTACGGGTTGGCGACTGGGTCGAGCGCACGGTACTCCATGCGGGCGGAGTTGCCCTTGCCGGGCTTGTACTGTGGGATGCGCAGCAGCGCGGAACGGTTGTTGTGACCCCAGCAGATGTAGCTGGGGGCCTCGGCCCCGCCCCACAGGCGCTTGTACGAGTTGACGTACTGATCGCACACGGCGGTGATCTCGGCGGCATGGTAGAGGATGCCGGCGGCGAACTGGCGGGCGGTCTGCGACATGTTGAATTCCTGCCCCGCCTCGTAGAACGCGTTCTCGTCGCCTTCAAACAGCGACATATGCGTGTGCATGCCCGAACCCGGCTGGTCGGTCATCGGCTTGGGCATGAACGACGCGCTGATGCCGCGCTCGAGGGAGATCTCCTTGACGACGGTGCGGAACGTCATGATGTTGTCGGCGGTGGCGAGGGCGTCCGCATAGCGCAGGTCGATCTCGTTCTGGCCGGGGCCCGCCTCGTGGTGCGAGTACTCGACGGAGATGCCCATCTGCTCGAGCAGGTTGACGGTGGCGCGGCGGAAGTCCATGCCGGGGCTGCGCGGCACATGGTCGAAGTAGCTGCCCTGGTCGATCGGCGTGGGCGGCACGGAGAAATCATCCTGCTTCTCGAACAGGTAGAACTCGATCTCCGGGTGCGTATAGAAGGTGAAGCCCTTCTC
>JAQXZM010000059.1 GCA_029227215.1 Bifidobacteriaceae bacterium | reverse complement strand
TGTTCAACACCGTGGGCGGCGGCGCCGCCGCGCTCGTGGCGCTCAATGACATCATGAACACCGCCGACAGCGATGTGGACCTCGTCCTGCTCATCACCGCAGGCCTGGGCATCATCATCGGCTCCGTGACGTTCTCCGGCTCGCTTGTCGCCGCCGGCAAGCTGCAGCGCATCCTCTCCGGCAAGCCCGCGCACATCCCCGGCAAGGCGTTCTGGACGATCCTTGTGATCATCGCCACCATCGTCTCGTTCGTGATGCTGTGCGCCCAGCCGGCGCAGCGCTCCGTGTGGGCGCTTGTGGCGCTCGTGCTCGCCTTCATCTACGGCCTGCTGTTCGTGTTCCCGATCGGTGGCGCCGACATGCCGGTCGTCATCTCCGTGTTGAACGCCTGCACCGGTACCGCCGTGGCAATGTCTGGCCTCGCGCTTGACAACGTGGCCCTCATCATCGCCGGCGCCCTCGTCGGCGCCTCCGGCATGACGCTCTCCGTGCTCATGGCGAAGGCCATGAACCGCCCGCTCGGCGCGGTGCTCCTCGGTGGCTTCGGCGGCGACAACGCCGCTGCCGCTGCCGGCGACGGCCCGCAGGGCACGATGAAGGAGACCTCCGCGGACGACGTCGCCATGCAGCTCGCCTACGCGCAGAAGGTCATCTTCGTGCCGGGCTTCGGCCTGGCGCAGGCTCAGGCCCAGCGCGACCTCGCCGACCTGGGCGCGATGCTCGAGAAGAAGGGCATCGAGGTCCAGTACGCCATCCACCCGGTGGCAGGCCGCATGCCTGGCCACATGAACGTGCTCCTCGCCGAGGCCAACGTGCCGTACGAAGAGCTCGTGGACCGCGACGACATCAACCCGCAGTTCCCGCAGGCCGATGTCGCGCTCGTGATGGGCGCCAACGACGTGACCAACCCGGCGGCCCGCAAGCCCGGCACCCCGGTCTCCGGCATGCCGATCCTCGATGTCGACAAGGCGAAGCACGTCGTGGTCATCAAGCGTGGCCGCGGCACCGGTTACGCCGGCATCCAGAACGAGCTGTACTTCCAGGACAACACGCAGATGCTCTTCGGCGACGCGAAGAAGGAACTCGAAGAGATCATCGCGGCCCTCAAGGAGCTCGATGCCTGATTCCGTTGCCTGATTGTGCGGAATCCGCATGACCGCCTGGCGCTTGTTGCCCAGCGATCATGTGGATGCAGATCGGGCAGGCAGGCGATGATCCGGCATGTAGATGCCACCCAGCCGGGGCATGTGGCGATTGCGCCGCCACACGCCCCGGCTTTTTCTATGCCTTTCTCTGCCTGGTGCAGGCGGATTCGCCCAACTTGGGGTTTCGGCCAGTATTTTCCCGATTTCAGAGCGGAAATCATGGACAGAATAGTCAGTTGGGCGCTATCCTTTCCGCCCAGCTTTGGGTTTCGGCCATAATTTTCTGCTTCCAGGGCGAAAATGATGGACGCAATGCCAAGTCGGGCGTTGGATTTGGCGTGGGGGAGGGGTGGTGGTATATTGACCTCTGTTTGCGCGAGAGCGTGAACGCTTTGGCGAGGGAATCGCTGTAGGCCGGCTGTTTGATACCAGTCGCGCGGCGGATTCCGTTATCGACTGGGCTGGGATTTCACGGCAGCATGCCGTTCTGATCTTCTCACGTCGATGTGTTGAAGCAAGTTGAACAAACAAACACGGTCCGCAAGACTGCTGCGCCAGCCAAGACTGCTGTGTCAATTCGGATGATTCGCATCATCGAGAGGCGGCATGGCATCGAGGGCGGCGCAGCCAAGCAGTCATGCAGGCCGAGACAATCTGCTATCTGCCGGGCAACCGGCATTGAGGAGAACACATCATGGCAGCACTCGTTCTCGAGGGCAAGGAACGCACTGAGTTCGGCAAGGGCGCGGCACGTCGCATGCGCGTCGCGGGCATGATCCCCGCCACCATCTACGCGGGCGGCAACCAGCCGGTGTACGTCGAGCTCCCGATGCGCGACACCACCAACGCTCTGCGTCACACCAACGCTCTGTACCAGATCAAGTTCGACGGCCAGACCAAGCACGCCGTTGTCAAGGACGTGCAGCGCAACCCTGTGAAGCGCATCATCGAGCACATCGACTTCTATGAGGTCGTTGCCGGCGAGAAGATCACCGTCGAGGTGCCGGTGTTCGTCGAGGGTACGCCGAAGGGCGCCGCTGTGGCGTTCGTCGACATCCAGGAGCTCGCTGTGCGCGCAGACGTCACCAACCTGCCGGAGCGCATCGTCGTCTCCGTCGACGGCCTGCAAGACGGCGACAAGGTGTTCGCCAAGGACGTCAAGCTCCCCGAGGGCGCCGAGCTCGCCGAGCATGTGAACCCGGAGGAGTCCGTGGTCTCCGTCGAGGTGCCGGAAGAGGAAGTCCTGCCGGAGCCGACCGCTGATGACACCGCCGCTGCCGACGCGACCGCCGCTGCCGCTCCGGCTGCTGACGCTGACGCCAAGGCCTGAGTTCACAAGGTCTGAATTCACAAGGCTGAATTCACTGGCGCCGCGTGAATCCTCGCGCGGCGTGCATTAAGAGCCCGTGGAAACCGCTATGCCGATCATCTGGCTAGCGGATTCCGCGGGCTTTCGCATTCTCGATGGCTTCTCATTCCTGCCGGTGCTGTGTACGATGAAAAGCAGATGGCGTCCTTTCGTTCGCACCGCCGCCTGCGCCAGTGATTCGTCGAACATGCCACGTGCACACGAACCTGCGTTTTTGATACTCAGGTTTTCAGAATGTGACCCTTTGCGGCATCGCGCGGCGCGGATGTGAGAGAGTACAACCATCACGAGATGCCACAAGCACTCGATAATTCAACAAACCCATTGCCGCAAAACGGTTTTCCGCATTTACGAGCAAAGCAAAGAAGAAGCAAGAAGCAATGACTGAGAATTCTCATCACGATCCTGCTGCACTGAACGAACTTGCAGCAAAGTTCACCGTGCTTCCCAACGACCACGAGGCATCCGACGCCAAGCGCGAGGAGCTCATCGACAAGCCGAAGTTCGGTCAGCTGTTCTCCGACAACATGGCTCACATGACGTGGACCGCCGGCGAAGGCTGGACGGATCCGCGCATCGAGCCGTATGGTCCGCTCAAGCTTGATCCGGGCGCGTCCGTGCTCCATTACGCTCAGGAAGTCTTCGAAGGCCTCAAGGCGTACTACCATTCCGATGGCTCCATCTGGCTGTTCCGCCCGGATGCAAACGCCGAGCGTTTCCAGAACTCCGCAACCCGTCTGGCTCTGCCGGAGCTTCCGGTCGATGACTTCATCGGCTCTGTGGCCGCCCTCGTCAAGCGCGATCACAAGTGGGTTCCGCGTCGTCGTGAGTACACGCTGTACATGCGTCCGTTCATGTTCGCTTCCGAGCCGTTCCTCGGCGTGCGCAAGGCACAGGAAGTCGAGTACTGCGTGATCGCTTCTCCTTCCGGCCCGTACTTCGCAGGCGGCGTCAAGCCGGTGAGCATCTGGGTGGAAGACAAGTGGTTCCGCACCGGCCCTGGCGGCACGGGCTTCGCCAAGTGCGGCGGCAACTACGCCGCCTCCCTGATCGGCGAGTACAACGGCATCGACCATGGCTGCCAGCAGGTGTGCTTCGTCGACGCCGCCACCAAGACCTACCTGGAGGAGCTTGGCGGCATGAACATGATGGTCGTGCACAAGGACGGTCACGTCGAGACCCCGAGCCTGACCGGCAACATCCTGCCGGGCGTCACCCGCCGCTCCCTCATCCAGCTCATCCAGGATGACGGCCGCGACGTGGTCGAGACCATGATCAAGCTCGACGACCTGCTCGAGGACATCAAGTCCGGCGAGGTCACCGAGGTCTTCGC
>JAQXZM010000058.1 GCA_029227215.1 Bifidobacteriaceae bacterium | reverse complement strand
ATCCAGCAGCAGCGCGACCGCGGCCTGCTTCTGGCACACGGCGACGGCGGCGACATGCGCCCCGGCCAGCCGATTGCCGTCAAGGAATCCGTGCTGCCGTTCAAGCGTTTCCGCACCGAAGCCGGCAAGACGGTGGACGTGCTGCTCGGCCCAGAGATGCGCTCCACCGGCGAGGTCATGGGCTTCGACCGTGACTTCCCGCATGCGTTCGCCAAGAGCCAGCTCGCCGCCTACGAGGGCGGCCTGCCCAAGAGCGGCAACGTGTTCCTCTCCGTCAACGACACCGACAAGCGCCACCTGCCGCTCATCGCGCGCCGCCTCCAGGAGCTGGGCTTCGACCTGTATGCCACCGAGGGCTCGGCCTCCGTGCTGCGCCGCTACGGCATCAGCTCGAAGATCGTCGACAAGATCCGCGGCCGCATGGACACCCCGACCGGCAGCGCCCCCGTGACGCATGCCGCGGGCTCCGTGGGCAAGAACGTGGTGCAGCTCATTGAGGAGGGCAAGATCGACCTGATCCTCAACACCCCGAACTCCCGTGGCTCCCGTGCCGATGGCTACTCGATCCGTGCCGCCGCCATCGCCGCGGATGTGCCGCAGTTCACCACGATCACCGAGTTCTCCGCCGCGCTGCTCGCCATCGAGGCCGTGAAGGCCGGCGACTACGAGGTGATGAGCATCCAGGAGCACGCCAAGCAGCTCTTCGACCTCGAAGCCAAGGCCGCCAAGGCCGAAGCTGCGAAGAAGGCCGCTGCACAGGCCTAGGAAGCCGGATTAGGCTCCGGCAGCTGAAGCTGTGGCCAGGCGGTTGGGCTGTGGCCAGGCGGTTGGTGCTGCCGGGGCTGCTGGGGCTAGTAAGACAGGAGGGCGCCACCTTTGGTGGTGCCCTTCTTGCGTTTCTGAGCGGATTGTTGGCTTGGAGAGGCTGTGCGGGTGGCGGTCAGCCGGGTCCTGTGCGCCTACGCGCACCCGGTGGGGGAGATAGGGCGGTGGATGACAGGTTTAACTGGCCTATCTCTGGGTTGTGTGCGCATGCGCGCACCCACGGGGTGAGAATGATTGATGAGACCTGCGCCAGAGAGCAGCGCCCGCAAGCCCCTTTCCCCTCGCTGCTGTTTCCCTGTGGTGCGGTGCGTCAGGGCGGGCGATGGGGTACAGTGAAAGCACAGTTAACTTGCTTAACGAGCCCTAATATTCGAACACGCCGGTGGCCAGCCACCGGAGATTGCTGGCAGTCGCGGCAGCATCGCCGCGGCGCTGGGAGGCAACATGATTGACAGCGCACAGGCATTCGGCATTGACGTCGGCGGATCGGGCATCAAGGGTGCCCCGGTGAACCTCGAGGAAGGCAAGTTCGCGGACGAACGCCTGCGCATCCCCACCCCGGAGAACTCCACGCCCGAGGCCGTTGCCGACATCATCAAGCAGATCCTCGACCACTATGACGTGCCGGATGGCGTGCCGATCGGCATCTCGTTCCCCGCGCCCA
This sequence comes from Bifidobacteriaceae bacterium, assembly GCA_029227215.1. Lineage (GTDB taxonomy): Bacteria > Actinomycetota > Actinomycetes > Actinomycetales > Bifidobacteriaceae > Pseudoscardovia. Next base: position 1,177 of record JAQXZM010000058.1, on the reverse strand, counting down.
TCAAGCCCGGCAAGCCGCTTGACTACATGGCAAACCTCGACCAGTCCTGGGTGGGCGTCGACATCCACGCCCTGCTCAAGGAACGCACCGGCCGCACCGTGGTCGTGGTGAACGACGCTGATGCCGCCGGCGTGGGCGAAGCACAGTATGGCGCCGCCAAGGGTCGCAAGGGCCTGGTCTTCATGACCACCCTCGGCACCGGCATCGGCACCGCCATCATCATGGACGGCGTGCTCGTGCCCAACACGGAGCTGGGCCACCTGCCGCTGCGTGGCATGGATGCCGAGCAGTACGCCTCCGACGCGGCCCGCACTCGCGAGGACCTGAGCTGGAAGAAGTGGGGCAAGCGCCTCACCAAGTACTACCAGATGCTCGAGCACCTGTTCAGCCCGGATGTATTCGTTGTGGGCGGCGGCGTGAGCAAGAAGAGCGACAAGTACTTCCCCTACATCGATATCGACACGCCGATCGTGCCCGCCGGTCTGCTCAACGACGCCGGCATCATCGGCGCCGCTTACTACGCCTCCACCAAGCAGGCGTAGCGCAAGCAGGCGTAATGAGACGGTTCATAACCGTCGTGGGTTCCATGTTGCGAAACCGCAATTGTGGAACATGAAGGAACATAAAAGGCGCGGAGCCTTGCAGAGTTTTTACTTGCAAGGCCCCGCGCCTTTTCGCTATTGGGCGTTAGCGGCATTGGGCGGTATCGGCAATGCGCACACTGCTGCAATCAATCAGGCCAGCTCCCGGTGCACCGCTTCGAGGATGATCCGCACGTTGCGTTCGAATTGGGCGGGTTCGGGCAGCAGCGAGATGGAGAGGAAGCCATTGGACTGCATATCGAAGTAGTAGCCCGGCTGGCAGTTCATGTGGAAATCGTGGGCAAGGCGCAGCCCCAGGGCGTTCTCGTCGATGGAGGAGGGGAAACGCACGAGCACGTTCCACCCGCCTTCGCTGCGCAGCACGTCCACCACGCCGTCGCCGGAGCGCTTGTCGGCATCGAGCAGCCGGTGGAGCGCCGCCAAGTTGCCGCGCACCCGGTCGGCGACGCGCGCCGTCTGGGCGGGGGCTTCCTCGAGCATGCCAGGGATTGCGTCCGCGATGAGGTTACTCATCGGCAGGAAGTCGTCGGAGATCATGTCGAGGTGATGCTCGGCCTGCGCCACGTCGTCGGCGG
>JAQXZM010000057.1 GCA_029227215.1 Bifidobacteriaceae bacterium | reverse complement strand
AGGTTTTGGGCTGTTGTCGTGATTCGACCTGGCAGTTTTGTGGCATGAGCGGTCCAGATTCTCTGCGCGGGCGTGGGGCAGTCCGTCCGTGCATGGGTTTGCGGCCGGTTGGGTTGTGCGGGTGGTTCTGTTTTGGACGGTTCGTGTTGTGCAGGGTAGTGTGGTGTGCGTCGGGGATGTCGGGTGTCCCCGTGGGAAAAAGAAGGAGTCTGATTATGAGACGCGTGTCGAGACTGGTGGCCGTGCTGGCTGCCGCGGGCATGTTGTTTTCCGGGGGAGGTGTGGCCTCCGCTGCTGAGGGCGTGGGGAGTGCGCCTGGTGGCGCGTCGCAGTGCGTGCCGGGCAAGTCGACCATCGCCCAGTGCTTCCCCGACAAGGCCTTGGCGAAAGGCATCGCCGGGCGGCTAAAGGGGTACAGCGGCAAGACCGGCGAGGTACTCACGTCGCAGGAGGTGAATAACACCACCCGCCTTTATTTCCAGAATTACTCTGTGTCGAGTATCCAGGGCTTGCAGGTGTTCACGAACCTCGAGGAGCTGAATCTGTCGGACACCCAGGTGTCGGATGTGTCCGCGCTGGCGAAGTTGACGAAGCTCAGGCACCTGTATCTGTCGAAGACCCAGGTGTCGGATGTGTCGCCGTTGGCGAAGCTGACGAAGCTCCAGTACCTGTATCTGTCTGATACGAAGGTGTCGGATGTGTCGTCGTTGGCGAAGTTGACGAACCTCTACAGCTTGGATCTGTCGGATACGCGGGTGTCGGATGTGTCCGCGTTGGCGAAGCTGACGAAGCTCGAGGTCCTATTTCTGTCGAGGACGCGGGTGTCGGATGCGGCCCTTGCGCCTGTGGCGAAGCTGACGAAGCTCGAGTATCTGGGTCTGTCGGGTGCGTGGGTGTCGGATGCGTCTGCGTTGGCTGAGCTGAAGAAGCTCGAGTACCTGGAACTGTCGAATACACAGGTGTCGGATGTGTCTGCGTTGGCGAAGCTGACGGACCTCTGGGGGTTGAATCTGTCAGATACTAAGGTGTCGGATGTGTCGCCGCTGGCGAAGCTGACGAAGCTCAGCTGGCTGAATCTGTCTGGTACGAAGGTGCTGGATCTCCGTTCGTTGCGTAGTTCGGGCCTTGTGAGGGACTGCGATGGTTTTGCGGCGGCTTCCGGCAATGGCGTGGGCGGCTCAGGGAGCGGCGGTCCTCGTTGCCGTGTGGCGGCAAGTGCGTTCTCTGGTGTGCGTCCGAGTGTGAGGCTGACGGTGAATGCGGATGGTTCGGTGAGCATGCCGGCTCCGCGTTGGATTGACGGCACGGTGGTGGCGCCTTCGTCCACGTCTCCTGCGGGCGGCACTCTGGATGCGAAGCGTGGCGTGGTCACGTGGAGGAAGTACGACGCGAAGGCGTCATACTCGTATGACTTCGACCGCACGTTCACCGTGCGCAAGGGTACCACCGAGAAGTCGAAGTTCAGCGGGCGTGTGACCGGCGTGAAGCCGAGGATGTTCACGGTGTCGTTTGATTCTGCTGGTGGCGGCAGGGTCGCGTCGCAGAGCGTGGTGGAGGGTGGCAGGGCCGTGAGGCCCGCCGATCCGAAGCGCGCGGGTTACGTGTTCGCAGGCTGGTATACGCGGGCGGGCAAGGCGTTCGACTTCGATTCGGTGGTGAGGGCGGATGTGACGCTGGTGGCGCATTGGAAGTCCGCCGCCAAGCCGAGCAAGCCGTCGCAGCCGACGAAGCCTACGAAGCCTACGAAACCCAGCAAGCCCAGCAAGCCTACGACTCCGAGTAAGCCTGCGCAGCCTGCGGTCGTGTCCACGGTGACGATGTGGCGCCTCTATAATCCGAACAGCGGCGAGCATTTCTACACGGGGAATGCGGCTGAGCGCGACCATCTGGTGCAGGTGGGTTGGAAGTCGGAGGGCGTGGGCTGGACCGCGCCTGTGAAGGGCGACCCGGTGTACCGTTTGTATAATCCGAATGCGGGGGATCATCATTACACGTTGAACCCGGCGGAGCGCGACATGCTGGTGAGGGCCGGCTGGAAGTACGAGGGCATCGGCTGGTATTCGGCTGCCGCGTCGGTGAAGGGCCGGAGGTCCTTGTACCGCCAGTACAATCCGAATGCGAGGGCTGGCGCGCACAACTACACGCTGTCCAGGGCTGAGAACGACCATCTGGTGCGTGTGGGCTGGCGTGCGGAGGGCCTTGCCTGGTACGCCGTGAGCTGACCGTTCGATGATCTGACTGCCCCGCTGTTCCCGGCTTCCTGCCGGGCGTGCGTGGATGTATGGGAGGGGCTGGGCTTGTGCCGGTCCCTCCCTTTTGCCGTGCGGGCGTATGCCGGGTGGTCGGGAATCTATGCGTGGGTGCGCACCTGCGTGTCCGTGCATGGGTTTGCGACCGGTTGGGTTGCGGGGAACAGCGAGTGAGAGACGAGAGGCGGTCGTGAATCTATGCGGGGATGTGGTGCGTGCCGTTCGTGCATGGGTTTGCGACGGTCGTGGGGTGTTCTGTGGGCCGGTTAAGTGTGCCGGACGGTTCGAAACCTATGCGTGGGTGTGGGTGGAGTTGCTCGTGCATGGGTTTGCGACCGGTTGGGCTGCGGGAGATGGCAGGTTCGGAGTGGACGTCGGTCCGAAACCGATGCGGCGCGGTGCGAGGTGTTGCCCGTGCATGGGTTTGCGATCGGTTGGGTTGGGGAATACAGCGAGAGTGGGGTGTCGGATGGTCGGAAACCTATGCGTGGGTGCGGGGCAGGCCGTCCGTGCAGAGATTTGGGGCCGTCGTTGTGCACCTGCCGAGCTGTTTCCGAAGGATTGGGGGTCCGCAATCTATGCACGAAGGTGCACCTGGCCGCCCGTGCATAGGTTTGCGACGGTCGCGGGGTGTTTGGTGGGCCGGTTAGTGCACCGGACGGTATGAAACCTATGCGTGAGTGTGGGAGGATTTGCTCGTGCATGGGTTTGCGACGCTCTACAATGATGGGATGCGAGGCACGGCAAGTGCAGTGCGTCGGTGAATGCAAGGAGTGCCATGAGGATTGCACTGACCGGAGGTATCGGGGCTGGCAAAAGCACGGTTTCCGCGTATTTGCAGCGATTGGGCGCCACAGTGGTGGATTATGACGCAATCTCCCACGGCTTGACGGCGCCAGGCGGGGATGCGATTGCCCCAATCCGAGCAGCTTTCGGCGCCAATGCAATCAACCCCGATGGTTCGATGAACCGCGGGTGGGTTGCACAGCATGTTTTCGCCGGCACCCCGCAGTCCAACGCGATGCGTCATCGCCTCGAGGCGATCATCCACCCGCTTGTCTACTCCACCGCGGCGCGGCTCGATTCCCAGGCGCCTGCCGGAAGCGTCATCGTCCATGACATTCCGCTATTGGCGGAAGTCCTCGACGCCATTCCTTTTTCGTTCGACCATATCGTTGTGGTGGAAACCGATGATGAGACGCGCATCGCCCGGTTGATGGAAAGCCGAGGAATGACACGGAGTCAGGCATCTGGCAGGATTGCCTCCCAAAGCGGCGAAAGCGCGCGGCGCAACCTCGCCGACACCATCGTTGAAAACAACAACTCGATTGCATCATTGCAGACACGCCTTGATGAATTGTGGCAGCAATGGCAGCGCGAGATGGCTAGCAACGCGCACATGCCGCGATAACAGTGGCCTGTGCGGCAGGTTCGCGGGCGCCAAGCCGGCCCCGGCAGATCCGCCGCGCACCCGTCACGCGTCGCAGACAGCACGCGTCTCAAGACAAGCAGCATACGGAGCACAGCACATGGGTGAGATAATCCGCACGAACAAGCCGTTCGTCGTCAAGTCGCCGTACAAGCCGGCAGGCGACCAGCCGAAGGCTATCAAGGAACTCGCCGAGCGCATCGAAAACGGCGAAAACGACGTCGTGCTCATGGGCGCCACCGGCACGGGCAAGACCGCCACCACGGCATGGCTCATCGAAAAATTGCAACGCCCCACGCTCATCCTCGAGCCCAACCAGACACTCGCTGCACAGCTGTGCGCCGAATTCCGCGAACTGATGCCCGACAACGCGGTCAATTACTTCGTCTCGTACTACGACTATTACCAGCCTGAGGCTTACATCCCCCAGACCGACACCTACATTGAGAAGGATTCCGACATCAACGACGACGTGGAGCGCCTGCGCCACCGTGCCACCGCGGACCTGTTGACCCGCCGCGATTGCGTGGTCGTCGCCACCGTCTCGTGCATCTACGGCCTGGGCACGCCCGAGGAATATGCCGGACGCATGCTGTTCCTCCACGAAGGCGACCAGATCGACCGCGACGACCTGCTCCGCACCTTCGTCTCGATGCAATACAAGCGCAACGACATCGCCTTCACGCGCGGCACGTTCCGTGTGCGCGGCGACACCGTGGAGATCATCCCCGTCTACGAGGAGCTCGCGGTGCGCATCGAGTTCTTCGGCGACGAGATCGATGCGATCTCCACGCTTCACCCGCTCACTGGCGACGTGATCGAGCAGGTGCACGAGGTGCACATCTTCCCGGCATCCCATTACATCGCCGGCCCCGAGCGCCTCTCCCGCGCCATCGACTCGATCCGTGCCGAGCTCAAGGACCGCACCGCTGAGCTGCGCAAGCAAGGCAAGGAGCTGGAGGCGCAGCGCCTGCAAATGCGCACCACCTACGACCTCGAGATGCTCGAGCAGATCGGCACCTGCTCCGGCGTCGAGAACTACTCGCGTCACCTTGACGGCCGCGCGCCCGGCACGCCGCCGCACACACTGCTCGACTTCTTCCCCGACGACTTCCTGCTCGTCATCGACGAATCCCATGTGACGGTGCCGCAGATCGGCGCCATGTACGAGGGCGACGCGAGCCGCAAGCGCACGCTCGTCGAGCACGGCTTCCGCCTGCCCAGCGCGATGGACAACCGCCCGCTCAAATGGGACGAGTTTCTCCAGCGCGTGGGCCAGACCGTGTACCTGTCCGCCACGCCCGGTGACTACGAACTGGGCCTGTCGGACGGCGTGGTGGAGCAGATCATCCGCCCCACCGGCCTGCTCGAC
>JAQXZM010000056.1 GCA_029227215.1 Bifidobacteriaceae bacterium | reverse complement strand
TTCGACAGGCCGCGCAGACGCTCGCGCTCATCCTCGGAAAGCATGTTCCACATCATGCCTTCCGGCATCTTGGGCTCGCCGGGGCGAGGCGCCTTGTACGGGTTCTGCGACGGGTACGACACGGTGCCGTCGGAGTTGCGGCGGCCGCCACGGTAGTTGGAATCGGAATCGCGGCGGAAACGGTGCTCGCGCTGGTAATCGCGGCTATCGCCACGACCCTTCTCGTAGGAATCGCCATTGGCACGGAAGCCGCCTTCGCGACGGTCATCATGGCGATTATCACGGTCGCCACGGAAGCCGCGGCGGTCGTCCCTGCGGTCATCGCGGCGGAAGTCGCGCCCACCACGGGAATCATGGTGGAAGCCACCGCGGCGATCATCACGGCCACCGCGGAAGCCGCCACGGCGGTCATCGCGGTCGCCACGATGGAAATCGCGACGGTCGTCATGCGAGTACCGCGGATTGCCGCCTTCGTGGCGATCGTCACGGTTGTCACGGAAATCACGGTTATCGCGGTCGCCACGGAAACCGCGGCCGCCGTCCCTGCCGCCATCGCGGCGGTCGTCACGGTCGCGGAACGAGCGACGGCGATCGAAATCGCGCCCGCCACGGCCACCGCGGTCGAAACCACGGCGGTCATCACGATGGAAGTCGCGGCGCCCCTCGCCGTCCCTGCGATCATCGCGGCGGTCGTCACGGCGGCCCTGGAAGCCGTCCTTCTTGAAGCCTTCGCCGCGGTCGTCACGATGGAAGTCACGGCGATCGCCATCGCGGTGGAAGTCACGCCCGCCGCGGTCGTTGCGGTCAGAACGGTCGCCGAACTTACCACGGCCGCCACGGAAACCATCCTTGCGGAAGCCGTCTTTGTGGAAACCGCCCTTGTGGAAGTCGCGGTTGAACTCGCGACGCTCCGAGCCTTCGCCCTGGCCTTCGCGTGCGCCGCCGGAACGTGCGTCATCGAAGCGGCGGGCGCCGCCCTTGTGGTCGCCATAGGACTTGTGGAAGCCGCCGCGGCCGCCACGATCGAAGCCACCACGGCCACCGCCGTGGCCGAAGCCCCCGCGACCGCCGCCGCGACCGCCCTTGTGGAAGCCGCCGCCCTTGTGGAAGCCGCCGCGGCCGGAACCGCCGTGGCCGTAGCCGCCATTGCCATGTTCGTTGCTGTTTTCGCTCATAAATCCTCTTGTCATGAAAGCCGCGCCTCGAATGCGCGGCGTTGAATCGCCATTGCTCGATGTCCCGCGATGCCAGGACCGGCCTCGCGGAACATCTGCACTTCTGCTCTGGTGCCCTGAATCCCGTCTGCGCACTTCGGTGCAAACCTGGGATTCATGCACCCATCATGCACTGCCATGTCATGCACTGCCAGGCGTCACTATCACGTGACATACCTGAATCCGGCAGTGCCTGTCGGTATTCACTAGGCAGTGTTTCCAGCGCTTCTAGTGCTGGCTTCTCGTGTTGTTACGTGTTTTCTCTTTCAAAACCTGCCGACGGAACAGTGCCCGCCGGCAGGCGTGGACCTCAATCGTCGACGAGTTCCACTGCGCCGAGGGCTCGCTTGCCGCGGCGCACGACCGCGAAGCGGCCTGCCAGGAAATCCTCCTCTTTCAGCTCGGCGTCGACGTCTTCGACGCGCTCATTGTTCACATACACGCCGCCGGACTTGATGGTCTTGCGGGCTTCGGAAATCGACTTGAAGAGCCCGGCCTTCATACCGGCCTCGGCGATGCGCACGCCCGGCTTGGCGGTGGCGAACACCGCGTTGCCTTCGGTATCCTTGACCTTGACGCCGTCCAGGGCGCCTTCGAGCGTGGCGGCATCGATCTTGGTGAGGTCTCCCCTGCCGAAGAGCGCCGCGGCTGCGTCAATCGCCTGCTGCGTCGCATCCTCGCCATGCACGAAGCTCGTGACCTCCCACGCCAGCGTGCGCTGCGCCTCGCGGGCACCCGGGTTGGTCTCGACCTCGCCGGCAAGGCGCTCGATCTCGGCCTTGGGCAGGAACGTGAAGACCTTGAGCAGCTTCACCACCTGGTCGTCGGGCTGGTTGAACCAGAACTGGTAGAACTTGTAGGGGCTCAGCATCGTGGGGTCGAGCCACATCGCGTTGCCTTCGGACTTGCCGAACTTCTTGCCCTGCGAATCGGTGATGATCGGGCTCGTCATCACGTTGACGGACGTGCCCCTCACCTTGCGGATCAGGTCGAGGCCGGATGTGAGGTTGCCCCACTGGTCGGCGCCACCGGTCTCCAGCGTCACGCCGTACTCGTCGTACAGGTGCAGGAAGTCGTTGCCCTGCAGCACCTGGTAGCTGAACTCGGTGAACGAGATGCCTTCCTCGGAGTTCAAGCGACGGGCCACGGTCTCCTTGCTGAGCATGGTGCCCATGCGGAAGTTCTTGCCCACGTCGCGCAGGAAGTCGATGACCGTCATGTTGGCGGTCCAGTCGTAGTTGTTGACGAAACGCACGGCGTTGTCGCCATCGGTGGCGAGGAAGCGCGAAATCTGGCTGCGCAGGCGCTCCACCCAGCCGGCGACGACGTCCTTGGGGTTGAGCGTTCGCTCACCGCTTTGGCGCGGATCGCCGATAAGACCCGTGGCGCCGCCGACGAGCGCGTACGGCTGGTGGCCGTCCGCCTGGAGGTGACGCATGACGATGAGCTGCACGAGGTTGCCGATGTGCAGGGACGGCGCGGTGGGATCGAAGCCGCAATAGTAAGAAATCGGGTTCCCGTTGAGAGCGGCTGCAAGCTGCTCCTTGTCGGTGGACTGGTTGATGAGTCCGCGCCACTCGAGCTCCTCCATGGGTGTGGAGAAGCCGGCGTCCCTGTAATTCCTTACCTGGGCCATGATGCTCCCTCTGTTATTGTCAGTGTGCCATTGGGCCATGCGCCGCGCCTCGTGACCGCATCACATGGCTGCGGTACATAAACCTATGCCTGGGCCGTCCGTGCCGTGCGGCATGGCGCTATCGCCAGGTCACGCAGCAAAGCCAGCGATGGCTGCGATTTCCGCGCATCGGATCCGTCGCTTCCATGAACCACATGCCATCGCAGTCTTCCGTTGGGCCGTCACATGACCATCAGCACGAACGACGAACGCTTGTGCTGATCTCGTCGTGATGCCTGTTGGAATTGTGGTTTCGCAATGGTTCCGACCAGTGGGAAAACGATACGCTCAATCCCTATCATTGTGCCAGTTCATGCCGACAGCCGCGCCGAATTGCGCTCTCAACGATATGCAAAAAGATACGCAAAAAGATACGCAAAAACAAGGCGGCTGGCATGGGGCGAAATGCCTCCCATACCAGCCGCCCTTCGATGCGAATTGTGGTGATTCGCGCGCTGTGTGCTGTTACGCGATGCACGATTGCGCGGGTTGCACGATGTGCATCACGCTAAGCGTCGATGCGACTTCAGCGCGAGCTGGGGTCCACGTCGGTGCCCGCGGTGGGATTCCCATCGGAACCAGCATCGGGATTCACCGCAGGGGCCGCGGCAGGATTGGAGACCGGAGTCGAGGCCGAGGCCGTAGCCAGGGGCGAAGTTGTATCTGAAGTTGGTGCCGAAGTCGTGTCGGTTAGCTGAGTGGCAGGGTTCGGGGCAGGAGTCGTGTCGGTTGACTGGGTGGCAGGCTGAGCAACGACGTTCTGTGTTGTCTCGTTACTCGCCGCGATGTCGCCCTGTGCCGCAGCTGAGTTCGGTGCGGCGGCGGCATATTGTGCCGTGGCGGAATCGACGCCTACGTGAGCCGACTGGTACGGCTGCTGCGGTGCCTGCATCGGAGCTCCCGGCTGCTGGGCATCGAACTGCTGAGCAGAAGACTGCTGGGCATACGGTTGCGGTTGGTATCGCTGCTGGTACTGCTGCGGAACCTGCTGCTGATACGGCGAGCGTTGGAAACCTTGTTGAGAGTACCCTTGCTGCCCCGCTGGCATCGGACGGTACTGCGCGTGACCAGGCATCTGGCCAGGCAGCGGTTGACCGGTCTGGAATTGTTGCTGCTGCGGCTGCCCGAACTGCTGTCCCTGCTGCGCAAAGCCAGACTGGGGTTGACCGACTGGTTGCGCGTACTGCTGCGGATATCCCGGTTGTGCACCTGGCTGGCGATACATCTGCGCACCAGGCTGTCCGTAAGCCGCTTGGCCATATGATGCCTGGCCATACGGCGCCTGTCGATACGGTGCTGCCTGACCAGAAGGCACCTGACCATAAGGAACCTGGGCATACGGCCCCTGCGCATTCGGAGCGCCCGTGGCGCCCGCAACACCCGCAGCACCCGCAGCACCCATCGGAGCCGCCACATCCGTAGCTGGCACGACGGAGCCATCGGGCGCATACGACATGCCCGTTTGCATCACCGGCAGACCATCGGGATTCGCGTTGTATTGCTGCAAGATGCCTTGCTGCTCGTACGCGGAGGTCATGACGGCCGCCTCATGGCGCTTGCGCGATGCGCTGCGAGCCACCAAGAGGAGGATGAGCAGCAGGAACACAGCTCCGATGACCGATCCCCACAGCGCCACGGGCGAGATGCCAGGGTCCACGCCGTAATGCATCTCGTGCGCGATCTGCTGCATCTGGGACTTGTCTTCGCTGTCGGTGGCGGCGATGAGCGCCGAACGCTTCTGCAGATACACGCCGTACCACACGCTGTCATCTTGGAACTCCACGCCGTTGGGCACGTCGGTCATGTTCTGGGCATCGCTGTCATAATCGTCGTGGATGTTCTTGATGCTCTTGCTCATGTCGATGGTATCGGAGAACTGCAGTTGCATCATGAGCATCGCGGCGCCCGTCTCGGATGATCCCGAGTAGGCGATGCTGCATCCCGACACGTGCATCTTCGATGACGTGAATATCGATGACAGGCCGCTGTCCATGCCGGAGTCGCTGCACTTGGTGCCCAGATCCATGCTCGTCATGTCATGGGCTTTCATCGTCTTCGTGAAATCATCCGTCGATGTGTTGCGCTCCACACTGCAACCGCCCAAGGGAAGCACGGCACAGCACAGCACTGCGATGAGCGCCACGATGCGCGTGAGCAGGGAATGCACCGGCGCATTCAACGAGCGCATGCCGGAGCTCCGCAACGGAGCCATCGTGGTCATGGTGTCTCCTGTCATGGTGCCTTTGGTCATGGTATCGGTATTGGTGCGTTTCGCGAGATGACTTGCGCCAATGCCTTGCGATGCATCGGCGAACGCTACGCTCCTTCGCGTCGCACCGTCTCGCGTTGTTGAGAATTTACCCATGTCTTCTCTCTCCCGGCTCCTGCCGCGTCTGTGTGGTGAATTCCTCTTCCATTATCCCGCATGATGCAGCCGACATCGCCGCAAGAAGGAAAAATGGCTTGTTCCCGTCTCGAGGAACAAGCCATTCCCTCTCATGCGTACCATACCGGTGGCATCAGGCCATGCCGGGGAAGTACACGCCCTTGAGCTTGTAGAGGTTCTTCTTGCCGGACTTCTTCTTGGCGACTTCTACGAGTTTCTTGCGATCCTTGCGGTTGGTGCCGAAATTGCCTTCGTCATCCTGCGGATCATCGGAATCGGCTGTGGCGTCATCGGCGGTTTCGGCAACCGGCTGCGTGGCGTTGGCGATGGCCAGCGACGGTGCTGCAACGGGCTTCGCGGCATTATGGGAGACACCGGATGCGTCCACCTTGCCTCGCAATGCCGGCGGGATGAAGACCTGGCCGGGAGCGGTGCCAAAGAGGGGGTCGGACTGTTCGATGCGCTGCTCGGCGGGCGTCCACATGTCTGGTGCCTTGCTCATGAGCGGCGAGGATGGCGCCGCCGGCTGCTGTGGCGCGTGCATCGGAATCGGTGCTGCCGGGCGTGCGGGCACGGGCGCGGAGGACTTCGCCGCTTGCGGCACGAAGGGATTGGTCTGTGCCGAAAACGCTGGCTGCGGCATCACCGGATGCGCAGGATGAACGTATGCCGTAGGAGCCATTGGCGATGCAGAGGTTGCAGGGGTAGCAAGCTCCGCAGGGGTTGCAGGCGCCGTGGCAGGCTTGGGGGCAACAGGCACGGCCTGTGACTGGACCGCTGGGATGCTGGCGGACTTGGCGAACGCAGGCGCGGGCGAAACAGGCTTGGCGGCGGGTGCCGGAACCACGGGGGCAGGAATGACATGCGCAGCTTCGACAGACTCGGATGCGGCAGCCGTGGAAGCGACCGGCTCAGAGGCGACAGTCTTCACGACGGCCGGCTCGGGAGCGACAGTCGGAGCAGCAACCGACTGAACAACAGCCGGTTGGGCGGCAGGCTTAGCGGCGGGTTGAGCAACGGTCGCGGGCTGGGCAGCAGCCAGTTGGGCGATGTTCTCACCACGCGCCTGCGAGGCGACGGAGGGGATGGCTCGCTGAGAGACAGCCTGATTCACCACGGGGACTGCAGATGGAACGGATGCCAGGAAAGCAGCCGTTGCAGAGAACACGGGCTGTGCCATAGCCGGCTTGGGGAATGCTGTGGCTGCCGGCCGAGCCGAAACGACGGGCTTCGGTGCCGGAGCCTTCGTCGGCTGAACGGGCACAGGAACTGGCATCGAGGCTGCTTGAGGGGCAGGCACAGCTGCGGGTGCCGCCACTGGCGTAGCCACGGCTTGAGGAGCGGATGCTGGGTGCGAGTCCGCAGCCACAGCTGGGATCGGCGCAGCGGAAACAGGTTGCGCAATGGAAGTCTGCACAGGAGCAGGCGGCACAGGAATAGGCTGTGCAGCGGACTGAGAAGTCTGCATCACAGATTGTTGCGCCACAGCCTGCTGCATTACCGGCTGCTGCTGCATCATCGACTGTTGCATCACAGGTTGCGAGTTCTGCAGCATCGGTTGGGCGACAGGGGCAGCCATTGCAGGCATAGGCGTACTGCGAACAGGCTGGAACACTTGGGTCGGCGCCGCGAATTTCGCATGCGCCTGCGCCAGTGCCTGTGGATCGACGGAAATGCCCTGGGACATCGTGCTGATGCTGTAGTTGTCTTTGCCGATCTTGCGTTCGCGAGCGATCTCGCTGCCTTCTTGGAGCAGCACAGGGTCGGGAAGGAACTCCTCCCCTGCGGACATGAGCGGCATGTCCGACAGGTTGCGCAACCCTTGTCGTGCCATGTACTGCTGACGCTGGGCAGGCATGGGATCCGCCGTATCGGGATTGAACTGACGATTGCTCTCGAAATCACCGGTGTCTTCCAGGGCCGCGGGGATGGTCTCCTTGCGGCGCACCACCGCCGCATGCTGCCGATGCGCCAGCTTCACCACCACGAACACCACCACGGTGATGATGACGACCACCATGACGACCCTGAGAGCGCGTTCGATCATGCCTTGCTCGAAGCCAAGGCCCTCCAGCAAATGGTCAAGTTGGCTTGCAGAGCCGCTCATGACTCCCAACATCAGCGTTGTTCCTTCCGAAGCGATATACACAATGGTGCCGTCTCCCGAATACTCCGTGATCGTGGCGGCGCCGCTGTAGGTGGTGGATTCCGCGTTCGCCGAGTATTGCGTGGCGGCGGCGGAAAGAATGGCCCTGATCGCGGATTGCGATGCCTGCATGTCTTCCTCGGAATCGAACTGGAGGAATCCTGCGCTGTCACCGCCAGACGTCTGGGCGGTGGCGGCGGCCCGCACGCCGGTCATGCCAGTCGTGTCTGCGGTGGAGGTGACGGTGTAGCCATTCGCCGCCATCACGTCATTGAATGTCGACTCGGTGGGGCTCTTGCTCACCCCAGGCACTGGAATGGATTCGAACTTTCCCAGGAGGGACTGCACCAACGACTGGTCGCCGGTCGAGCTCGTCGCAACTGCCGCTTCAGCAGTTACCGGCTCAGATGCATCGTCGGTCTCGAGAGGTTGCGCCACCGCTGTCGCCGCGCAAAGCATCGAGAGGAGAACAGCGAGCGAGGCCATCATGGCGATAAAGCACGCGAAAGCCACGTGTGCGCGGCGTACCATCTGCGGGTGGTGCATGTCCGTCCCCTCTCTGCATGTTATCGGCGCCTGTCATCAGCGCTTTCCCCGTTCGTTGGAGCCGGCAACCGGTTCCGACGAACGGCCTTTCCTCGACCACGATCGTTCGATTCGTTCGAGATACGTCCCGTCGAAATCGCCCGACCGCGATGTTGGCTCGCAATCCGTTGCTGTGCGGGGATTGGAAATCCTGCAGCAATCCCAAGCACCTTAGCTTGGCGACCACCGATAGGAGCACTCTCCGGCATCCCTACACCTAGGCACTATCATAGCCCCTATCAGGCCGTGGTAAAGCCACTTCCGTGCTCATGGGGAGATCTCCCGCACCTATCTCGAACAGTGTTCGAGATGTTTTCGAGCCGTTTTCTTACGCTCGCGTCAACTCCCACAACGCGGAAAAATTGTGCATTCTTTTTTGGAATGTGCGTGTTTTTCAATCCCGAGTCAGTACTCTTCACGCGCTTCGCGATGCACAGCGTGATGCACCGTGGCAGGCGGCACCGGACGGCTCTTCGTGGTGTAACAGGTCACATCGATGCGCCACACCATGACGGACCTCGCCTGTTGCTCGGTGAACGACACGCTCGGCATGCCCGAAGCGTCCACCATGCCGGCTTCATGAGCCATGAGCAGTTGCAGCCCATGGGCGGCTTCCTCCACATCCGTCACGATACGAGCGATGCCCGTGCCCACGATGGATGCATACGCCCTGCCCCAGTTGCACAGCGTTCTGCCAGGTATGGTCCGCGAGCCGTCGGCGATCATGTCGAAGCTTACCGGAAGACCCTCCTCACCTGCAGCGCGCAGCGCATCGGCCTTGCGGCCGATCGGCGAGGAATGCATGTACAGCGTGAGACCATCCCCGTCTGCTGCTGGCGTTGCCGCGAAAGGCTGAGCAGACTTAGGCACCCATTCATAGCCGAAATCCATCGGGACGAGGGTGAGCCCCTCGGCATCGGCGTAGGCGACGCTGACGATGGGCGATGCCGCGATGATCTCACGAATCCGCTCCGGCTCCGTCACTTCCCTGTCGGCGCGACGCATGCGACGATGGGCACCGGCGATCGTGCGTTCATCATTGCGTCGCGTGCTGGCGCGTGCGGCCGTCGTCGGATTCGCAAATGCATTCGCAGCGACGTTCCTGTGTGCATCAGCGGATGGAGTGTCTGCTGATTCGAAGCTCGTTGTCATGCAGCCACCATAGCTGTACGGCGTTACAGCATGGCGCTGTTGCATGGCACTGCTGTGTGGCAATACAGCGTGGCGCTGATTGACTCTTCTCGATGACCCCGAAGGCGCTGGAAATGACGATGTCCGATCCACGGGGAGGATTCCTTGAATCCCTCTGTGGACCGGACATCATGCATGCCGGCCGGCACTGGCTAAGACCAGCACCGACCGGAAAATGGCGAGAAACGGCCGGGAATCACACCGCCGAGTCAGCTCTCCGTCGAATCGACAGGACCGTCCACAGCCGTCAGTTCAGAGAGCCTTCCGGCTTGTACGCGGAACCATCGGAGACGGAGGTGGCGAACTGCTTCGCCGGCTCGAGCTGCTTCTCGGCTTCGGCGATCTGCTCCACCACGCGGTCATATGCGGTGCCGCCCTTTCCACGGCGGGAGTCAACGGAGCCCTGGGTGCTCAGCACCTCGCGCACCTGCGGCGCCTTGCTGGCAGGCAGGAAGTCCGCGAAGACGGTGGCGAAGTCCTCGTCGGTGAGATCCCACAGCTCCACGCCACGGCTTTCGGCGATCTTGACGCATGCGCCGGAAAGCTCGTGCGCATGGCGGAACGGCACGCCGTTCTTGACGAGCCATTCGGCGATGTCGGTGGCGAGCGCGAAACCGGTCGGAGCCTCTTGCTCCAGGCGGTCCTTGTCGAAGCGCATCGTGGCGACCATGCCGGTGAATGCGGGGAGGATGACCTCGAGCTGACCGACCTGGTCGAACACCGCCTCCTTGTCTTCCTGAAGGTCGCGCGCATACGCGGTGGGCAGGCCCTTGAGCGTCGCCATGAGACCGGTGAGGTCGCCGATCATGCGGCCTGCCTTGCCTCGCGTGAGCTCAGCGATTTCGGGGTTCTTCTTCTGCTGCATGATGGAGGAGCCGGTGGAATAGGCTTCGTCGAGCTTGACGAATGCGAATTCCTGGGTGTTCCAGATGATGATCTCTTCCGACAGACGCGACAGGTCCACGCCGATCATGGCGGCGATGAACGCGAATTCCGCGACCACGTCACGGGAGGACGTGCCGTCGATGGAATTGTCGGTCACACGGGAGAAACCAAGTTCCTTGGCGACCGCCACCGGGTCGAGGCCCAGGGTGTTGCCCGCGAGCGCGCCGGAACCGTAGGGGCTGGCGTCGGCACGCTTGTCCCAGTCGGCGAGACGCTGGATGTCACGCATGAGCGGCCAGGCGTGCGCCATGAGCTGGTGGGCCAAGAGCACCGGCTGGGCGTGCTGCATGTGGGTGCGGCCTGGCATGGCGGTGTGGCCGGCAGCCTTCGCCTGACCGATGATCGCCTGGATGAGGTCGATGAGCTGCGTCGCGATGGTGCGGGAATGGCGGCGCAACCACATGCGGATGAGGCATGCGATCTGGTCGTTGCGGGAACGGCCGGCGCGCAGTTTGCCACCCAGCTCGTCTCCGGCGATTTCGAGAAGCCCACGCTCCAACGCCGTGGCCTCGTCTTCGTCTTCCTCGATGGGAGCGAATTCGCCGGAATCCACGCGACGCTGCAGCTCGTCGAGGGCTTCCTCCATGTTGCCCAGTTCGTCATCGGTGAGCAGCCCTGCGCGGCCGAGGGCACGCGCATGGGCGCGGGAACCGGCGATGTCGTCGTCCGCCAGGATCCAATCGAACTGGGTGGATTTGCTCAGGCGTGCGAGCGCCGGGGACGGGCCGGAGCTGAAGCGGCCTCCCCACAGCGCGATGCCCTCGTGGGGCTCGACTGCCTGGTCACGGGAATCGGAGCCGTTGCTGCCAGCGGTTTGTGTCATCTTTCCTCCAAAATCAACAATGCATCGCGTTATCGCCGTGGTGCGATAAGCGGGCCGGCCACTGCGTGCCGGTCGGAACGTCGCATCGCGCCACGCGTCCACAAGCACAATACCGCAAGCCCTGCTGGGTGTGATAACGGCCCGCTACGTCACCCGTGTGGTGGCTGCGACACCGTGGCGCTGCGACACGGTGATGCCGTGCTATGACAATGCGCCCGCGGCATGGGAATCCCAATCGGGACTCCCCCGCGAGCGCATCAGGATGCTTGGCCGGGGTCATGCCCCAGCCGTGCTGGGTATCCAAGGATGCCGTTTACTCGACGGTGTTCTCCGGCACCTCGATGGCGTTGCCGAACTTGACGTCGCGCGCCGCGGCGACCTTGCTCGGCAGGCCGTAAATCTCAATGAAGCCCACGGAGGCATGCTGGTCGAAGGTGTCGCCGGAATCGTAGGTGGCGAGCTTGTAGTCGTACAGCGATGCGTCGGAACGACGGCCGGTGACGACCGCGCGGCCGCCGTGCAGCGTCATGCGGATCTCGCCGGAGACGTAGCGCTGCGTGTCTTCGATGAAGGCGTTGAGCGAGTGGACGGCGGGCGAATACCACTGTGCGTCGTACACGAGCTCGCCCCAGCGCTTGTCGATGTCGCGCTTGATGCGGTGCTGCTCGCGCTCGAGGCAGCAGTTCTCGAGCTCCTGGTGCGCGGTGATGAGCGCCACGGCGCCCGGCGCTTCGTACAGCTCGCGGGATTTGATGCCCACGAGGCGATCCTCGATGAGGTCGATGCGGCCGAGGCCCTGGGCGCCGGCGCGGCGGTTCATCTCTTCGATCGCTTCGAGCGGGGTGACGTCCCTGCCGTCGATCTTGACGGGCACGCCCTGCTTGAATTCGATGGTGACTTCGTCCTCGACAGGCGGGAACGACGGGTCGTCGGTGTAGGAGTAGACGTCCTTGGTCGGGGCGTTCCACGGGTCCTCGAGGTAACCGGTCTCGATGGCGCGGCCCCACACGTTCTGGTCGATGGAGTACGGGGACTTCTCGGTCTGCTCGATCGGCAGCTTGTGGTCCTGCGCGTACTTGATCTCGATGTCGCGGGTCAGCTGGAGGTCGCGGATCGGGCTGATGGCCTTGAGGGTGGGGTCGATGGACTGGATGGAGACCTCGAAACGCACCTGGTCGTTGCCCTTGCCGGTGCAGCCGTGCGCGATGGTGTCGGCGCCGAACTGGTGGGCGGCGCGCACGAGGTGCTTGGTGATGAGCGGGCGGGAGATGGCGGAGACGAGCGGGTAGACGCCTTCGTACATGGCGTTCGCCTTGAGGGCGAGCATGCAGTACTCGTTGGCGAACTCATTGCGAGCGTCGACCACATACGCTTCCACGGCACCGCACGCGAGGGCGCGGTTCTTGACGGTCTCGAGGCTTTCGCCACCCTGGCCCACGTCGAGGGAGACGGCGACGACGTCCTTGCCGGTGCGCTCCTTGAGGTAAGGGATGGCGACGGAGGTGTCGAGGCCTCCGGAATACGCCAGAACAATGCGGTTCTTGTCTGCCATGTTGTGCCTTTCGGTTGTGTTCCTTCAGGAATCTGCTTCAGGAATGCCCCTGAAGGAAATGCCTGTTGAATTATATGCGTGTTTGGTGGTTGCCTCCGCCGCGTTCAGTCGGCGTTTTCTGCTTCGTCCGTAGCGCCGGCCGTGCGCTGGTCCGCGGCGAGTGCGAGCAGCCGCTGCGCGGTGCGCTGGGCGCTGGGCGCGTCGCTGGTGACGATCATGACGGTGTCGTCGCCGGCGATGGTGCCCAGCACGGAGTCAAGGCTCGCGCGGTCCAGCACGCTGCCCAGGTATTGGGCAGCGCCGGACGGCGTGTGCAGCACGACGATGTTGCCCGCCGCCGCCACGGAGATCACCAATCCGGTGAGGGTCTTCGACAGCTGCTGCTCGTCGCGCATCGACGCGGCGGGCATGGGCTCGACGGTCTGTGCACCGGTGGTGTTCGCATGCGCCGGCAGCGGCATTTCGTATGCGACGCTGCCGTCTGCCTTCCGCGTCTTGACGGCATGGAGCTCGTCAAGGTCGCGGCTCAACGTGCTCTGCGTCACATCGAGGCCCTGCTGGGCGAGCATGCCGAGAAGCTGCTGCTGCGAGGTGACGATGTGGTTGAGCAGAACGTCTTCGATGACGCTCAGGCGCGCGGCCTTCGTCATCGGACGCTTCACGTTGGGTGCAGGCTTGTCGCTCATGCGCACTCCCCCAGCAGGGACGGGTCCTCGCGCTGCCAAGCGATGAGCCAGGTCATGAGGGCCTTCTGCGCGTGGAGTCGGTTCTCCGCCTCGTCCCACACAACGGACTGCGGTCCGTCGATGACGGACGGCGTCACTTCCTTGCCACGGTATGCAGGCAGGCAATGCTGGAACAGTGCGTCGGGCTTGGCGTAGCTCATGAGCTTGTCGTTGACCTGGTAGTCCCAGAACGGCTTGGAGCGGATCGCGTATTCGGCTTCCTCGCCCATCGACACCCATGTGTCGGTGAACACGCAGTCGGCGCCGTCCACGGCTTCGCGCGGATCGGTGGTGACGAGGATGCTGCCGCCGTTCTGTGCGGCGATGCGCTTGGCGTCCTCGACGATGTCCTTGCGGGGCAGGAATCCCTGCGGGCCGGCGACGCGCACGTCCATGCCGGCGACGGCGCCCGCGAGCAGGTAGGAGTTGGACATGTTGTTGGCGGCGTCGCCCACGTAGGCGATCGTCTTGTTCTTCAACTCGTCCACGCCGCCGCGGAACTGGGCGATCGTGAGGAAGTCGGCGAGCACCTGGCAGGGGTGGAAGTCGTCGGTCAGGGCGTTGATCACTGGCACGGTGGCGTACTTCGCCATCTCCTCGACGCGGTCCTGGCCGTAGGTGCGCCACACGATGGTGTACGCCATGCGGGTGAGCACGCGGGAGGTGTCCGCGATCGGCTCGCCGCGGCCCAGCTGGGAGCTGGACTTGTCGATGACGAGCGGGTAGCCGCCCAGCTCGGAGACGCCGATGGAGAAGCTGGAACGGGTGCGGGTGCTGTTCTTGTCGAACAGCACCGCCACCGCCTGCGGACCGGCGAAGGGCTGGGAGTAGAAACGGTTTTCGCGGAACTTCATGCCCAGCTTGAGGATCTGCTTTTGCTCCTCATGGGTGATGTCGTCGTCGCGAAGCATGTGACGCAACTGATGTGTCATGGATGGATTCCTTCTCTGAGTGGTGGCGGGGCACGGCATGCAGTCACGAGGCTGGACCCGCGCCCGTCACCGATACGTGTCTACAGTAGCCGAAACGACGGCGCGGTGTAATCTTCGCTGAAATCTTCGCTCGGCCGCATGGAAATCTTCGCTTGGCTGCGTGGCCTCAGTCGTCCGGCAGGTCGGCGGGGATCTGGGCGAGGATGCTCACGGCTTCGTCCACGTCGTCCTTCGAGACGACGAGCGGTGGCGCCATGCGCAGCGCGTTCGGCGCTACCGGGTTGACGATGAGGCCATGTTCCAACGCCCAGTTCGCGGCGGCATGCGCGCACGGGTGGGTGAGCACCACGGCGTTGAGCAGTCCCCTGCCGCGGGAAAGCTCGAAGAGCGGGTTGCCGCAGGCATCGATCCCGGCGCGCAGCTGAGCGCCGCGTTCCTCGGCGTTGGCGAGCAGACCCTCGGATTCGATGGTGTCGAGCGTCGCCACGCCGCACGCGCATCCCAGCGGGTTGCCGGCGAACGTGGAGCCGTGGGAGCCGGGGGTGAACAGCGATGCGTTGCGCTTGCCGAAGGCGATGAGACCGCCCATCGGGAAGCCGCCCGCCACGCCCTTGGCGAAGGTCACCGCGTCCGGCGTGATGCCGCCGGAGAGGTCCTCGCGCTGGAAGGCGAACCATTCGCCGGTGCGGCCGATGCCGGTCTGCACTTCATCGATGATGAGGAGCGCATGGTGCTCGTCGCACAGCTGGCGCGCCGCCTTGACGAATTCGGCGCCCACGGGCAGCACGCCCGCCTCGCCTTGGATGAGCTCCATGATGACGGCGGCGACTGGACCCTGCTCGTCGCTGGCGTCGAACGCGTCCTGCAATGCCTGCACGTTGCCGGCCTCGACGAACTGGGCGCCGGGCACGAGCGGCTCGAACTGCTCGCGGATGACGGGCTTCCAGGTGATGGAGAGCGCGCCGAGCGTCCTGCCATGGAACGCATGGGTCAGGGCGATGATGCGGGCCGGCTTGCCGGTGTTGTTCGGCAGCGTGTTGCCGTGAAGCTTGGCAAGCTTCATCGCGGCTTCGTTCGCTTCGGCACCGGAGTTGCCGAAGTAGACGAGCGAGCCCTCGGGGGCCCCCGCCTTCTCGATGAGCTTGGATGCCAGCGTGATCTGCGGCACGGTGGCGAAGTAGTTCGAGGTATGGGCGACCTTGTTCGCCTGGTCGGTGAGCGCCTTGATCCATGCGGGGTGGCCGTAGCCCAAGGAGTTCACAGCGATGCCGCCGAGGAAGTCGAGGTATTCGTTGCCATCGACGTCCCAGATGCGCGTGCCCTTCGCATGGTCCATGACGCGCAGCGGCGTGCCGAACACGTTCATGTGGACGTCGCTGTATTGCTGGAGCAGCGCGGCATCCTTCGGGCCGAGCGTCTCCAATGCGGTGTCGTCAGACTGTGCCATAGTGGCTCCTCATCTCTATTCCTTCTCCAGGCACGACCATCGTGCCGATGCCATCCCGGGTGAAAATCTCGTTGAGCAACGAATGGGGTCGTCGCCCGTCGATCACATGGGCTTCCTCCACGCCGTTGTCGACGGCGCGGATGCACGCTTCCATCTTGGGCCTCATGCCGCTTTCCAGGTCCGCCATCATGTCTTGCAGCGTGGAGGTGCCGATGCGGCCGACGAGGGAGTCCTTGTCGGGCCAGTCGGCGTACAGGCCTTCGACGTCGGTGAGGATGACGAGCTTGCGCGCACCCACCGCCGAGGCGAGCGCCGCCGCGGCGGAATCCGCGTTGACGTTGAGCACCTGGGTGGCGTCGTCCTCGTCCGGGGCCACGGAGCTCACGACCGGGATGCGCCCGGCTGCGATGAGGTCCTCCACGGCGGAGGCATCGACGCTGATCACGTCTCCCACGAGGCCGATGTCGGTGGGCACGCCGTCGATGACGGGCTTGCGCTTGACGGCGGTGAACAGGCCGCCGTCCTCGCCGCTCATGCCGACGGCGAGCGGACGGTGGGAGTTGATGAGGTCCACGAGCTCGCGGGACACCTTGCCGGTGAGCACCATGCGCACCACGTCCATCGCCTCGGGCGTGGTGACACGCAGGCCGCCCTTGAACTCGGACTTGATGCCAAGCGCCGCCAGCATCTTGGAGATCTGGGGGCCTCCGCCGTGCACGACGATGGGGTGCATGCCCACCTGGTGGAGGAACACCATGTCTTCGGCGAACGCCTGCTTGAGGCGCTCGTTGACCATGGCGTTGCCGCCGTACTTGATGACGACCCTCTGGCCGGAGAATTCCTCAAGCCACGGCAGCGCTTCGATGAGCACCTCTGCCTTCTGGTCGGCGGTCAGATCGGCGTGGACGTCGATGTGATACCCCGGGCCTTTCAATTCGCTCATGTGTCTTCTTTTCTATCGGCTTTTCTGTCGACGTTGTTTTCTGTCGACGTTATTTCCGTCGGCTGCTCTCTGTTCGCTTTCTGCTGGTGCTGTGAACAGGCCGCACCGTGGAACGGATCAGGACTCGTAGTCCGCGTTGATGTGCACGTACTCGTGGGTGAGGTCGTCGGTCCACACCGTCGCCTCGCCGGCGGAACCGGGGTTGAGGTCGATGTCGATGTGCACTTCGCGGTCCTCCATGTGCACGAGGTCGCGCGGCTCGCCGGGCTTGCCGCCGTCGCACACGCGCACGCCGTTGACGTCCACCGTCACGTCGTTCGGGTCGTAGGGCGCCACGTCGGCGGGCACGGTGCCCAAGGAGCTCACGACACGGCCCCAGTTGGGGTCGTTGCCGCAGATGGCGCACTTGAGCAGGTTGCTTGCCGCCACGGCACGGGCGCAGGCGAGCGCGGCGTCCTCGCTGGTGGCGCCGGTGACCTTGACGCGGATGTCGTGGGAGGCGCCTTCGCCGTCGCCCACGATCTGGCGGGCGAGGCTTGCGGTTGCCTTGGCGATGTTATCGGCGAACTCCTGCGGGTCGGGCGTCACGCCGGATGCGCCGGAGGCGAGGAGCAGCACGGTGTCGTTGGTGGACATGCAACCGTCCACGTCGATGCGGTTGAAGCTGTATTCGGCGCCATGCTCCAGTGCGGCGTGCATCTGCTCGGGGGTCACGACGGCGTCGGTGGTGATGACGCATAGCATTGTCGCCAGCTGCGGGGCGATCATGCCGGAGCCCTTGACCATGCCGCCGATGTGGTAGCCGTTGGCGCCTTCGATCTCGACGGTCTTGGGATGCGTGTCGGTGGTGAGGATGGCGATGGACGACTCGCGGCCCGCCTCAGGGGTGCTTGCGAGCGTGGGGTACGCGGTCTTGAGGCCGTTGAGCAGGTTGTCGAGCGGCAGCAGGTCTCCGATCATGCCGGTGGAGCACACGGCGACGTCGGACGGCGAGTCGAAGCCGGCGAGGGAAGCGAAGGTCTCGGCTTCCTTGGCGGCCTGGTCGTAGCCTGCCTTGCCGGTGCACGCGTTGGCGCAACCGGAGTTGAGGATCACGCCGCGCAGGTGACCGTCGGCGACGGCCTTGCGGGACCACTGCACGGGTGCGGCGCAGAAACGGTTCGAGGTGAACACGCCTGCCGCCGCGTCAAGCGGACCGTTGTTGACGACGAGGGCGAGATCCTTCTTGCCTTCGACGGCCGAGATGCCCGCCGCGATGGATGCGGTGCTGAATCCTTGGGGAAATACGACGCTCACGGTGCTACTCCGATCTTGGTCAGGCCGGTGGACTCGTCGAGCCCAAGGGCGATGTTGAGTGATTCGATGGCCTGCCCCGCGGTGCCGCGGTTGAGGTTGTCGATGGCGCTGAATGCGTAGAGTCTTTGCGAATGGCGGTCCACCGCCACCTGGATGTGGGCGGCGTTTGAGCCCAGCACGTTGCCGGTGGCGGGCAGCATGCCCTCGGGCAGCATGCAGATGAACTGCTGGCCTTCGTAGGCATGGAGCCACACCTCGCGGATCTGCTCGTCGGTGAGGCCTTGCGCCTTGTCGGTGAGCGGTGCGCTCACCGTAGCGAGGATGCCGCGCGACATGGGTGCGAGGATCGGGGTGAAGCCGAGAGTGAAACGGTCGGCGTCCGCGGCGGTGAGCCCGGCGGCATGCGCGAAGTTCTGCAAGATCTCGGGGATGTGACGGTGCTTGCCGGCGACGGAGTACGGAAGCGCGGACTGCAACGCCTCGGAGGCGAGCAGGTACGGCTTCTTGAGACTCTTGCCCGCGCCGGAATATCCGACGACGAGATCGGCGACGATGCCGCGCGGATCCACGAGGCCTTCGGCGATGCCCGGCTGCATAGCGAGCGTCGTGGCAGTCACGTTGCACCCCGGCCCTGCGATGCGCTTGGCGCCGGGCAGCTGCTCACGCTGACGCTTGTAGGAGCCATCGGCGTTCTTGCCTACGATGAGCTCGGGCATGCCATAGGTCCAATGCTCGTAGAAGTCGCCGCCATAGAAGGCGTCCCAGGCGCTCTTCTGCTCCAGGCGGTGGTCGGCGCCCAGGTCGATGACGATGCTCTGCGGGTCGAGCTGCGCGGCGAGTGCACCGGACGCCCCGTGCGGCAGGGCGAGGATGATGACGTCGTGCCCGTTGAGGTTCTGCGGCGTGGAGTCCTGCACGGTGAGCCCGGCGAGCTGCGGGATATGCGGCGCGAACTGCGCGAAGCTCTGCCCTGCGGTGGAATGCCCCGCCACGCACGTCACTTCGAAATTGGGATGCTGCGCGAGGATGCGCAGCGCTTCCCCGCCTGCGTACCCTGTGGCGCCAGCCACTGCCACCGTGAGCTTTCCCACAGCCGCTCCTTCCGCTCCGGGCGGTGCGGTGCAAGCTGCCGTGAGCCCGCTTGGCGCGCATCGCATAAGGAATATGTAAATATATGCATAATTATGCATAGAACGGGGCGGAACTCAAAATCCGACACGCCGCGCCGTCACAATCCTGAAACACGGGACGCGACGACGCGGCGTGCACGAACGCCTGACACCACGATTGCCAGACGTCACGTTTGCCAAACGTCATGTTTGCCAGGCGTCACGAATGCCGAGCGTCTCGCCCGGCAGCCAGTGCGATTGCCGAGCGGCACTCAGGCATCACGCGGAATACACGCCGGCAGAGGCACTGCTCGAAGCGCTTCCGCCCGTGCTGCCGCTGGGCGCCGGCGCGGAACCCGTGCCGCCGGAAGCGCCGCCCGACGCGCCGCTGATCGTCTCAAGGAACTGCCCGTAAATGCCGCTGCGCACCAGGTAGAACTCCAGGATGATGAGCGCCACGCTGATCACGATGGATGCGATGGCGAGCCCCCTGCCCTTCATGTGGAACACACGGGTGCGGTGCATCGAGAAGCAGCCGAGCACCAGTCCCACGAAAGGAATGAAGAATGTGGAGATGAACGCGACGATGGCGACCGAATCCCACTTGCCATACCACGGGTTCTGCTTGGGGTCGTCGAGGTTCAGCGGGCCATAGGGGGTCCACATGATGTTGCCATCGTCCTGGTCGGTGCCGTTCGCTCGGCTCCCGTCGCCCATCCCCTGCCGGTTGCCGGCGTTGGGGTTGCCCCCGCGGCCGTATCCGTTGGAGCCGTACCCGTTGGCTCCATACCCATTGGGGCCATATCCATTGGTGCCCGAACCGGATGGGTTGGCACCGTAGGCGCCTTGCGCGTTCGGCCCCGCCGCCGCATTGTTCGCTGCGGCGTTCGCCGCGGATCCGGACTGCGACGCATCCGGCGCGCCGTACAGGTACGGGTTCCAGCCAGGGTAATCGCTTTGCATGGCGCCATACGCAGGGCGGGCGGAGCCATTGCCATCCGCGGCCCCTGCCGCTGCGTTGGGATCGTGCCCGTTGATGTTCGTCATCGCATTGCCTTCCTCATCGGTTGTCGTCCGCGCTACCGTTCGCTGTGAAAGCCATTATAGAAATCTTCCTGAAAGCCGTCTGATTGCACGATTGCATCATGCTCACAGCGCAATCCACCACGGGAAACCGGCTCCGATTCACAATCGCCTGGCCCATGATCCACGGCGCACGCAAAGGGCCGGTCATGCACAGGTGCATGACCGGCCCCTATCAGCAAACCGCCGCCCAGCAATACCCGCTGCGGAACAACGCTGCAGCGCAATACCGCCGCCGGCAGCCGCAAGCACCGCTACGTTATGCGCGCAGCTGCGCTCCCAGCTTGGCGCACTCGTCCACGATCTGCTGGCGCAGCGCGTCGGCATCGTCGCCCGAAAGCGTCTTGGTGGGCGAACGGAACGTCACCGAGTAGGCGAGGGACTTCTTGCCCTCCCCCAGCTGGCCGCCGGTGAACACGTCGAACAGGCGCACGTCCTCGAGGTCATCGCCCGCCGCCTTGCGGATGGCGCCCTCGATCTCGTCGGAGGTCACGGCGTCGTCCACGGTGAACGCAAAGTCCTGCTTGACCGGCGGGAACGTGGAGACCGGCTTCGCCTGCAGCGGCGCGTATGCCACGCCGGCGAAAATGGCGGTCAGGTCGAGCTCGAACGCCGCGGAATGCTGCGGGAAGCCCAGAGCCTCGTTCACACGCGGGTGGAACTCGCCCACGCGGCCCACCATCGTGCCGTCCGCCAGCTGCACCGCGGCATAGCGACCGGGATGCCACTGCTCGGGCACCGCCACGCCTGCCGGCGGCTGCACAAGGCGCAGGCCCGCGCCCAGGCGGTCGGAGATGCGGCGCACCGCTTCCACGGCGTCGCTCCAATCCACGGGGCGCTTGTCGCCCAGCCAGCCGTCGTCCTCGGCAAGGCCGGTGAGGATGCCCGCCACGTGAAGCGGCTGCTTGGGCAGGCCGGCGTCAAGCGCGGCGAGCTGCTCGTCGGTGGGCTTGACGCCACCGGGCAGCGCGGGCACCGGCGGCGCCTTCGGGTCGGCGAGGAACACGTGGCCGAGCTCGTACAGGCTCACGTTGTCGATGCCGCGGCGGATGTTGCGCTGCACGGTGAGGGCGAGCGTGATGAGGATGTTGCGGCGCAGGAACGGCCTGTCGCCGGCGAGCGGGTTCGCGATCTCCACGCTGTAGGGCTTCTCGGCGTCCGGGTCGAACGCGAACGCCTTGTAATCGGCGTCACCGACGAACGGGTAGGTGAGCGTCTCGACGAGGCCGTACTCCGCGAGCGTGTCGGCGACCATGCGCTTGCGCTGCTGGTCGGCGGTCAGGCCCACGTTGCCGGCGGGCACCGGCGGCACGGTGGTGGGGATGGAGTCATAGCCCTCGATGCGGGCGACTTCCTCCACGAGGTCGCATGGCTCGTTGAGGTCCGGCCTCCAGCTGGGGGCGGCGACCGTCAGCTCGCCGTTGCCACCGCCGCCCAGGCGGCAGCCGATGTCGGTGAGGATCTCGGAGATGCGGTCGATGCTCAGCTCCAGCCCGGTGAGACGCTCCACTTCGCTGGTCTTGAAGCGGATGGTCTGGCGACGCGGCACCGTGTTGTAGTCGGTCGGCGTGGCGCTGGCCTCGCCGCCGGCGTACTTGGTGAGCAGGTCGGCGGCCATCTGCGCGGCGGCGGGCTGCAGCTCGGTGTCCACACCGCGCTCGAAGCGGCGGGATGCCTCGGACGGCGTCTTGTGGCGGCGCGCGGAGCGGGCGATCGTGACCTGGTCGAAGTGCGCGGCTTCGAGCAGGATGTTCTTCGTCTCGCTCGTCACCTCGCCATACAGGCCGCCCATCACGCCGGCAAGGCCCATGATGCGGCTGCCTTGCTTGCCATCGGGGGAATCGGTGATGAGAAGGTCCTCGGTCGACAGTTCGTGCGTCTTGCCGTCGAGCGTCGTGAGCTTCTCGCCTTCCTTCGCGCGGCGCACCACGATCGGCGGGCACAGCTTGTCGAGGTCGTAGGCGTGCATCGGCTGGCCCAGGTCGAGCATCACGTAGTTCGTCACGTCCACGGCGAGCGAGATCGGGCGCATGCCGGCGCGCAGCAGGCGGTGCTGCAGCCATGCCGGTGACTTGGCGGCGGGGTCGAAGCCGCGCACGGTGCGCGCATAGTAGCGGTCGCATCCGGGCACGCCGTGGATCGGGTTGGCGTCGTCCACAATCACTTCGACGTCGGTGGGCTTGCCGGCGGGCACGACGGGCGCCGCCTCGTTGAGCGCATCCACCGGGTCGGTGAACGCCGCGCCGGTGGAGTTGTGGAACTCGCGGGCCACGCCACGGTACGAGAACGCATAGCCGCGGTCCGGCGTGATGTTGATCTCGAGCAGCGGCTCGTCCATATGGAGCAGCTTGATCGCATCGTCGCCGGGCTTGATAGCGTCGTACTCCTCCTGGGTGTAGCCGCGTTCCGACAGCAGGATGATGCCGTTGTGGTCGCTTCCCAGGCCGAGCTCGCGCTCCGAGGCGCACATGCCGTTGGAGATGTGGCCGTAGGTCTTGCGCGGCTGGATCTGGAAATCGCCGGGCAGCACGGCGCCAGGCAGGGTCACGACGACCTTTTCGCCGGCGCGCATGTTCGGTGCGCCGCACACGATGCCGCGCGGCACCTTGTTGCCGTTCTCGTCGGTCTCGTTGTACTTGTCGCCCACGTCCACATGGCACCAGTTGATGATCTTGCCGTTCTTCTGCGGCTCAGGCGTGGCATCCACCACATAGCCCACCACGATGGGCCCGGTGACGGACGATGTGTGGATTTCCTCTTCCTCAAGGCCCACGCGCACGAGGTCCTTGGCGAGCTGCGCGTACGTCTCGTCCTGCGGAACCGCCACATGGCTGCGCAGCCAGTCGATGTCAATGAAAGGCATTGCTCACTCCCCCATCACGAATTGCTTGCTGAAACGCACGTCGCCTTCCACGAGGTCGTGCATGTCGTTGATGTCGTGGCGCAGCAGGAGCGTGCGCTCCATGCCGACGCCGAATGCGAAGCCGGAATACACATCGGGGTCGATGCCGGCGGACTTGAGCACATTGGGGTTCACCATGCCGCAGCCGCCCCATTCGATCCAGCCGGGGCCGCCCTTCTTGTCGGGAAACCACAGATCCATCTCGGCGCTCGGCTCGGTGAACGGGAAGTAGCTGGGGCGCAGGCGAGCCTTGGCGTCCGGTCCGAACATCGCCACGGCGAGCTTGTTGAGCACGCCCTTCAAGTCCGCCATCGTCAGGTGCTTGTCGATGGCGAGCGCCTCGCACTGGTGGAACACCGGGGTGTGCGTGGCGTCGAGCTCGTCGGTGCGGTAGACGCGACCGGTGCACGCGATGTACAGCGGCACGCCGCGTTCGATGAGCGAGCGCACCTGGTCGGACGATGTCTGCGTGCGCACCACGATGTTGGAGCCCACGAAGCCCGCGGCGTCCTTCGCCTGGTTCCCCTTGACGTCGAAGGTGTCCTGCATCTGGCGAGCCGGGTGGTCAGGGCCGAAGTTCAGGGCGTCGAAGTTGTACCATTCGGTCTCCACCTCGGGGCCGTCGGCGATCTGCCAGCCCATGGAGACGAAGAAGTCCTCAACGTCCTCGAGCAGCTTGGGCAGCGGGTGGCGTGCGCCCAGCGGCTTGCGCTCGACCGGCTGGGTCATGTCGACGCGCTCGGCGGCGAGCGCCGCCTTCTCGGCTTCCTGCTTGAGCTGCTCCTCCTTGGGGCCGTAGGCACGGCCGAAGTCGGCACGGAGCTTGCCAAGCGTCTTGCCGGCGTCCTTCTTCTGGTCCTTGGGCAGGGCGCCGATGGCCTTCGACGCCGCCGCGAGCGCGGAATCGGCGCCTGCGTACTGGGTGCGCACCGCATGGAGTTCGTCAAGCGTCGTCGCGGCGTTGACCTTGGAGATTCCTTCGTTGATGGCCGCCGTCAGCGCGGCGGCGTCGAACGTTGAGCTATCTACCACTGGATTACCTTTCTGGTTCCCTGGTTTGGGGCGCTGCCGCCGACGCGGGCGGGCGCGGCGTCCATGCACACATTGTCATGTCGAGACTCGACATAGCCGGCTTCAAGCCGGCCACAAGACGGCTGCGCGGAGCGGCTGCCGGCGGGTTCCACCGATTACTGTAGCCGAGGCCGCCGCGCTCAGCGCGCCGCGCTTCGCATGGCGAACGCGTAGAGCAGCACGGCGGCGCTCGTGGCGACGTTGAGCGATTCCGCCTTCCCATATATAGGTATGGTCACCACATCGTCGCACCGGTTGACGGTGCCTTCTTCCAGGCCGCGCGCCTCGTTGCCGAAGAGCACGGCGCGGGGCCCGTGCGCCTGCGCCCCGTCGCCGCTGCCCATGTCGCTGCCTGTCTCGCTGCCTGCGAGCATGTCGGGCAGGCTGATGGGTTTCTTGACCGGCGTGCCGTACACGTCGGCGGCGGTCACGTGCACGCCGTGCTCCGCTGCCCATCCGAAGAACCCGTCGACGCCAAGCCGCACGACGGGCAGGTGGAAGAGCGATCCGGCGGTGGACCGCACGACCTTGGGGTTCGTCACGTCCACGCATTCGTCCACGAAAATGACCCCGGCGCATCCCGCCGCGTCGGCGACGCGGATGATGGTGCCGGCGTTGCCCGGGTCGCGCACCTGCCAGCATGCGGCGACGAGGCCTCGCCCCGCCTGGTCCGCCGCGGCGAGGCGTTCGTCGACCGGCCGGGTGGCGGCATGCTCCACCGCATCGCAATCCATGACGGCGGCGATGCCCTGGCAGTCGGTGCTGATGCGTTCCATCACGGCGCCATTGCATGAGTGCACGTAGATCCCCTCGCGGTCGGCCTCGTAGGCGATTGCCTCGACCGCGCTGCGCGGGTCATGCATGAGCGAGGCGCTCACATACAGGTCGTGCACGGCGGCGGGCATGAACCGCACCGCTTCCCGCACGCTTTGCGGCCCCTCCACCAGGAACCTGCCGATCTTGCGCCGCGTGTGGCGCGACGAGAGATCGGCGACGTGGCGGATGCGGTCGGACTTGGGATTTTCAAGCACTGCAGAGCTAATGGGCATGCCCTCCATGATAGAGGCACTGCCTGATTCGCACGCCAGCCAGGCCGGCGGCGGGCGCGGCCACCGCCCGGATGCCCATCAGCGGTTCTTGAAGTACTTGAGCAGGCGGGATTCGCGGATGCACACGCCGACAAACAGCGCCATCACCACCGCTCCGGCGAACATCGCCACCGGCACCCGCACGCACTGCTGCGCCACCGTTGCGACGCCCGCGGGGCACAGCCTCTCACACAGCCCGGCGAGCAACAGCCCCGAACCCAGCGCCGCAAGCCCCGCCCATACGAGCGTCTCCAACGCGATGCCCAGCAGCAGCGAGCCACGAGACTGCCCGGCGTGAAGCGCACCGGCGTATTCCAACCGCCGCCGCATGACGGCAATGGCACCGCACGCCACGCCCACGCCCAAGCCAATCCACGGCACGACGCGCGTGGTGCGCGACTGGTAGGCGCCCTCGGCATCCCACTTCGAGTACCCGTTGTTCAAGCCGAGCACGCCCACGTTCTGCGAAGAGGGGTCGGCGACGACCGTCGTGTACAGCAGCGCATCGAGCTGGTCGTCCACCGGCCACTGCTGCGCCCAGCATTCCTGGAACTGCCCATCCGACGCGCTCGCCGGCACGAGGAACGCGAACGAGAAACGGGTGTCGCGCCCGTCATTGGGCCAGTCGAACACGCCGCCCACCGTCATCGTGCCCTTGTTGGTGGGCACCACCGATCCGGGTGCGATGCCGAAGAGATCGGCGAGTTCGCTGGAGACCCACACCTTGGTGGCATCCGCGGTGACGGACGAGGACCGTTCGGAGTCAGCGATGAGCTGGACCATGCCGGGGCTCACCTCGTACACCGGCACTTCCTGGCGCGGGGTGGCCGTCGGGATCACGGAATCATCGGAACGCAGCGCGCCGGATTCGCGCACATCGTCGGAACGGCTCAATTCGTCGCACGCCACGCCGTCCACGGCGCCGCCCATCACGTCGCGCGCATCGGCCATGGTGGAGACGCGCGTGACCGCCTGGTTCTGCAACGCGATGATGTTCAAGGCATCATAGCCGCCCAGCAACAAGGAGGCGACGAGCATGATGAGCATGAACACGAGCGCGTGCGTGACACCGAGTGACAGGTTGCGGTGTGCTTCAGAGCAGATGCAGCGCAGCCGCATGCGCCTGCCCGTTGCTGCGACCTGCGGCAAGGCCGTTGCGAGCGGCATGCCCTGCGGGGCCGATTCGCCTCCTTCCGCCCTGCCGGAGCCTTCCCCACTGGATTCTTCCGCAGCGCCTTGTGGATTTGATAACGTTTCGCTCAACAGCGTTTCGCTTGATAAAGTTTCATTGTGCGACGTTGTGAAATTCGCATCGTTACCGTCGACCTGCGCGATCGCCTCACCGACCCTCACCGCGCCATCAGAGATATCGGCGGCACCGGCGGTATCCTCCACGCCCGCCGTCTTCGCCGTGTCCGGGCTCTCGGACTCCTCCTCGGTTTCGCCCTCCGGAGGCGCATAGTCCGCCAGGTCGATCACGCGATCGCACGCATCGCGCGTGCGCGGGTCATGGGTGGCGACGAACACGATCATGCCCTGTCCCGCGAGGTTGCCGAGCACATGGCTCACCGATTCGGCGGTGCGGGTGTCGAGCTGGGCGGTCGGCTCATCCACGAGGAGCATGTCCGGGTGGGAGCACACGGCACGGGCGAGCATGAGGCGCTGCGCCTCGCCGCCGGAAAGCTCGGCGAAACGCCGGTCGGCGACATCCTCGAGCGAGAACAGCGCCAGCGCCTCCCGTGCCTGCGCCTCCGCCTCCTTGCGGCCCAGCCCCTTGGCAAGCAGGGGGAACGTCACGTGGTCGAGCGCACTGCGGTTCGCCACACCATAGGGGTTCTG
The DNA here is from genome assembly GCA_029227215.1 of Bifidobacteriaceae bacterium. Classification (GTDB taxonomy): domain Bacteria; phylum Actinomycetota; class Actinomycetes; order Actinomycetales; family Bifidobacteriaceae; genus Pseudoscardovia. The sequence continues at coordinate 23,814 of JAQXZM010000056.1, read as the reverse complement.
GAACACCCATCCCACGCGGTCGATCCCCTCGCGCTCGATGCGCCCCGCCCACGGTTTCTCCCACCCGGCAAGGATGGAAAGCAGCGTTGACTTGCCGCAACCGGACGGACCGCACAGCGCCACCACTTCGCCGGGCTCCACGGTGAAGCTCAGATGCTCGAACAGGATGTCAGTGCCTGGAAACCGGTGGGCCACATCCACTGCCGTCACTCGCATGTCGCGCTCCTCAAAGCCGAGCCGACCGTGACGTTGCGCATCGCGTCGATGTCGCTGCCGTCGGTGGCGGTCACCAGGCTCACGCCCATCTGGGCGCCCACCACCGAGACATGCACGGTCTTGCCGTCGGCGACGATGCACCCGTTCGCACCCGTCTCATCCATGCCATACACGGCGGCGGCGGGCACACGCAGCACATGGGTGGAGCTTCCCGTCGAGATGCTGCCAGAGACGCCGGCAGCGAGCGAGTCAACGCTCTGCGACTTCCATGACTGGGAGGCGGACAGGGCATCGAGGAAGGTCTGATCGGTGATCTCGGTCTGGCCCGCGGGCAGCGTGGCGCTCAGGCCGTAGAGCATGACGGTGCGGTCCGCGTTCCCCGCCGAGGCGCCGCCCACGGTGAGCCTCTGCAGCACGCCGGGCACCGTGGCAAGCTGACCGCCCGCCATGATCTGGGCGCCGGGGCTGGCGGCCCACCCCGACACACTCACGGCCCCTTCAGGTATCCACAGCACGTCGGCGATCGACAGACTGCCATCCGCCGCTCCGGAGGCTCCAGCGGACGCCAGAAGCTTGCCCCATGCGTTACCCGTGTTCCAGCTATAGGTGGCGCTGTTCGCATCAGCGGGGTACCCGAGGCGCACGAGTTCGTTGTTGAGCGCCCGCACGTCCTCGCCGGTGTCGTAATAATGCAGGTCGCGCCACAGCGGCTGGCTGGTGGCAAGCGCCATCACCGGGCATCCGTCGACCGCGAAGGCGGCCTTGCCGGACTCCAGCCCGGACGCGCTCCAGTCGGCGGTGACCATGCCGCTGCTGTTCGAGGTAAGCGTGCGATCCGTGGAGAACGTAGGCGTGAGGGTGACCTGCCGGGTGTCGCTCCACTCCTGGGTCTCCACCGGAGCCGACGTGACCTCCGTGGCGCGTTGCAGCAACGCCGGCGTGCGATCCGGCAGATACACCGCGCACACGCCTGCGGTAATGCAGATCGCCGCCACCACGAGCACACACACCCATGCCAGCGACACCCCGCGCCTTACACGTGCCGGCTTGCCCTTGGACTTTGACTTTCCCATGTTCTCTCCCATTTCGGAAGTCCTTCATCGAGGCTTCCATCGGAACGTTGTTACATTCTGCTGCGAATGATGATGAAACAGATTATCGCACAAACTTACTTCAGCCACACCCAATGGTCACCCGAAAGGCCGCCAATAGTACGCATGGGCTCCAAAGTCATCATTGCCATTAGCCACGAGACATTCACCGACAGTGGGATCCGAGAAGTCCAAGTGATATGTGGATTCATCTGCGGCAGAAGCGGAAGATGCATCATCACCGGATGCAAGACGATCCATGCGGTCTTCCTTATCCGTTTTGAACTGGTCCTTCGTATAGCTCGCCGGAGCCACATTCTGCTTGTGGAGGCAATCGACTATGGCCTGATAGTTATCCGTCGTCAAAGACTCGTTGCCGAACTGCAAGGCATACTGGTCCTGCACCTGCATGGTGTACGTCGAATAGCAATACACGGCATCAGACTGGACCTTGTCCATTTGTTCCTGAGTGAGACCATTCGTGTCGGTCCCAGGAATCGCATACAGGCCATGCGGGTACTGGTACGGCTGCGGCGCCACATAGCCCTTATCGACAAGGCACTGCTTGTAGTTGTTCCACGCCGCCTCGTAATCCGCGCGGCTCACCACGCCATCGTTGTCCACGGCACGCTGCAACATCGCCGTCTGCTCATCGGAACGGGGGTATGTCTCGTCCTTGTAGTCCAGCAGGAACTTCGCCCGCTCCTCCAACGACGATGCAATCCTCGCCTCCGATGCCGACTGCGAGGACGAAGAAGACGAAGGGGCATCATCGGACGAATGGCCCCCGCAACCCGTACAAGCAACCATGCCCGCACAGGCAACAACGCACGTCAATGTACGAATCAGCCCCTTCATCTTTCGCCTCCTATAAATCCTCGACGCCATACTTCACGTAGTCACCCGCCACGGACGGGCCTACCGATTGATTTACGGAGCAATCCTGACGCGCGGACATCCTTTTCCAAGCTGGTCTCCGACTGTCTTGGTGAGCTTCGCAATACTCCGTCTTATTGAACGAGTAAAGGTACACTTGAGACTCCGTGGGAGACACCTTCCAAGAGCCACGCCAGTATCCTCTGTCGAACGAGCCCTGCTGATCAGGAATCTAGTATTCATAGATTCCGCCTGCGTTGGCGACGCCTGCCCCGCTGAATCCGATGAGTGCCGCCAAGAACCCCGCAGCCAGCACAAACGACAGCTTGCGACGAACACCTCCCATCCCAGTCATTCATCTAGCAGCAATTACTTTTGTGTTATCGTTTCTCAGCATTTCAATCATGCCCTTTCCAAGAAAACCGGTAACCTCGTTATTACCTGTTTAATTTTCCTAGAGTTAGCTTACCATCATCGAATCCGATTCCGATAGGAGAATACCCAAACCTTCACTGATCTTTCACATTTCTAGAAATACTTCTGCGAAATCCCCATTGGGCACCTTCCGCAGAAAGCAATTGTCATGTTCCGGCATCATGCAGTAAGCCCGCTCCAGGCAGCAGGCCCCACTCCTGTGACAACAGCGATCACAGACGACGGACGGTCACTGAAGCCTCCGACCTATCGCCGGGCTGACGATAGGCATCCGCCCTGCACTCCTGTCTCGGCGCTGCAACCATGCTTACCTTGTCGCTGCCTTGCACAGCTTCGCAATAAATGTATGAAGCGAGCGCAACGGCACGCACATGGGACTCTGTTGACGACATCGCCCATCTTGCCATGTAATCGCCTTCCGACCAGGAGCCGGAAGTCACCGCATAGCGGGTCGTTGCATTCGCAGCCGTTGCGCCGCCAAGGCACAGACCGGCAGACAGCAATGCAGCCAACACGCCAGAGGCAGCCTTACGATACCTTGCAGACATCGCGGGCCTCCTCTCTTTTCCTCCATGGCATCGCTGCCACGGAGTCTGATGTTCGGGAAGGTCATCCTTGCCCTCCCGTTTCAATTTCAACACCTTGCGGCAGGCGACACGCCCGAAAAGTATCAACAAAACGTTATGGAGAGTTTTCAGAGAATATACTGAGGTTAGCAATGACGCATAAGGGAGCATTGCAGAGAACCAAAGGAGATTCAACGCATGATACCGGAATCCCAATCGCAGCCGACATTCGGCGACGCCCCTGAAAGGCAACAGTCACGCTATCGACTCGCAATCCTCGACAACGACCAGCTCGCCTATGCCTGTCTGAAGGATTACCTCTTGAAGCATGATACGCCGTTCCAATTGGCCTTTCATGCATTCAACGGATTGAGCGCGTTCGACCGTCTCATCGACCACCCCAGGCAGCCGCTACCGGACTGCATCCTGTTGGCGCAACCCTTCGATGACTTCCATGTGCCGTTCGTCTGCAACAGGCTGCGCGTCGCGACGGCAGGGATGCCGATCATGGCGATGGTGACAAGTTCCTCGCCGTACCACGCCGAGGAACCATCATGGCCGAGGAAACCCAGGGGTTTGGGGACTAGAGCTTCCTCGGCACGAATCAAACACCGGAGTATCAATCACCGGGCCATCAATCACCGAGCCAAACGGGAGAGCAACAGGGCTTCGGTGACGATGTTCTTGCGCAGACCGCTCAGGGAGATGGATTCGTTGGGGCTATGCGCGTTCGCCTGGGGGTCTTCCGGACCGGTGACGAGCACTTGCGCACGGGGAAAAAGCCGCTGAAGCTCAGGAATGAAGGGGATCGAGCCGCCTTCGCCCTTGTTGACGGGCGCGACGCCAAACGCATCGGCCATCGCCTGCTCGGCGACGCCCACCGCCTTGCAATCGGGATCCATCGCCCAACCCATGCCGTTCTCGCCATTGACAACGCTCACCTGGGCGCCAAGCGGGGCATGCGAGACAAGAAAATCTGCGAGCGCCTTCTGCGCCTGTGCAGGCTCCTGACCGGGCGCAGTGCGCAAGGAAAGGCGGAAGCGCGCCGTGTTGGCGATGACGTTGAACGAGCCATCCACCGGGTGCGCATCGAAGCCGATGACGCTCACGGACGGTTTCGTCCACACGCGCTGCGCCAGCGGGCCGGTGCCTGCAAGCCGGTACGAAGGCACCGTGGAGGAATCCGCGCGGAACGTCGCCTCGTCCAGGTCGCGCTGCAGGCCGCCGACCGGTTCCTGCGAGACGATGCCGGGCACGGCCAGGTCTCCCTTGGCGTCATACATCGAGGCGATGAGCATGGCGGACAGCGTGATGGCATCGAGGATCGGCCCGCCGAACTGGCCCGAGTGCACCGGATGTTCCAGTACCTTCACCGTCACATCCACGTCGGTGTTGCCGCGCAGCGAGGTGGTGAGGCTGGGCACGGACGCCGACCAGTTGCCCGAATCCGCCACGATGATCACGTCGGAATCGAATTCATCGCGGTGCGCCTTGAGGAACGGGATGAAGCTGGGCGAGCCCATCTCCTCCTCGCCTTCGAAAAACAGCTTGATGTTGCACGGCAAGTCGTCGCCCAGCGCGTGGAGTGCGCCGGAATGAATGGCGATGCCGCCACCATCGTCGGCGGAACCGCGCCCATACAGGCGGTCGCCCACGGTGGTTGCCACGAACGGGTCGGTGTGCCACGCGGTGCGGTCCGGCACCGGCTGCACATCGTGATGGGCGTACAGCAGCACGGTGGGCGCGTGGGAATCCACCACTTTCGAGCCGATGACCTCCCAGGCGCCTGGCGTGCCGTCAGGGTTCGTGGACTGCACGACGTGCGCGTCGTCGATGCCCACGAGCTTCATCTGGTCGGCGACGAACTGCGCGGAACGCTTCATGTGGTCCGCGGTGATGCCTTGCGCCGAGACGCTTGCCAGTGCGATTTTATCGGAAAGCATGGCGACGATGCGGTTCCAATCCGCATCCACGCGCTGCTCGATCGCCGCCACGTCGCTGCTTTTCGCAGCGCCCTCTGCGGTCTTGCTGACGGGGGTATCGTTCTTGGCGGGGGTATCGTTCAGGTCGCCATTCGCCTCGTGGGCCATGTCGTTCACCTCTCCGTGCGCTCCATCGGTAGCGTTCCCATCGCTTGCGGCGCACGATTGCAAGCGTTGGCGCGTCTAGGTGTAAACGTAACCTGTTCGCATGACACTCTTCAGGAAATCGAGCGACAAGGATTCCGCCTCCGGATCCGCACAGGTGCCGCCGCATTCGGAAGGAACCGAAGGCACCAAGGCAAGCGATTCCGCACAGACATCGGCACAGACCGCCAGCAAAGGCCGCCCCACCCCCAAGCGCAAGCAGGCCCAGCAGGCTGGGCTTCGCCCGCTCGTGCCCAAGGACCGCAAGGCGGCGAAGAAGGCGGAGAAGGCCAAGTACCGCGCCCAGCAGGACCGCGAGTACGAGGCGATGGAGACCGGCGACGTGCAGCATATGCCCGCCGCCGAACGCATTCCGTGGCGCGTGTATGTGCGCGACTACGTGGACGCCCGCTGGAATCTGGGCGAGTGGTTCATGCCCGTGGTGCTTGTGGCGCTCATCGCCTCGATGATCGTGCAGCGATGGTCGCAGGTCGCAGCGTTCTGGCTCATGATCGTGATCTACATCTACCTGTTCGCAGCCATCATCGATGCCGCGATCATGTGGCACAACCTGAAGAAGAAGCTCATCACCAAGTATGGCGACAAGGCCGTGGCGAAGGGCCAGCGCACGGGCTTCTATGCGTGGACGCGCGCCCTGCAGATCCGCGCGTGGCGCCTGCCCAAGCCGCGTTACAAGAAGCGCGGCAACTGGCCCAAGTGACGGCGCTGAAGCGCAATGCCGCCAGCGATTCCCCTCTGGGAGCCGGGGACGAACGGACGCTCGTCTCCGGCTTTTTCTATGCCGTTGTCATCATTGCCACCGTTGCCATCGTTCCCACCATTCCCGCCGTCCGGTTCCAATCCCCCCCTGATTCCATCGTGCGTTTCCCGACACGCAGTGCTTCATTTCATCCCAATGCATAGCGTTTCAATCCTATTTGGAACGAATCAAAGAACGATCATTTCATCTCGCTGCACAATCAAATCATCGTTCCTTTTATTGTCCATCACGCTTGATCGTCGTTTGATTCCGCCTTCATTTCATTTTACCGTGGGATTATGCCATGAGATGAATGAGGAAGGCCGGCCTCGACTGCTCCGCCTGGATTCGATAGGATACCGCGCAGAGAACGCGGAAGGAGCAGGTCATGGCAGAACAGCCCAACCAGCCAGCAGTCCACACGGCAACGCACGCAGCAACACTCGGAGCGGCACCCCAATCAGCGCAGCAGACGGATGTTGCGATCATCGGCTCGGGACCAGGCGGATATGCATGCGCCCTGCGCGCCGCCCAGCTTGGCCTGCATGTGACGCTGATCGAACGCGACGAGCATGCGGGAGGCACTTGCCTCAACCGCGGGTGCATCCCCACCAAGGCGTTGCTCGACGCCGCCCATGCGGCGCGCGACGCCCGGCGCGGCGCCGACCTGGGTTTCGGCACCCAGGCGACCACGCCGGACCGCGCCAAGCTGCTCGACTTCCAGCATGATGCCGTGCACACGATGGTGAGCGGCCTCGAATCGCTCATCCAGGCCCGCCGCATCGACTTCGCGCACGGCACTGCCAAGATCACCAGCGCGGCAGCAGCCACAGATACCGCGGTCAAGGATGCCTCAGTCACAGACGCCGCAGCCGATCCGCATGCCGCCGCCGCACCATCCCATACCCTGACCATCACATCCCCCGCCGAGGGCACGCGCACCATCTCGGCTCGCCATGTGGTGGTCGCCACCGGCGCCTCTCCCCGAGCATTGAGCGCCGTGCCGGTCGGAGGCCGCGTGCTGGATTCCGATGCCGCGCTGGAACTGCCCGAGATCCCCCGGTCCGTCATCGTCATCGGCTCCGGTGCGATTGGCTTGGAATTCGCGAGCTTCTGGGCGACGATGGGCAGCAAGGTCACCGTGCTGCTGCGCCATGGCAAGCCGCTGTCGAGCTGGCCGCGCCGCGTGGGCTCGGCACTCAAGCGTGGCATGACGGCGCACGGCGTGACGTTCCTCGACTACATATCGGTGGAGTCGTTCGCCGAGGCAGACGACTCGCACGATGCCGACGGCACCGTGCGCCTGACGCTCGCCACCAAGAAGGGCACCACGACGCTCGCCGCCGACTATGTGCTCGTCGCCATCGGCCGCACGCCTGCAACGAGCGCCGCATGGATCGCGCAAGCGGGCATCGTGCTCGACGACCACGGTTTCATCGCCACCGACCCGCTGGGGCGCACAACCGTGCCGGGCATCTGGGCCGTGGGCGACGTGACCGCGGGCAGGCAGCTGGCTCACCGTGCGTTCGCCCAGGGCCGCGTGGTCGCCGAGGCAATCGCCGGCCTGAGCCCCGAGCCGGTGCAGGATGTGCTCGTGCCTCGCGTCGTGTTCAGCTTCCCCGAAGCTGCGAGCGTGGGCCTGGACGCCGACCAGGCGAAATCCGGCGCGTTCGGCGCGTTCCATGATGTGAAGGAATCCGCGATCTCGATGGACGGCAACGCACGCACCGCCATTGCCGGCGAAACCGGCGTGGTGGATGTGGTGACCGGCGTTCCAGACGAGGCAACGGACGATGCGACAGACGTCGCCGCCACTTCCTCTGGCACACCCCGCCTGGTGCTCGGCGTGCATATGGTGGGCCCGCATGTGTCGGAGTTCATGGGCGAGGCGCAGCAAATCATCCGCAACCGCATTCCCCTGCACGAAGCGGCAGATGCCATCCACGCACATCCCACGTTCAGCGAAGCGTTCGGCGAGGCATTGCTCAAGGCGGACGGCTCTCCCCTGCACACGTTGTGATGCACACGTTGTAACGCGCACACTGTGACACACACGCTGCTATACACACGTTGTGACGCGCACGCTGTGAGAAAACAAGCCCCGCACGATACAGCCGCCCCATTAATATGCAAGCCAGTAGTATGCAAACTAGCGATATGCACGCCAGCGAGCATGCACCGCAGCTAACACGTCACCCGACCGAGAAGGAAGCGCATGGCCACCAACGACACCAGCACCACGAACGAGAAGAAACCCAAGAAGAAAGGGCGCGTGCGCGGCACCATCGAGCAGATCCGCCAAGTCTACAGGTTCACCCGCGAGTATGACAGCAAGCTGCCGCTCGTCATGTGGCTGAGCTTCGGCATCCCGGTGGTCGTCTCGATCCTCATCCCGCTGCTGTGGTACCGCAAGAGCGTCGTCGGCTGGATCCTCACCGTGTTCCTCGGCATCATGATCGGCTTCACCGTGGCGGTCTGGACGCTCACCAACCGCTCGAACACCGCCGCCTACGGCCTCGCCGAAGGCAAGCCCGGCGCCACGGCGATGGTGCTCAACAACATCAACAACAAGGCCTACTCGTTCCCCGAGGAGCCGATCTGGGTGGACCCGCGCACGAAAGACATGATCTGGCTGGGCACGAGCTTCAGCGGCATCTTCCTCGTGGGCGAGGGCGACTATGGCCGCGTGCAACGCGCAATGGACCGCCAGGAGAAGACGATCCGCAAGATTACCCAGGGCTCCGAGATCCCGATCTACCGCATCAGCGTGGGCAACGGCCCCAAGCAGGTGCCGCTGCGCAAGCTGCGCAGCTCCATCGTGCGCGGCCACAAGATGAAGCTGCGCAAGGACGAGCTCGACAACCTCAACAACCGCCTGCGCTCCCTGCGCCTGCGCAACAACACGATGAACATGCCCAAGGGCATGGATCCCAGCCGCGTGCACGTGAGCCCCCGCGCTATGCGCGGCAAGAACTAGCACAGTGCCATGCGCGGCGGGGACCAATCCCCGCACAGTGCGCGGCAGAAACCAGTCCGCCGCGTCGCGACGCCATTGCGTGATCTGCATGGCGAATTTCGAAAGCGCCCCTCATGGGGCGCTTTTCTTTTGCATTTCGCAACGCGCGTTCGGGAACATGACCACATCGCAATACACCGAAACGTCAGGATTTTCAATAGGTTAACGCAACTCGAAACATATTCGTAACGTAACTGCCGACTTTGCGAAACTCGGAACCCTACACTTTACCTTGTATTCCTCAAGACGAAAGGATTGTCAGATGACTGACATCAAGACCAAGGAAGACGCCGAGGCCCTCATCAATAAGGAAGGCATCGAGTATGTCTCCGTGCGCTTCACCGACCTCATCGGCGTTCAGCAGCACTTCACCGTGCCGGCTGAGGCGTTCCTGCACGACGCCTTCACCGACGGCATGCCGTTCGACGGCTCCTCGGTGACCGGCTTCCAGGCGATCAACGAATCCGACATGAACCTCAAGCCGGACGTGACCACCGCTTACGTCGATCCGTTCCGCAAGCACAAGACGCTTGACGTCGTCTTCTCCATCGTCGACCCGATCACCGACGAGCCTTACAGCCGCGACCCGCGTCAGGTTGCCGCCAAGGCCGAGGCATTCCTCAAGTCCACCGGCATCGCCGACACCGCATACTTCGCTCCTGAGGCTGAATTCTTCATCTTCGACAAGGTTCGTTTCGAGAACTCCATGGCCCGTTCCTTCTACGAGGTCGATTCCATCGAAGCTCCGTGGAACTCCGGCAAGGATTACGAAGAGGACGGCACCCCGAACATCGCTTTCAAGAACAAGGTCAAGGGCGGTTACTTCCCGATCCCGCCGATCGACCACTCCCAGGATCTGCGCGACGACATGGTGCACAACCTGCAGGCCGTCGGCCTTGAGCTCGAGCGTTCCCACCACGAGGTGGGCGGCGCCGGCCAGCAGGAGATCAACTACCGCTTCAACTCCCTGCAGCACGCAGGCGACGACCTGATGAAGTACAAGTACATCGTGCATGAGACCGCCGCCGAGGCCGGCAAGGCCGCGACGTTCATGCCCAAGCCGATCGCAGGCGACAACGGCACCGGCATGCACTGCCACCAGTCCCTGTGGAAGGATGGCAAGCCGCTGTTCTACGACGAGAAGGAATACGGCGGCCTGTCCAAGATCGCCCAGTGGTACGTCGGCGGCCTCATCAAGCACTCCTCCTCCGTGCTTGCCTTCACGAACCCGTCCTTGAACTCCTACCACCGCCTGGTGCCTGGCTTCGAAGCCCCTGTGTGCATGGTCTACTCCGCACGCAACCGCTCCGCCGCCATCCGCATCCCGCTCGCAGGCAAGTCCCCGGCCGCCAAGCGCATCGAGTTCCGCGCGCCGGATCCGTCCTGCAACCCGTACCTCGCCTTCTCCGCACAGCTCATGGCTGGCCTCGACGGCATCATCAACCACATCGAGCCCCCGGCACCGATCGACAAGGATCTCTATGAGCTTCCTCCGGCAGAGTATGCCAACATCAAGCAGGCTCCGGGCTCCCTCGACGAAGCGCTGAAGGCCCTCGAGGAGGATCACGACTTCCTCACCGCCGGCAACGTGTTCACCGACGACCTCATCGAGACCTGGCTCGACATCAAGCACGGCGAGATCGACAAGGCCCGCCTGCAGCCGACGCCGCTCGACTACGAGCTGTACTTCCACATCTGAGTTTCCGATCTGTGCGCGTGAGCTGAGCGTTGCGCTTGGCTTCGCGGCATGAGATCAAGGCCCCTGATGGATTATTCCACCAGGGGCCTTTTCGATGCCTTGCGATGCCCGGTCCTTCACTGCCACTCCGCCCGTGACTGCTCCCCTGCACCGATTCCTCGGCACCATTCCTCCCATGGAGCTTCTTCCCTTCCGCGATTCTGCGTACAGACTGCATGCAAAGCCATTACAATGAAGTGGCTGAGAAAGGAGTTCCCATGGAACAGCCCATTGTGACGGACATTACATTGCTGAGCAAGATCTCGCGCCCTGCCACGCCGGCGGATGCGCAGATCATCGAGGACCTTCGCGACACCCTCGCGGCGCATCATGAGGAATGCGTGGGGCTCGCCGCCAACATGATCGGCTCGCTCACCCGCATCATCATCGTCTCCACCGAGAAGGGAGACATGGTGATGCTCAACCCCACCATCACCAAGCGCACCGGCATCTACATGACGAAGGAAGGATGCCTTTCGCTCGCCGACGTGCACCGCGCCACGCGCTTCGAGAACGTGACCGTGGTGTGGCAGGATGCCGACTTCACGCGCCATATGCGCGGGTTCTCCGGCTACACAGCGCAGATCATCCAGCACGAGGTCGATCACCTCGATGGCAAGATCATCTGACGCGAGGCAGATCTCACCTGCGATTTCTCAAGCAATATCTCACCAGTAATATCCGCCGGCTGATGCCGGATTTGCTGGCTAGATTTCCGGTCGCGCGCGCTCCATGAGGGCGCGCGCGATGCTTTCGAAGCTCTTCGCCACGGGTGAATCGGCGAGCGCGCCGTCCTCGTCCAACACAGCGGGACGCCCAGATTCCGCGGTCTCGCGCAGCTCAGGGACGAGCGGCAGCTGGCCGAGCAGCGGCACGTCGTATCCCAGCGCCTCGGTGAGCTTGGCGCTCACGCGCTGACCGCCGCCTTCGCCGAAGATGCACAGCCGCTCCCCTTTGTGGTCGAAGTAGCTCATGTTCTCAATGACGCCGTCCACCTGCATGGGCATCTGGAGCGAGACGAGACCGGCGCGCACCGCCACTTCGGACGCGGACGGCTGCGGCGTGGTGACCACCACGAGCTCGGCGTTCGGCAACGCCTGGGCGACGGAGATCGCCATGTCGCCGGTACCGGGTGCAAGGTCGAGGAGCAAGACGTCCGGGTCTCCCCACCACACGTCGGAGAGGAATTGCTCCAGCGAGCGCTGGAGCCTGGGGCCGCGCCACAGGATCGCGCGGTCGGAGCCGGCGAACACGCCGATGGACATGAGGCGCACGCCCCATGCTTCGGGCGGCACGAGCATGCCATCGAGGTCGGTGGGCTGGTCGGTCACGCCGAACAGGCGTGGCAGGGAGAAGCCGTAGATGTCGGCATCGATGGCGGCGGTGTCGTAGCCGAGCGCGGCGAACGTGGCGGCGAGGTTCGCCGTCACCGAGCTCTTGCCCACGCCGCCCTTGCCCGACGCGATGGCGAAGATGCGGGTCTTGGCGCCCTTGCGGGTGAAGGGGTTGGCGCGGCGTTCCGCCTTGAGCTGGGCGACGAGCGCTTTGAGCTTCGCTTCGTCCATCACGCCGGTCTCGATGGTGAGGCGGATCGCGCCATGGGGGTAGGCGGCGAGCGCGGCGCGGATGCGGCGGCGGATCGTCTCCGACAGCGGGCAGCCGGGCACGGTGAGCTCCAGGTGCACGGTGACATCCCATGCGTATGCGTCTTCATCGCTGGGTTTGGCGTCCACGCCCGTGACCATGCCCAGGTCGGTGATGGTGCGGCCCAGTTCGGGATCGATCACGTGGCGCAGCGCTTCCATCACGTCCGCCCGGACGGTGTCAGGGCTCACCGCACCATCATCCGCCGCGGCATCCACCCCAGCATCCACCGCATTATCCGCCTTTGTATGCAACGGGTCATTGTGCGAGGCACTATCGCGTGAGGCCATACTCCACGTCCTTCCATTCGAGCATCTCGGATCGGCACGAGCCATTCGCCCGCACCGATCCGAGCCGACCACCGCCACTGTAATCAGAACGAGCCCGCCGCACAAGACCTTCCGGGCATCGCAAAGCATGCGGATGTTGTGGGCCTTGCGGATGTCGTGGATCTCATGGACATCGCCGCGGCGTGCCGGCGCACGGCAGCCGGCATCGTCCCACGGGCATGACAATCTTCACGAATCCTTCACAATTGCAGGCGTGTCAATGCATGATATTCCCAGTTACGCTACCGTATTATTGACCGAAGGCGAAAGGGCTTTTCCTTCAACCATGCATTTCCCCACCATGCATTCCCCTCATGCATGAGCAGGCAAAGGAGCATTGCAATGAGCGACGAACGCACCTCTGGTTCCGGTACCGACGGCTATGGCAGCACTGGCTACAGCAATACCGGGTACGGCAACACAGGGTACGGCAACACAGGGTACGATGCCAACGGATATGGCGCGAACAGCTATCGTGAAGCCGGCGCATCGCAGCCGGGCGCGCCCGGCGCACAGAACGAAAGCGTGAACGTGCCCGCCATCACCAATTCGATCTTCGACACCGGTTCCGTCGTGCCCACGTCGGCGCCGCGCGGCATGGATTTCACCTCGATCGTGCAATCCCAGCAGGTCACCCCGGATTCCTACACGACCGATGGCGACAACGCGGTGGATGTGAAGCGCCGCAGCCTGCTCAACGAGAAGATGACAAACGGGCGCCGCGTGGAGCTCATCGTCTCGCTTGTGCTTGCCATCGCCGGCGTGGCGGTGCATGCGGCGATGAACAAGGGCGAGGCGGGCGTCGTCACGGCGCTCGTCATGTATGTGCTCCTTGCATGGCTGTGCTTCAGCCTGGTGCGTGTGTGTTTCCAATACGACCTGGCGTTCGTCACGGGGCTGCGCCGCGCCGTCATCATCGTGCTCGCCGTGCTGGGCGTCGCCTCGCTCGCCGGAGTCGCCTACAACGCACTCGACGTGCCGGGGCTCATTCACCCCTCCACCACGCAGCTCACCGCGCTCCAGGTGCGCGAGAGCGATGACTCCAGCAAATACTCGATCGTGGGCAAGGCGAGCGACGGCTCCACGATGATGTTCCGCGTGGACCAAAGCCAGTACAACGCCTGCAACACAGGCCTGAGCGGCGTGGACACCAAGTACCGCTCCGCCCAGGTCTCGTACCTGCCTCACAGCAAGACGATCACCGCGCTCAGCTGCGGTTCGTCGAAGCAGTGAACTCGCCGGTCTCCAACAGATGAGCGAACTGGCTCTGGTCGATCATCGGCACGCCCAGGGCCTCGGCCTTCGTCACCTTCGCCGCTCCCGGCGCGGTGCCGGTGACGACGACGGTCGTCTTCTTGCTCACCGAACCGGTCGCCTTGCCGCCGCGCTCCTCGATGGCGGCCTTGACCTCCTCGCGGGAGTAGCCGTCCACCGTGCCGGTGACCACGATCGTCTTGCCAGCGAGCGTCTGCGGCTGGGTGGGCGCCTCCACGGTGGTAAGCCCCACGCCTGCGGCGCGCCACGCGGCGAGAATCTTGCCGCGCCAATCATTCGGGTCTTTCGCGTGCTCGAACCAGTCATGGATGACCTGCGCCTTCTGGTCGCCGATCGTGTCGACCTGGGCGAGCTGCTCCACGGTGGCGTTCTCCAGCGCGTCGAGCGAACCGAACGCGGAGGCGAGGATGCGCGCGGTGGGCGGGCCGACGCTGCGGATGGAGAGCGCCACGAGCACGCGCCACAGGTCGGCGCCACGGGCCGCCTTGATCTCATCGAGCATCGCGAGCGTGTTCTTGCTCGGCTGCGTGTCGGCAGCCGTCTGGCCCTTGCGCGGTGCATTGTAGAACGCCCACTCCTGCCGCCACAGGCCTGAATTGCCGCGGTTACGGCGCACTGTGCGCGTGGCGCCGGTCTGCGGGTCGGTGATGGTGCGCACTTCGACGATAGGGATCTGCCTCCACACGCGCACGTCGCGCAACCGCTCGGCGGTGAGGGCGAACAGGTCGGCCTCGCTGTGCATGACGGGCGTCTGCACGGCGGGCAGCCGGAGCCCGGCCTCGGGCTCGTAAGGCTTGGGCTCCTCGCCGGGCGCCACCTTGATCTCCTTGACGTCCGGGCAGTATGCCGCCACGTCGGTGGGCCGGTCCTCCTCGGGGTTCGTCAGGGCGATCGCCGCCTGCTCCCCCAGGTGTTCGATGTCGAGCGCCTTGCGGGAGGCGAGGTTGATGACACGCTCGGTCAATTGCGCCGGGCAGGATTCGATGTTGGGGCAGCGGATGTCCACGTCGCCTTCCTGCGCGGGGGCGAGCGTCGCGCCGCAGCTGGGGCACACGGTGGGCATGACGAATTCGCGCAGGTCGGGGTTGCCTTCGCGCAGCGCGAGCACCGGTCCCACGATCTCGGGGATCACGTCGCCCGCCTTGTGCACGATCACGGTGTCGCCGATGAGCAGGTTTTTCATCTTGACGACCTCGGCGTTGTGGAGCGTGGCGCGGGAGACCGTGGAGCCCGCCACATACACCGGGTCGAGCACAGCGACCGGGGTCACGCGGCCGGTGCGCCCCACTTGCACGATGATGTCGCGCAGCTTGGTGTTGACGTCCTCCGGCGGATACTTGTAGGCGATGCCCCAGCGCGGCGCGCGGGACGTGGCGCCCAGACGGCGCTGGAGGGCGAGGTCGTCCACCTTCACCACGATGCCGTCGAGCGCATGCTCGATGTCGTCGCGGTGCTCGCCGTAGTACTCCACCATGTCGAGGATCTCGGCGAAGGAGTTCACCTTGCGGTTGTGCGGCGAGACGGGCACGCCCCACGTGGTGTACAGGTCGTAGGCCTGGGATTGGTCCACGACGTTCTCGTGCGCGGGGTTCGCGTTCGGCCCCCACACGAGCCTGCCGATGCCATGCGCGTAGAAGCTCAGGTGGCGGGAGGCGGTGATGCGCGGGTCCTTCTGGCGCAACGATCCGGCGGCGGCGTTGCGCGGGTTGGCGAACGGCGCGTGCCCCAGCTGCTCCTGCTGGGCGTTCAGGGCGCGGAACGTGTCGAAGCGCATGAACACCTCGCCGCGGACCTCGACGAGCTCGGGGATGTCTGCCGCAGGGCCTTGGAGGTTCTGGGGGATCGTGGCGATGGTGCGCACGTTGGGCGTGATGTCTTCGCCGATCACGCCATCGCCACGGGTCAGGCCCTGTTCGAGCACGCCGTTGCGGTAGATGAGGTTGAGCGCCAGGCCGTCGATCTTGACCTCGCATGTCATCGGCAGCGGCTTGCCCTCGGGCCATTCCAGGTCCTGGCGCACGCCGTCGTACCATGCCTTGAGCTCCTCGTAGCTGAACACATCGTCGAGGGAGAGCATGCGGGAGGGGTGGCGCACCGATGCGAAATCCGCGGAGACCTGGCCGCCCACCCGGTGCGTGGGCGACTGCGGGTCGTCGAGCTCGGGGAACGCCGCCTCCAGGCGCTTGAGCGCGTTCATGCGGTTGTCGTAGGCGGCGTCCGAGGAGGTGGGCGCGTCGTTGACGTAGTAGGCGATCTGGTCGGATTCGACCCAGGCGCTCACCTTCGCCCACAGCCGTGCGGCGCGAGCGGGGCTGAGATCCGCCACGTCGAGCTGCGCCAGGCGCTCGGCGTCCGCATCGGTGGGCTTGAGCGCGCCAATCCACTCGTCGCTGCCGGGAGCCGGTGCGTCCGACTGCGCGGCATCTGCTCGCGCAGCATCGTTGTTCGCGGCGTCGTTGTTCGCGGCGCCATCGTCATGCGCGGCATCGCCGTGAGCCTCGTCCTGCGGCACCGGATCGACCGAGCCATCCCCGGCGCCCAGCGCATCGAAATCCCACGCCAGTTGTTCGTCAGCCATGAATCCTCCTCGTTCCTCCGACGTCTTGCCGGCGGCATCAGCCTGCGGTGCCTTGCGCTTCCATCATGCCACGCGTATCACGCATGTCACGCGCATCACGCGCCGAGCGACTGGCGGAACTGCCAGTCCTCGGCGCCCATGCGCGTCACCGTCGTGTCGTTCATGCGCGACGACGCGGTGGCGAGGTTCGCGGCGGGGATGAACAGCCCCAGGTCCACGCACACGCGCTCCGCGTCCTGCACGATGCCGGTGAGCTCCATGTGCGGCCACACGGGGATGCCCTCGCGCTGGAGCACCTCCACGGCCTCGTGCATCGTGGAAGGCACCGAGATGTGCTGCGAGACGGCGTTGGCGACGAGCTGCTGGAGCTCCTGCTGCGCGGGCGGCACCTGGCCGGGGTTGATCTGCAGGCTCAGCATGTAGCACGCCGCAGCCACGGCGAACTTGTCGTGCATCCACTCCGCGTAGGCGAGGCGGTAGTAGGCGTAGGAGGCGTCCTCGCGGGCGAGCGAAACGCGCAGCGCGTTGAGCGACGCGGCGTACACGGAGTCCCAGTCCTGCGCCACCGCCATCTGGGTGGCGAGCAGCATGTGCGCGGTGGAGTACGCGGGCGCGTACTTGACGAGCATGTTCATGTGCGGCAGGGCGTCCTTGGGGCTCTTGACCTGGGCGATGAAGTTCGCGAGCGCCATGTGCAGGCCGAAGAGCTTGTCGGGGATGAGCACGACCTTCTCCCCTGGCATCGCGAACATGCGGTTGTACACCACGCGCTCGGCATAGGAGTTGAAGTAGCGGGGCACGCCGTCCGCCTTGGCGTAGATCGCGTCCATGCGGGCCACCGCCTCCTCGGCGACGGCGATCGCGCCTTCCGCGTCCCCCACCTCCAGATGGGAGCGGGCCTCCTGGTCGGCCGCCTCGAGGTCGCGGGTCAGGTGGAACGTAAGCGCCGGGAGGTCCCGCCCGTCGATGATGGCGGACGTGACCTGCGGCGCCATCTGGGAAAGCTCCGGGTCGCCCATCGCGTCGACGATGCGCATCACGCGGCGCGCCTTGTCCGCCGAGGTGGCGGAGGCGTCAGAGGCGATGCGGTGGAAGTCCGTCATCGCGCGCTGCAGCAGGTCGGCGCGCTGGATCGCAAGCCCGGTCACGTCTGTGCAGCCCAGGATCCGCGCCGCGTTGGAGTCCAGCGGCACGTCGCTCATCTCCGGCACCTCCTGGGCGCCGGTGGGGGCGAACTTCGTGCTGTGGATGTCGAACGTGGGCTCGATGGGGGCCAGTCGCCCGTCGTCGTCGAACGCAAGGCGCGCGTTGAACGAACGGTAGGCGGCGAGCGGATTGTCCAGGCCGCGGCTCGCGAGCAGGTCGAGGAACTTGCTGCGGGTGAACGTCACGGTGACGAGCGGCTTGAGCAGGGAGAACGAATCGATCTGCTCGGCTCCGCCATCCGCGTTCGCATCGGTGCCCTCGGCGGGGTCCTGCGAGCGCACGCTCAGCGTGTAGCCCATCTCCACAGGGCTTGGCGACGGCTGCGAATCCGACACTTGGGAATCGGAAGCGTGGGCATCCGCAGTGCCGGAATCAGGCTGGCCGGCGGCGTCCGTGGCATCGGTTGCCCCGGCGGCGCCCATCGTGTCTGCGGCGCCGGTCGTTCCCGCCATGCCAGGCGTTCCTGGTGTAGTGGACGGGGTGCGCCCTGCTGATGCCGCCGCGTTGCTGGATGCGTCGGCGTCCAGGCTAAGAGAGGGGTGCGAGTCGGCGTCCTTGGGGTCGGATTTCGAACCGGTCGCGCCATGCTCGCCGTTCGCCGCGTCGCCCAACGGTCCGTCGCCCAGGGGGCCGAGCAGTTGCGCGATGAGCGTCGTCATCGCCTCGGACTGCTCGCGCACCGCCTCCTCGAGGCCCAGGGAATCGAGCCGCACCGACACGCTGCGCACCATGGGGTCGATGCCGAACGCGACGGCGGCGACGATCATGCCCATGCGCAGGTTGTAGTCCACCGACATCGCCACCTGCTCGGCCTGGGTCATCTCCACCCAGGAGTCGCTGCCGGAGTCGTAGCGCTTGGTGGGCATGAGCGCGTCGCCCGCCGTCGTCATCTCAATGGCCACGCGGCCGCGCGCGAGGTTCGCGCGGAAGTCCAGGTCGTGCCGGAACGGCGTGCGGATGCCGTGCAGCAGCGAGACGAACACGCGGCGGTACACCCATTCGGAGCCTTGCGCCTGTGCAAAGGCCTGCTCGAGCGCACTATCGCTCATCCGCTGCGGATCGACGCCGGATTGCGCCGTCCCGCTCTGTGCTCTACTGCCCTGTGCTTTCCCGCTCTGTGCCTTCCCGGCCTGTTCATCGGCGTGGGGGAACGGGTGGGCGAGGTAGGCGCGCAGCGCAATCTGCCGCGCATGGTCCACGAGCGTGATCGCCGGATCGGCGTGGATGCCGCCGGGGCGCTCCGCTTCGCGCAGCGGGTCGCTGAGGATCGACAGCGCCGGGTTGTTGAGCAGCGCGAAATCGAGCCGCGCGGCCTGCTTCTTGGTCACGGTGGATTCCGTGGGCAGGTAGCCGAACTGCTCGTTGAGCTTGAGCGCCTCGTCGATGGCGAGGAACCTGTTGACGGTGCTCTCGATGCGCAGCGCGGAGAGGCATTGCGCGGGAGTCAGGTCGTCGTGCCACAGGAAATACACCCTGCCGGAGCTGCTCGACTGCATCGTCTCGAGGGGTTCGCGCCCGTGCCGTGCCTCCAGGCCGGAGAGCGGTTGCAACGCGCCCACGCCGTTCATCATGTCGACGAAGTATTCGTCAAGCCCCGAGACGTTGCCGTTGTCGGCACGGGTCTCGCGGATGTCGTCCGCGGCGCCGCGGATGGCGGCGAGGGGCGCCTCCTGCGCGAGGTGCGCGACGATGTTGTCGGCGCCGTAAGGCATGGGGTGCCGGCTGGGGTACAGCTGGAAGAGTTCGATGAACGCGACCGTGAGCGCATCGCGGTATTCGAGGCGGTTGCGGTTGCGCGGCAGGATGCCGGGCCGCACGTCGCAAATCGTGTAGCGGTCGTGCCACTTCATCCAGGTGCCCACGCGGATAGGCGTCGAATCGTCGAAGGTGCTCGTGTAGATGCCGCCGACTACCGCTTGGGCGATGAGGTCGTCATCGGCCTTGGGGTCGCCGTTGAGCCAGCTGACGGGCACGTTCTGGTCATGCTCTTTCTCGAACACCATCATCGGCTCGGTGTGCACGGTGTCGGCCTCCATGGAGGTCGACAGGAAGATGCGGCCATGCGCGTCGGCGAACGCGATGGGCAGGAAGTGCGTGCGGTCAAGGAACATGCCGATGTTGAAGCCCTTGTTTTTCGCGGACGGCTGCTGCACCCAGCCATAGATGCTCGAGTGGGGGAACACGCACGGGATGCCGGTGATCACGCGGCTCTTCATGAGCGGCGTGATGGCGATCATCTCCGGGTGCTCGCGGCGCCACCGGGCGATCTGGTCCATGCGCTTGGCGACGCCGCCATTGCCGCGCTTGCGGTCGGCGGCGACGTCCGCCACCGCTTCGAGGGCATCCCTCGCGGCGGCCCTGGCACCTCTGGCGCCCTTCGCGGCCTGGCGCATGGCGCGCCCCACCGCGTCGCCCGCCGACCGACGGCGCGAGGAGCGCCGCGGTGCGTTGCTGCCGTGGTTTTCTTGCGAAGAGCGGGGAGAATTAGCCATGCCTACCATTGTCGCCTTTTTCCGCGACAGCCACGCCCGAATCAGCTGATGGCGCACAGCGATTTTCGCACGCCGCGCGAACGGCACAAACGCAGCGATAACAAGCCACGGGCGCCATCCCCGGCCGTCTCCCCGGCCACCTCCCCGCCTCCTTGAACGGCCCTCCCGAGCAACCTCCCGTCCCCTCCTGATGCTCCCCCGACCGCCTCCCGATGGGGGTATCGTGCGCCACCCCTAGAATGTTGGTGTGAAGAACAGGACACCCTTGCCCACATTGCGGACCAGAACGTTGCTCATGGCGGCCGCGGCGATTGTGCTGCTCCTCGAGGTCTTCGTATTCAACCTGCCTCATTGGAACAGCCTGACCAAGCCCGCCCCCAGCGCCGCATCCGAACAGCTCGGCCCCGGCCTGCACCGCCTCGACGACGGCACGGCGCGCATCGAGGACTCCTCGCAGGCCTACATCGACGCCGATGCCGACGACCAGCCCGTGGAATACGTGTACCTCGAGCCGTCCTCCTCCACCCGCTACGCCTACACGGTCTCCAACGACACCTCCGCGCGCATCGACGTGATGCCCACCGGTTCGAACGAATGGATCACCGGCAGCGTGGACTCCTTCAGCTACCGCGTGGACTCCAGCGCCTACCTCAAGAACCGCACCGGCTACGCCGGGTCCGTGAGCAAGATCCGCGTGTGGTTCCAAGAGCCAAAGGGTTCGCGCATCCCGGTGACGAGCGTGACCGCCAACGCCCGCGTGCCGTTCCAGTTCAGCATCATCCGCATCATCCTCATGCTCGCCGCCGCCGTGCTACTCATCGCGCTGCGCCCCCGCTCCAGCCTGCACCGCACCACCCTCGACACCCACAACACCAAGCAGCGCCTCGGCTTCTGGGCGGTCATCGGCATCCCCTGCGCCGCCGCGTTCACCTGGGCGCTGGCAGGCAACGGCCTCGTACAGACGCCGGCGTTCTTCCACCACTCGAACTCCTACGCCTACGACTTCAACCAATTCCAGCAGACCGCCGACGCAATACTCCACGGCCACGCCTGGCTGGACCTGTACGTCTCCCCGCAATTGCTCCAGGCAAGCAACCCGTATGACGCGGGCGTGCGCGAGGAACTGCTCAGCCGCGGCGCCTACCCCATCTACTGGGACCACGTGCTGTACAACGGCCACTACTACTCGTACTTCGGCGTGGTGCCGGTGATCCTGCTGTTCCTGCCATTCGAAGCGATCACCAGCCTGTGGACCGACGGCGGCCTCATGCTCAGCACCATCACCGCCGGCGCGTTCATGCTGTGCCTGGCGGTGCTCTTCGGCGCGCTCGCCACCGTGCGCTTCGTGGAACGCCACTTCCCCGACGCGAGCGTGGCATCGGTGATGCTCGCATTCGTACTGCTGTTCTCCGGCTCCACGATCATGGCGCCGATCTGCCGCGTGGACTTCTACACGATCCCCTTCTGCGCCGCGCTGTGCGTGGTGGCGATCGGCCTGTACCTGTGGCAAAGCGCCCTGCGCGTCGCGGACCCGGCGCTGGGCCGCACGCGGCGAGGCCGCGAACGCACCCGCGTGTGGACGGTCGCCGACCGCGAATGCGACGCCACCGCGATCCGCGTCTCGAAGTCACGCCTGTTCTTCGGCTCGTTCTTCATGATCTGCACGCTGGGCTGCCGCCCGCCGCTGGCCGCGCTGTGCGTGCTGCTCGTGCCGATAATCATCCAGATCGCCAAGCAGCTCAACCGCCGCGCCACCGCACGCCAGGCAGCGGCCGGCGCCGATGCCCCGGCGAACGCCGCTGCCCGCAAGCGCCATCTGCCCGCCGGCACGCGCGATGTGCTCGTCACCGCCGCGGTGTGCGCCATCCCCGTGTGCGCGGTGCTCGCCGGCCTGGGCTATTGGAACGCCATCCGCTTCGGCAGCCCGCTCAATTTCGGCAACGACTACCAGCTGACCGTCGTGGACCTGAAGAACTACCATGAGCCGCTCAACGTGCTCGTGGAGATCGTGCTCTACTACCTGTTCCTGCCGTTGAGCTTCACCACCGAGTTCCCGTTCCTCACCTCCACGCAGACGGCGCTGAGCTCGTGGCAGTGCTACGAGCCGATCATCGGCGGCATGTTCTTCATGACCCCGCTGCTTGTGCTGGGCTTCGCCTTCCCGTTCCTGCACAAGAAACTGAAAGAACACGATGGGTGGCTCACCTGCTGGCTGTGCGCCGCGACGGGCGTGCTCATGATGCTGTTCATCAGCTACAAAGGCGGCCTGCTGTGGCGATACAAGATCGATTTCGCCATCTACATGTCGATCATCGCGATGTTCGTGCTGCTGCTCGTGCTGCAATGGGCGCGGCGCCGCGACTACCGGGGATGGGCGAAGGCGGTGCTCGTGGTGGTGCTCGTCGCCACGATCTTCAGCGGCGTGCTGTGCGTGCAGTCGGTGTTCCTGCGCAATGTGTCGTACCCGCTGGTGAGCGACCAGCCGGGCATCTTCCACACGGTGCGCAGCTGGTTCCAGCTGCTCATCTAGCGCATCGCAACGCCACGATGCATCCGACGAGGCGCATCTGACGAAGTACATACGACGAAAGCACATCCTACGAATCCATTGGTCCGCGGCCGCACGGAGTCCCCACTCCGGTACAGCCGCGGACCTATTGTTTTCCCCATGAGATTTTCGTCCAGGGTCAACGCAGGTGCCATGAATCCCATCGCCGCGGCGGCGGCACGAGCCAAGGCGGCGGGCGATCCGCTCGGCCAGCTCAACGATTCGAACCCCACCCACCACGGGCTGGCGCCGCAATGCCTGCCCGAGCCCTACACCGCTGACCCGCGTGGCCCGCTCAGCGCCCGCGAAGCCATCGCCGGCTTCGTCAACGCGACGCGCGACCGTGGCGGCAACCCCGTGGACCCGTCGAATCTCTATGTGCTCAGCTCCACGTCCGAGGCCTACGCGTGGCTGGCGATGCTGCTATGCGACCCGGGCGAGGCGATCCTCATGCCCAAGCCCGGTTACCCGCTCATCGAATCGATCTGCAATCTCACCGCCACGCGGGCCATCCCCTACCAGCAGTTCTTCGACGGCTCCTGGGCGCTCGACCTGGCATCCATCGAGAACGCGCTGCGCGATGGCAATGGCACGGTGAAGGCGATCGCCGTCATCAATCCGAACAACCCCACCGGCGCCTACACGAAGCCCGGCGAACGCCGCCGCCTCGTGGAGCTCGCGCGGCAGTACGACGCGGCGATCATCGCCGACGAAGTGTTCTTCGACTTCACGCTCGAGCCCTTCGACGGCAACGCCCGCTGGGCGGGCGAGCAAGGCGTGCTCATGTTCTCGCTCGACGGGTTTTCCAAGATGCTTGCCGCGCCGCACGCGAAGGTCGGCTGGATCGAGGTCTCCGGCCCCGCCGACGACGTGGCGCAGGCCGAGCATCACCTCGACATGATCTCCGACGACTTCCTG